>NZ_JAKKRN010000009.1:0-160716 GCF_025654245.1 Shewanella sp. SM29
GGTGTGCCACCCTGGCGTTCTAGTTTTAACTGTCTCACCCATTTATCCATAGTGGATTTACCTACGTTCATCGCCTTTGCAGCTTCGATGATGCTATGGTTTTTATCGAGGACTAATTGGGCAGCTTCAAGTTTGAATTCAGCACTAAATGTTTTTCTGGTTGTCGATCTCATGTGTTCACCTAAAGTCATCTACGAGGTAATAATATCACCTCTATTTAGGTGGCCAAAATTAGTGTGCCACTACATAGCGATTGTCAGCGCATTATAAGCCATTACACCAAAGACGATTGCTCCAATTATCTGTATTGCTGCGGTAGCACTAAACTGTATTGCTTCATTTTGGTAAATCAGTATCGCTAAGCCTGTAGGAATCAACACAAAAAAACCATACACTCCAAGCTGCATATTAGATAACACGGGAGAAGCTGCGCGTGTTGCTAAATCGCGTCCTGCAAAACCTAAGGTAGCGATAACGGCGAATAAAGATGTGGCCTCAAAACCATCAAGTCCTGGACGAATGATCATCAGCACGCCCATAAAACCAATCAATACTGCAAGCCATCTCTTATGACCCACTTGTTCACCGAACAACAATGCCGCGCCAAGCATGGCGATTAAAGGTGTGGCTTGCAAAATAGCGGATGCACTTGAGAGTGGCGTTAACGTGATGGCTAAAGCAAAACAGAATCGGCCGACGATTTCACATAGTGCACGTACTAATATGGGGGTAGACAAGACTGCAGGATGAAGCACAGTTTCACCCTTTCGCCAGGTTAACAGTATAAAAATCAACATTCCACCTAGGCCAAATAGCGCTAAAATGAGGCCGATAGAGGTGGTTTCTGCTGCGGATTTGATCAGCATGTCTTCAATAGAAAATGCTGCCATCGCAGCAACCATAAACAGACTACCTTTTCTATTATTCAAAATAAATTCCCTAAATGCTTAGACGCTATCTCTAGTCAAAAGTTTTGTCATGAGAGTTCTGGTTTCATCAACAAAGGCACAGAAGTTACGATATAGCTTATTAGAATCCAATAGAAACATCATTTTCTGATCACTATAGCAAGCTTTCTCTGCTTATCTGAATAGGATTCGCTGCTTAAGGTAGTAATGATTCTGGCTTAAAAATAAATAGGGATAATAAGCATTAGCAAGAAATGATAATAGATACAGATATGGTTTTTTTATCTATATCAGATGGCAAGTTAAGCCTCTTTTTACCATAAGGATTATGGTTGGTGTATTGTTTTAATATTATCAACTTGTGCGGCTAGTATAAGATATTGATGTCAGGTATGTGCTGCTGTTTTTCAGCTTTTATGATGAATAACATTGTTTGAAAGAGGTCTATATTGTGAGGTTAATTTTATATGTAGTAGTCTTAAGTCAATAATGGCAACGCTTAAATAATCCATCAGTTGATTTTATACTAAGTGATTTTGTATTGGGGATTTAGTGTTTTTAGGTTTATATAAAATGAATTTGCGTTGAATAGTACGGGAAAGTTAACTAAATAACTTTGGGGAAATGATTAATCGCTCAATTAAAACTGCGCGATTAATCATATTAACGAAAAAGTATTATTGTTTTAAAAATTAACTTTGGATATTAATCGTTACTTTCTCGATGACGATAGGTTCACGGGGCACGTCTTCGTGGCCAGCGACCGTGGTGGTTTTGACTTTCTCAATCTGCTGGATAATGTCCATTCCCGCCGTAACCTTACCAAATACCGCGTAGCCCCAACCGTTATTGGTGGTGGCAGTATGGTCTAAAAAGTCATTATTGGCTGTGTTGATGAAGAATTGCGCGGTGGCCGAGTGAGGCGCATCGGTGCGAGCCATAGCGATTGTGCCTATGGTGTTACTTAGGCCTTTGTTGGCTTCGTTAACGATAGGCTCGTGGGTCGGTTTTTCCTTCATTTTTGCGGTAAACCCGCCGCCTTGGATCATAAAGCCTTTGATCACTCGGTGAAAAATCGTGTGTTCAAAGAAGCCTTCTTCACAATAGCGGACAAAGTTTTTTGAACTGACAGGCGCATGTTCAAAATCGAGTTCTATAGTGATGTCGCCTAGATTGGTGCTAAATGTAATCATGCTAATATCTTCTATCTTAATGAGTTTTTATATCTAATAAGTCACGACTTGTACTGAGTCATTACTTAGTTTTAGGGCCGCTATTCCACGGATTAAAGGGCGCGCTGCGACCCGTTGTATCGTTATCATTGTCAGTCTGAATAGCTTGCGGCCGTGTTACATTGGCTTTAACCTCTGGCTTTGATTTCGCGCTGCGATGCTTTTTCGCATGGGCGGTTTCAAAGGAGCCTTCTTTCGCGGGGCGCGAGTATCTGGCCTCAGGTGCCCGGGCTTTAAAGGTTTTTGGCGTAGTATTTTTGGGCACAAAATCGAGAATAGACACAGGCACTTCTTTGTTCGGCACAAAGCCTTCAATTTCTTTACGCACTATGAGGTGACCTAGACGGCGCTCGATAGCACATAGATTCCTAAAATCATCTTTAGAAACAAAGGAGATGGCTTCGCCGCAGGCGCCAGCACGACCGGTTCGGCCAATACGGTGAATATAATCATCGGCTTCATCGGGCAAATCATAATTGACCACACGGGTGAGGGCGTCGATATCGATACCGCGGGAAGCAACGCCAGTCGCGACTAAAAAGCGTAGTTTGCCAGATTTGAAATCCACTAATAATTGCTCGCGTACCGCTTGGCTGCGACCGCTGTGAATGGCTTCGGCGGCAATGCTACGTTTTTCGAGTTGGCTAACCAGTTTGGCGGCGCCTTGTTTCGTCTGGATAAAGATCAGTGCCTGTTTCCACGCTTGTTCAGTGATGAGTTTGCTTAACAGGGCCGACTTTTTATCTTTATCGACAGTGATCAACCATTGGTCGATTTGCGGTGCATTTGCGCTGTCGCGGGCAATTTCAATTTCGACAGGGTTTTCAACCGCTGTTTTCGCTAAAAAGCGCACTTGCTTAGATAAGGTTGCAGAAAACAACAGATTTTGGCGTTCTGTTGGCAGACGTTCGATGATCTTATTGATGTCTTCGATAAATCCCATATCGAGCATTCTATCGGCTTCATCTAGGACTAATACCGAGATTTCATCGAAATGAATCGCTCTTTGGGTGTACATATCGAGCAATCTACCGGGTGTTGCCACCAGAATATCGACGCCTTCAATAAGACGCTGTTTCTGCGGTGTGGCATCCACGCCACCATACATGGCCATAGACGTCAGCGGCAGGTATTTTGCGTACTTGGCAATATTGTCTTCTACCTGAACGGCCAATTCGCGGGTTGGCGTTAAGATTAATGCACGAACGCGTTTAGCACGGATTTTCGGCATCTCGGCGAACATTTGCAGTATTGGCAACACAAAACTGGCGGTTTTACCTGTACCTGTTTGCGCGCCAGCAAGCAGGTTTTTGCCTTTCAAGATCACCGGAATGGCTTTTTCTTGGATCGGAGTAGGTTGTGAATAGCCGAGCTCAGTGATGGCTCTTAAAATCGGATCGCTTAATCCAAGTTTGGAAAATGGCATTGAATGTCTCAGGTAAAGGGTCAGGTCAATAATGTATAAGCAAACTGTTACGCTAAAGCATGAACAGTAGAGCAGGGCGATATTATAGCAGGAGGTGAAACAGAATAGGCGATTATCATTATTTGTGTGTGTGTTTGGTAAAGAGGGGCTTATACGTCGAATAGGCGAATGATAGGCGGTAAAATATTGAGAACTTACAATTTTGTAACCGCGCATGTATTCATGGCTAACATAGCTGCAATTATTGGGGCAATATGATTAACTGAGGTAATTTTTGTATGCCTGATAAATCTTAACAAAGGACCCATAATAATGAAAAAAAACGCTATTTCCCTTGCGATAGTGCTATCGCTGGCCAGCCTTGCTGGTTGTCAATCCCATACGAGTCAAACCGCGCCCGTGGTCGCACCTGAAGTTAAAGCCCACTCATTTGAGCAATTTTCAGCATCCTTTATTGATTCATTGTGGGAATTGTCACCGACTTGGGCCTTATACAGTGGCAAGCATGTTAACGATGGTTACCTTGAAATCCCCGATGCAGCAGGTCGAGCAAAGACCTTAGCGTTTGTGAAAGCTCAGCAAGCGCAATTGACTCAGTTCGAGCAAAAGTCGCTAACGCCGAATGAGCTGATTGATTACCATCTGATCGACAATTTACTCGGTAGCATGGCATGGGAAATTGACAGTTTTAAATCCTGGCAGTGGGATCCTTCAAGTTACAACGTATCGGGCGGTTTTGCCCAAATCATCAATGAAAATTTCGCTCCATTAGATGACAGATTACGTTCGGTATTAGCGCGTTTAGAAAATGTGCCAGCTTATTATGCTGCCGCGCAGGCGAACATTAGCAAACCAACATTGGAGCACACTGAATTAGCAGTGCTGCAGAATCAAGGTGCATTTTCGGTTTTTTCCGATGACTTATTAAAACAGGTCGCCGACTCTGGTCTGACTGATGCGGAAAAAGCGTTATTTAAAACGCGTTTCGATGCGGCCACTGCGGCGATTAACGGCCATATCGCTTGGTTAGACAAATTAGTGGTTCAACTTAAAAAAGATGGAGCACGTAGTTTTAGAATTGGCGAGGCGTTATATGAGCAAAAATTTGCCTTTGATATCCAAGCGGGGATGACGGCGAAACAGCTATATCAAAAAGCCGTAGCTGATAAAGATCGTGTTCAAGGAGAAATGGCCAAAATTACCGATAAGTTATGGCCTAAATATTTTACTACGCCAAAGCCTGCTGACAGTAAGCTTGCCATTCGCCAATTAATCGATAAATTATCGACTCAGCATGTTCAGCGCGATGAATTCGTGAATGAAGTGCGTAAGCAAATTCCAGAGCTGATTGAATTTGTAAATAAGAAAAACCTAGTCACATTAGATCCTAAAAAGCCACTCGTTGTCCGTGAAACGCCCGAATATATGCGTGGTTATGCCGGTGCGTCAATTAGTGCTCCTGGACCCTATGAGAAGTCAGGTAATACTTATTATAACGTGACGCCGCTCGATGGCATGAGTGATGAGTCTGCTGAGAGTTACTTACGTGAATATAATCACTGGATCCTGCAAATCCTCAATATTCATGAAGCCATCCCAGGGCACTACACTCAACTCGTTTACTCTAATCAATCTCCGAGTTTAGTGAAAAGTTTATTTGGCAATGGCGCTATGGTTGAAGGTTGGGCGGTTTATACCGAGCGTATGATGTTAGAAGAAGGCTATGGCAATTTTGAGCCTGAAATGTGGTTGATGTACTACAAGTGGAATTTACGTGTTATCTGTAACACGATTTTGGATTATAGCATTCATGTGAAAGGCATGACCGAAGACCAAGCTATTGCCCTGATGATGAATGAAGCCTTCCAACAGCAAGCTGAAGCTGAAGGCAAGTGGCGCCGTGCGACACTTAGTCAAGTGCAACTGACGAGTTACTATTCAGGTTATCGAGAAATCTATGATTTCCGTGAAGAATACAAAAAATCGCAAGGTAAAGATTTTGACCTTAAAACTTTCCACGAAACATTCTTGAGTTATGGTAGTGCACCAGTGAAATATATTCGCCAATTAATGCAGAGCAAATAAGTTCGCATATTGATATAAATCAGCAGAGCTTAGGCTCTGCTTTTTTATGCCAAATAGCTAGACAGGTATAGTGTGAGCTTAACATAAGTTGGCATTGTTACTTATGAAATGAAATCGTTAACACTGTGCGAATAATGAAAAGTCGAAAACTCTGCCATATAACCGAAAAAGTATATATTTCGTTATATGGCATATGCAGATGTTAATCAAACAATTTAACTGCGTGGTGATAGAGCACAATAGCGATAAACTTACTTCTTAGATTTAGATGATGCCATCAGCGCTAATACTTCATCGTAAGAAATGTTAAATTCTCTCGACAAGTTAATGATTTTTGTTTTGTAGGTTTGAATATTCTCTTGCTGAGCTAATTGATGTTTCTTTTCTTCAACTAACTCATTAACGGTTTCTTGTAATATCAATAATCGACGTAAACTATAGTCGAGAGATTTAATATATTTACCCATTTGTTGCTTGTTACGTGCTTGCTCAAGATCCGTTGAGACTTTCTTATCATATCCATACTCATCAAGAGCTGCGATTGCGCTCTGTAAATCAAGATCAGTTGTCATTTGGTTTTCGCTTTATAACAAAGAGGTGTGGGAACAAATGTATGAAACTTTAAATAGTGTCATAGGACGTTAACTATCGCAGATTATAATGCTTATGCCAATATACACCAAGCCTTTGCACGTTAAAATGAAATAAAAAATTCCGCTGATTTTTGCTTTGACCTTGTCGGGGTCTACAATTATGAGTAGTCTAAAGTTATAGACTATCATGGAGATTCAAATGCTTGATCTACTACCAGATTTATTCGACCACTATCCGTCTAAATTACAGTTACTTCCCCTTGCATTTAAACCCTTTGGTGGTAAACGGCTCTTCTGGGGCGAGATAGTCACAGTAAAGTGCTTCGAGGATAATTCAAAGGTAAAAGAGATACTTGCACAGGATGGGCATGGAAAAGTGCTCGTTGTCGATGGCGGCGGTTCTCTGCGCCGCGCACTATTAGGTGACCTCATAGCGCAGAGCGCCTTAGATAATGGTTGGCAAGGGATAGTGATTAATGGTTGTGTTCGCGATGTGGCGAGATTAAATACTTTCAGCTTAGGTGTCTTTGCCTTAGGGGCTATGCCGATAAAAACCGAAAAGTTAGGTCAAGGCCAAATTAATGTGGCTGTCGATATGGGGGGCGTGACGGTTAAGCCCGGTATGATGCTCTATGCAGATGAAAATGGTATTGCAGTAAGTGATGAAATGTTGAACTTTGCATTTTTAAATTAACATTTCTAAATGCATTAGTTGCTATAAATTCAAGTTGTTTTTGATAAGGATATTTATATGAAATTCATTAAGTGGCTCTTAGCCTTAATGGTGACGCTCATTCTTTTAGTTACCGTTTATCTCACCGTCTTTTTCGACCCTAATGATTTTAAACCTGAAATAGTCGATGCCGTAAAAAAACAAACGGGTCGTGAATTAGTCATTACTGACGATTTATCTTGGACATTTTTCCCTGTCATAGGTATTAATTTAGGAGGGGTGTCTTTATCTAACCCTGAAGGCTTTACGCCTAAGGCTATGTTAGAAGTCAAAAAAGCCGTTGCTGAAGTGGCGCTAATGCCATTGTTTAGTCAGAAAATTGAAATTGCAGAATTGAGTCTCGATGGCGCAACGATCAATTTAGTCACCCGTAAAAATGGCACTAGCAGTTTCGATGGGTTGAGCGGCGATAATAGCCCAAAAACTGCGTCTCCAGCTGCCGCCGAATCTTCATCGAATGCCAAACTTAACGACATTAATATTGGTGGCATTTCTATCACCAATACCCAAATTAATTTGATTGACGAAGCTAATAAGCAGACTCAAGTCTTTACCTTAAGTAGCTTCACCCTAGGTGAGTTTTCCTTAGATAAATTTGCGCCTATCGCCTTTGAATTCAGTGCAACTATGCCGGATATGACGATAAGTAGCGAAGCTAAAGGTGAACTAAAACTCAGTCGAGACTTTAAACAACTCGTTATCAATGGGCTGAAAATTGATACTGTGGTGGAAGGTGAGAGTATTCCGAACAAGAAACTCGAAACATCTGTCAGCTTAGCAACTCAAATCGCCCTTGATAAACAGCAATTGTCCGTCGATATTGCGCAGCTTACCGCGGCGAGCATTACCGCTGCGGGTAAAGTTGGCGTGAATTACGCCACAAAAATTCCGCAAATCAATGCTGATTTTCAAGTCGGCGATATTGATTTAGATACGCTGTTACCTAAAACAGAGGCCACCGCCACCGCTGAACAAGCGCCAGCAGCAAACACTCAGGCAGTTGAGCCTGATCTCTCAGCCCTTAAGCAGCTTGATGTAAAACTCAAGTTGACTGTTAAGTCTATTAAGGTCGCGAATCTGTCGACTCAAAATTGGTTAATGGATGTGGGCATTAAAAATGGCGTGTTAGATCTGACGAAATTGAATGCGGATTTATATCAAGGTCAGTTGCTGGTGAGCGCTCAGGTTGATGCTCGTCAAGCAGTGGCGAGTTATCAATTTGATAAACAAGTGACGGGCGTACAAATTCGTCCTTTGCTGAAAGATGCGGCGGATGTGGATTTATTGGCCGGTACAGCCAACTTTGATGTGAAGGGGAAAGGTAAGAGTTTGATCCCTGAGCAGTTAAAGAAAAACTTGTTAGCGAATGGTCATTTTGATATTAATGACGGTGCTCTATACGGGGTAAATATTCCACAGATGATCCGCAGCGCACAAGCTAAGTTAAAGGGCGACTTATCGCCAGAAACGAAGGCGGAGCGCAAAACTGACTTCTCGAGTCTGACGGGCAGTTTCTCGTTGGATAATGGCGTTGCCACGAATCCAGATCTTGCCTTGTCTTCGCCTTTACTGCGTTTGGATGGTAAAGGCACTGCGAATTTATTGACTGAAGCCTTGGACTACAGACTAACCGCTAGCCTAGTGAATTCATTGAAGGGTCAGGGTGGTAGCGACAAAGATGCGCTGGCTGGAGTTGACATTCCGTTGGCGATTACAGGCACTTTCCAAAAACCTGAATATGCTTTGGATACTAAAGCCTTACTGAATAATCAGCTAAAGGAAGAAACCGACAAAGCTAAGGAAAAATTAAAAGACTCCTTATTGAAAAAACTAGGCGGTTTTTAATGGTTGCTTCAACGCGTTACGCATTACTTGTTTGCGCGAGTGCTTTTGTTGGCGGGCAACTTGTTGGGTGCTCGGCGCCCGAAGCCGCTGACACGAGTCAGTCAACCAAGGGTGAGACTACAACAGCTGCGGCCGTTCAGCCTGAGATTATTCGCGCTGCCGATCTGGCACTCGATGTTTCTGGGCTTAAAAGCACTCCGACATTAAAGGCTGAACCTGTGATGGCAGAAAAGGCACAAGGCCTGCTTCGCGGTGAATTAACTTTAGAACCTTTTATCGATTTTAAGCAGCCGGTTAAGGCGACATTGACTGTGACAAATCCACAAACCTATGCAGTCGGCCTACGTTATAACTCTGGGATGACGGCGGATTTGTGGTTGGTAACGCAGGAGGGCAAACGTCTGTGGGCTTGGTCGGATGATATGATGTTTACCCAAGCATTACGTGATAGCCAATTGGCGGCAGGGAAAGTGATCACGACTTCATTTAGTATTCCGCCTAAAGCATTTGCAGGAATACCTGCAGATGGTGCTCGCTTAGAAGCGCATTTTGCCGCTAAAGCATTAGAGTCTGATGCCGTTGTTATGGCGCCTGTTGTTTTATTATTGACGATGGAATAACGTCGCCTCTCATAATAGAAAAAGGCAGCAATCCGATAGGGTTGCTGCCTTTTTGTTATCTATGGCTCAATTTTGCTTAGGATTTATAGCACTAATCCGTTCGAACTATGTGCCAGTTTAGTCCCTACGCACTCAACTTAGTTTCATCAACCACTAATTTGATCACTTGGCCTGGTTGTAAATACTGTGATTGCGCTAGGCTATTCCACTCGAGTAGCTCGGCAACAGTTACGTTAAATTTATTGGCGATACGGGCAAGTGAATCACCGGATTTTACCTTGTAATTCACAGTACGAATTTGGGCGGTTTGCTCAAGCTCCTTTGGTGCTAAGATCACTAATTTCTGACCGTTTTGTAGCTTGCTATTCTTAGCCAATTTGTTCCAAGTGCTGAGTTGTTTCACCGTCACTTTATGGGCTTGGGCTATTTCTGAGAGTGTGTCTCCTGACTTAACCTGATAAGCAATTTTTGTTGATTCAACTGCAGCATGTGATTTTTTCGGCAATTGCTGCTTAGTTGACAGGGCATAAAGCTGCTTGTCTTGCGCATCGACAGGAATAATCAAATGCTTGCCTGCGACGATCGTGTTGCTTTTCATGCCGTTGGCGGCGCGAATAGCGGCAACGGTCGTATGGTGCTGCGTAGCAATCTTGCCAATGCTATCGCCAGATTTGATCGTGTAACGTAACCAGCTGATCCTATCTTCGGTTTCTGTTTCAGCGAGCGCTTTTTTAAACTCTTCCGATTTATCAATTGGTAGCACTAAGGTGTGCGGACCAAGTGGCGACGTAGCCCAGCGGTTATAACCTGGGTTGAGTTTTTGTAACTCAAGCGTGGTCATATTGGCAAAACCTGCCGCCATGGCTAAATCAATTTGGCTATCAATATCAACCACTTCAATAGTCGGATTGTTGTCAATTGGCGCTAAAGAAATACCATATTCATCAGCGTGTTTAATGACTTCTGCCAGTGCGAGCAGTTGCGGCACATAGCGCTCCGTCTCTCTGGGCAAATCCAATGACCAAAAATCCGTTTTTAAGCCTTTTTTCTCGTTACGTTTGATTGCATTGAGCACCCGTGATTCACCCGAGTTATAGGCAGCAATAGCATAAAGCCAATTGTTATTGGTTTTATCGTAGAGGTATTCCAGCATATCGAGCGCCGCAGTCGTTGATGCGGGGACATCACGACGACCGTCATACCACCAGTTCATTTCTAAACCGAAATGACTGGCCATAGGTGTGGTAAATTGCCACAGACCCGATGCCGCGCCAGTCGATGATGCGGAAGGATCAAAGGCGCTTTCAATTATTGGTAACAAAGCTATCTCAATAGGAAGATGACGCTTTTCAAGTTCTTCTACAATCATGTACATATAAGGTGCAGCACGTTCCGAGATGATCGCCAGATGCTGTGGATTTTTGATGTACCAATCACGGTATTGATTCACCAATTTTTGATCTGGAACCGGTAACTGCATGCCTTGACGAATTCGCTCCCACACATCGGTAATTTGCGCCGATGGAGCCTCGGTTGCGAGGTAATATTCTGGGACTGTATTTTCGGTTGTGACGGCTTCAACTTCTGTTTGGTTAACGCCATGGTTGTCTAATGTTTGACAGCCTGTGAGTAGGGCAAATCCCCCTACAACAACATAAAGTGATACTCTCATTGAAAACGGTAGTCCTCTGTTAGTGCATCGCTTTTCTTTATAGTAACAGTATGTTTTATATGAAGATAAAGACGACGCAGCGCGCAAAGTTTTCACGCAAAACGAGCCATTCTATGGGATCTTTTCGATCTTGTCCCTTAATTATCGTACATAATGTAAGGCCATTTTTGACTTACATCATCAAAAATGAGAAAAACTGTTTGAATTTCAATCTATAATATTGCTTTTGTGATCAAAAATTATCTTTCCACTGTCTGAGTAAGGTAAAACCGCTGAGTTCGTCTAAATTTGCGTGATTTAGACCGCTAAAATGCTGTTTTATGTTATCGACAATTTCAGTGTCGCTGGGGCGTAAAAAGGGATTGATGGCACGCTCTAAAGCGATGGTGGAGGGAACAGTTGCTTTGTCTTGGCGACGTAACTGCATCGCGCGTTCGTTATAGTCTTGGAGCTCGCGATTGTTGGGATTGACCGCGAGGGCAAATTTGAGGTTTGAAAGTGTGTACTCATGGGCACAATAAACCCGAGTGTCGGCGGGAAGCTGGGCAAGTTGCTGTAGTGAGTTAAGCATTTGCGCTGGCGTGCCTTCAAATAAGCGTCCGCAGCCGCCGCTAAACAGGGTGTCACCGCAAAATAAGGCATCTTCAACAACGTAGGCTATATGTCCTGCAGTGTGGCCTGGTACATCTAAGACTTGCAGATCAGCGCTGAGATACTCCAGCGTGAATTTGGGCTTGGATTTTGCGTGCAGTGGATGTGTGATGCCTTCGATCTTCTCATTATCTGGACCATAAACTCTGAGTCTATTATGACTATAGGCTTGAAGCGCTGCTACGCCACCCGTATGGTCATTGTGGTGGTGGGTCAGTAAAATACCCGCTAGCGTGAGTTGATTGGCTTGCAGGTAGTTAATGACCACACTTGCATTGCCGGGATCGACAACATAAACCTGAGTATGGGGCTGTTGTTGTAACACCCAGATATAATTGTCATTAAAGGCTTTGATCGCTGTTATAGTGAGCATAGAACTGCCTATGTCCGTATTTCAATTTGAAGATAAAGGTATTATCCATGAGTGAACGGCCCTTGGCGACCTTTGCCGCTTTTGCCCTGTGGCAGAATGTTGGTCATCTTTGACCCAATTGGATACTTGTCTACCCAACTAACGGAGGAACTCTGTGTCGCATTTTAGTACTGAGCTCAAGCCCGAACAATGGAGTGACCTACCCAATGGTGAGGCACTACAGCAAGCCGTCGCTAAACAGCTTGAAGATTGGTGGCCAAGAGTCTTTGGTTATCATTTATTAAAGTTAGGGCCTTTGAGTGCCGAATTGTCGAGCATGGCATCGCCAGTCGCCCATCATTTTTCACTCTCGCCATCCAAAGGCGCCTCGATTGAAGGCGATTTTTGTCATTTACCCCTGCAGAATGCGGCGATAGATGCGGTGGTGATGAGTCTATTGCTCGAATTTGAACCCGATCCTTACCGTATTCTTCGCGAAACCGATAGGGTACTCATCGCCGGAGGCTATCTTTTTATCGTCGGTTTTAATCCCTTGAGTCCGGTATTTTTGGGTAAGTTATGGCCTAAATATCAGGATTGTCTTCCTTGGAATGGCCGTTTTTTTATGCCTTCGAGGGTGCGAGATTGGTTAGGTTTATTAGGTTATCAAGTGGTGGGGGATGAGCGTTTGGTCTACCACCCATTAATGGGCGAGTTTACCCAAGGTAGATTTTTTCAACAGAGTTTAGCGTCATGGCTTCCTAGCGCGGGCAGTTTGTATTTGATTGTGGCGCGTAAACTCGAGTCGCCACTCACGCCTATTCGCGATAAACGTAAGGTGCGGCAAACGAATTGGACCACGGCACCGACCGCGGGACGTTCAGGGCATTTATCAGAGCATTCGGAAAACTGATAAGCCATTTCCTTTTTAAGTACAGGTTTTTTTATATGCGGATCACCTTGAGACAACTGGCGGTATTTGAAGCTGTGGCACGTAGCGGCCAAGTCGCAAAGGCGGCGGATCAGGTTAATTTATCACCACCTGCCACTTCTATGGCTTTGGCTGAGTTAGAAAAACAGCTCAATGCCCGCCTATTCGAGCGCATTGGTAATCGATTACAGCTGAACTCGCAGGGCAATTTACTGTTGCCACTGGCGACGGATTTATTGCACCGTGTTGAGCAAATTGAGCAGGCATTTACCTACCATGGTGGCGATTTGGTTGGGCGCTTAAGTATCAGTGCCAGTTCGACCATAGGTAACTATCTGATGGCGAAAGCCGCAGTGGCATTTTGTCAGCAGCACACTCAAACCCATGTGGATGTGGCGATCACAAATACTCAAGATGTGATCCAAGCGGTAGCTCAGTTCCGCTCTGAAATGGGTTTTATTGAAGGCCATTGCACTGACAATCGTTTGAGTGTCGAGGCATGGCATAAGGATAGGCTGCTGGTGTTTTGTCATCCGGCGCATCCTCTGGCGGGGAAAGTGGTTAAACCTGCAGTTGTTAAAGGCCTGTCTTGGGTGCTACGTGAGGAAGGATCGGGCACTCGCGAATATTTTGTAAATGCCGCCAATGAGTTGGATATGCAGCCAGAGGCTAAATTCTGCTTTACTACGCCGGATGCGATTAAATTGGCCGTGAAACAAGGTGCTGGGCTTGGGGTGTTATCTGAGTTGGCGCTGGAGAAAGAAATCAGTCGTAAAGAGTTGGCGTTAGTCACGATTGAGGGACTCGTACTCGAGCGGCAGTTTTATCGCATCACCCATAAGAGCCGTCAGGCGACATCCCTAGGTCAAGCTTTTGTGCTGTTTTGTGAGAATTTTTTCAATATTGCAGGTGTGGAACTAAAATAAGCCGTTTGATAGCAATGGCTCATAAATAGTGAGCATGAATGTTAACGGTGAGCTGACAGTGAGTAGTGAAATAAATCATCACGCCCAAATGTTTAACTTAGGCGTGATTGCATCGAACTTACTTTTTCGCACTTAGCGAGTTTACACTGAGTGGCACTGGGTTAAGGCTGATAACCTAAATCGGGTTGGGTTGGTTTAGATTCTGCCGCGGTGCGAGCTAACACATCGCAACGTTCGTTTTCGGCGTGGCCTGCATGACCTTTGACCCATTGCCAGTCGATAGTGTGCATCTGTGAGGCTTTATCTAATCGTTTCCATAGGTCAACGTTTTTGACTGGGGTACGGTTTGATGTCATCCAACCTTTTTTCTTCCAGCCATGTATCCATGTCATTATGCCTTGGCGCATATATTGGCTGTCGCTGGTGAGCACGACTTGGCAAGGCTCTTTCAAGCTTTCTAACGCTATGATTGGGGCTAACAATTCCATGCGATTATTGGTCGTGAGCGCAAAACCGTCGGACATCTCCTTTGTATGGCCTTTATAATTCATTACAATGCCATAGCCGCCAGGACCGGGATTGCCTAAGCAAGAGCCGTCGGTGAAGATGTGGATCAGTTTTAGTTCAGTCATCAAATTGTTACCATAGCCGGGAATTTCGGCCGAGTATAACTAAAAATTGTCATAAGAAGCGCATAAAAACATGAATATTATCTCTAATGCTAGCCGTCAGGTTATTTTAGATACCGAAACCACAGGTATGAACCAGGGCAGCGGCGCCATCTATTTAGGCCATAGGATCATCGAGATAGGTTGTGTGGAAGTGGTGAACCGTCGTTTGACGGGGCGTTATTACCACCAATATATCAATCCAGGTCAAGCAATCGATCCCGAAGCCATCGCCGTTCACGGTATTACCGATGAGCGCGTGGCTAAAGAGCCGCGTTTCCATCAAATTGCTCAAGAGTTTATCAACTTTATCGATGGCGCTGAAATCGTCGCACATAACGCGAACTTCGACGTGAACTTCATGGATCATGAGTTTTCACTGCTGCAGCCGCGTGGTCCGAAAACCGCTGATATTTGTCAGATCCTCGATACCTTAGAGATTGCTAAGTTTTTACATCCCGGCCAGAAAAACAATCTCGACGCGCTCTGTAAGCGTTACGGCGTCGATACTTCTCGCCGCGAGTACCACGGCGCATTACTCGATGCCGAGATCCTCGCCGATGTTTATCTGATCATGACTGGCGGACAGACAAAGTTTAATTTGTCTAATGAAGAAGCGGGGCAGGAAGCGGGGGGAATTCAACGTTTTGATCCACAATCACTTAATCTTAAAGTGATTGGCGCATCGGCCGATGAATTGACAATGCATGAACAACGCCTTGATTTAGTCGCAAAATCAGGTAAATGCCTCTGGAGAGGATAGAAGAATTACTATGCCGATGTCGCGCCATAAACCCATTTTAGCTTTTTGCCTTCTTACCACTACGCTGTTATTAAGTGTGGCGAGTGTATTGGCCGCTGACCTAGATCCAGCCAAAAAAGTCGTCAAGCCACCTAAGGCTACGCCGATTGTAGGATTGGAGACGGCTTCCGAGCTTAAAAACCGTTTTCGTATTGATCATATGGTCGATAACATGACCTTATTAGTGGAGCGTGAATATGGCTCTGCGCCTGTGGTCATAGTGTTACCCGATGGCAGTAAATGGTACGCCAATCGTCATCCCGCAACCGTTAAGTGGGTTGATGGTATAACGGGCGATATTATTTACATTGAGTCGCCACAGCCCGGACCTTGGCAGTTGGTGGGCAAGGTTGTCTCAGGTTCAACCCTTAAGAAGCTCTCTAAACTCGAAATCGAAGTCCAGCCTTTACCACAGCCAATCTTCCAAGGTGAACAAGTTAAAATTGTCGCGCAGTTAATGGGTGACGAGCAGCGTGTGCGTATGCCTGGGTTAGATTATTTAGTCGAATGGACGGCACATTTTGTGAGTAAACATAAGGCGGGCGATGAAAATTTTGCTGCTGGTGACATTATTGTTGGTTCCTATAAAGACAATGGTGAAGATTACGATGAAAAACCCGACGATGGTGTATTTACCAGCAATATCAATATAAAGCAGCCTTGGGGTGATTATGAGTTTGTCGTGCAGGCACGTAATAATGTGTTTGAACGGCAGGTTTCATTCCCGTTTAAATTGTCACCTCGGCCAATTAATCTAGAAGTTATTACCCCTGACGATCCGCTAACAGGGCAATGGAAAGTCATGTTACACGTGGATAAGACAGTGTTGCAGCTGGCTGAGACGCATTTTTCCTTTGAGTTAGTCGGCCCTGCTGGCTTGCAACTGCCTTTGGTTGTTAATGGTCTCACTGAGCCTGACTCTGAGTTAGATTTACCTACAGTGACAGAGTTTGGTAGTTATCGAATTAAAGGTTTTGTGGCGACGACGACTGTCACTGGTCGTGAAATCGTGCTGGATTTACCTGAGCTTTTCTTTAACTTAATTGAACCACCAGAACCACCACCAAGTGCCGAAGAGCTGGCTGCTGTTGCTGCACAAAAAGCGGCAGAGGAAGAAGAGCTTGCGAAGAAAGATGCAATGTTCTGGATCATTACAGTCAACGCTATCTTATTAGTCTTAGGCGTGGTGGGATTAATTGTGTGGCGTAAGCGCCAAAGTTTGGCGCAGGCCTTAGCTGCCGCGGAGTTACGTTTATTGAATGAAGCATCTGCAAATCCACCCGCAGCGCCTTCATTAGATGAAATCGATCTCACTATGCCAGATGAGGCAGATAAAGACCGTTAGCCAAGCGTTACTTAATGTGTTTGATTTATGACTTTGAACTGGAACGTTGCAGCGATATTTGGGATATAAATCAAGGTCTGCAATTGACTTGGCTTTTTTTTAATCAAATGATAAATCGAAGTAAAAAAACGGTTGACGCCTGCAGGGCTCAACCGTATTATTCTTCGCATCTTAAGCAGAGCCTTGATAAGTGTGTTGAATTATCGTTCTGTTTTAATATCAGCGGCCTGTCACGCTGGAGTTAGTGGGTTAGATACCCGTTAGATAGTTAGATATGGAAAGATTTGGAGGGGTAGTTCAGTTGGTTAGACTATCGTTTTAACATCAGTGGCCTGTCACGCTGGGGTTAGTGGGTTAGATACCCGTCAAATATTTGGGTATGGAAGAATTTGGAGCGGTAGTTCAGTTGGTTAGAATACCGGCCTGTCACGCCGGGGGTCGCGGGTTCGAGTCCCGTCCGCTCCGCCAACATTCATGAAGCCCAAGCTATTAAATAGCTTGGGCTTTTTGATTTTAATTCATCCAATATTCCTATTTCTCTCTTCGTGACTGTGACCAAAACGTGACCATTTTGTGACCTCAACTCAATTTTAACCGAGGGTCAATTTTTAGCATTTTGCCACGAAATACTATTTATATTTATTTAGTGAAATCGGAGAAGAGCGCACGTAAACGTATGCGGTATCTTGCCTTGCTCTATTTCAGCGAAGGTCATTCTCGTACCGCTATCGCAAGCATGCTCAAGGTCAGTAGAACCAGTGTCAATCGATGGATATCCACCTATTTAGCTCAAGGTTTGAGTGGTCTAGACGATACGCCTAATCCAGGCCGTCCTGCGACATTGTCCATTGCACAGCAAGCCAAGCTCAAAGCGTTCGTACAGCACCAAAGCCTATCTGAACTGGGTGGCAGGGTGAGGTCGCGAACAATTTTCAGCCATTCAAACGGGCAATACTTCTCAATTTGACGGCTTTGTGATCTTATATTCTCTTTTGCCGAGACACGATCATGAGCCTTCTTTCTCTTACCAAACACTTTGAACTTATTGAAGACCACCGACAGGCCGCCAAAGTGACTTATCCCTTGTTCGATGTGTTGTTCCTAACCGTGGTGGCGGTCATCGGTGGCTCTGAGGGCTGGGAAGATATTGAAGACTTTGGCCATTGCCACTTGGAAATACTGAAGAGGTATGGTTATTTCAGCAAAAGTATTCCTGTTCATGACACTATCGCACGAATTATCAGCAAAGTTGATCCAGAAGTGTTGCGACAAGCTTTTATTTCATGGATGCAGGCAACCCAACAATTGATCCAAGGCAAGTCATTGCCATTGATGGCAAAACCTTACGCGGTTCTTATAACTGAGAAGAGCGTCAATCCGCTATTCATATGGTGAATGCTTTCTCTGTCACCAATGGTGTGGTGATGGGACAACTTAAAACTGATGCGAAGTCCAATGAGATCCCTGAATTATTAGCTTTATTGAATATTAAAGGCACACAGGTCACCATTGATGCTATGGGTACTCAAGCAGATATTGCGCATACCATAAGGTGCCGACTTCCTGTTAGCCGTAAAAGGTAATCAAAGTGCTTTACATCAGCGCGTAAAAGAGGCCTTTGCCGTTCAGTCAGAGGATGTCGAAAACACCACTGAAATCGAGGCGCAGCATGGCCGAAAAGAATATCGGGAACACCAAATTATAGATGCACCCACGGAGCTAATTGATGCCAAGTTGCCGACCATACGCAGCTTTGGCAAAGTTATTAGTTGTCGGGTAAACAAAGGCAAAGGAACGCTGCAGACACGTTACTACATCAGTTCCGCCAATTATCGGCTGAAGAATTAGCCTCCGCCGCACGCGGTCATTGGGCTGTTGAAAATCAGCTTCATTGGGGACTGGATGTGATCATGAATGAGGATGCATGTCAGATATCCCGAGGCGATGGTGCAGAAAATCTCGCAAGGCTGCAGCAGGTTACCGTCAACATTCTCAAAAAAGAACCGAGTAAATTAAGTCTTCGCCGCATGAGACGCCTAGCTGCAATGAATTCAGCGTATTTGGATAAAATAATAAATGCTTAAAAAACATTCACGCTCTTTCCCTGGTTTGCAGGCCGCTTATGCCAATCGTAATATCCTGATTGACTGACACTCATTACTCGACATAACAGTGCTAAGGGAAACAGGTTGGATTGCAGTTTGATGAAACGAAATTTTACTTCATTTCTCTCGTAAAGAAGGCGCTGGCCTCGGCGTGCCCCTTGGGTATTTTTAGAATTTCTTTCTCCATACGTTATTCTTTGTTTTCTCTACGCAATCGCTTCAACTCATCACGCTCAGACTCTTCTAAGGTGATGCTTTGTTGCAGGGCTTGGTGTTTTCCTTCCTATTGTAAAGCGGAGTAGTGCTAACTCCAAGAGACTTTGCCGCATCGGCAACGCTATAACTTTGTTCTCGCATCATCAAGACGGCTTCATCTTTAAATGCCTGCGGATAACTCTTATGTTATTTTTTCAGACTCATATTAACCTCATAATTTATTGACTATACTGTCTCAAAATTAAATGTACGATGGGATTAGACCAGAACAGTGCACATTTTTTCGAATCAGTGATGTTGGCAATGTTATCCACATAGCGCTATGAAGTTAGCTAAATATTTCATTTATTTTCATAGTTGGACCCGTTATCTTTCTGATGAATTTTAATTACTACCTATTATATCTTTGTCCATTGCAAGGCCGATTAAAAGTGGATGATTCCATGTCATTATCCAAGTCTTGAATGGAGTATTCTTGTAGCGGTCATCTAAAACTGATATTCCCCCGCCTTAGTGCGCAGTATCTGGGATTGATTATCTAGGCTAATAGAGGTCGATTCTATCTGTTCGATAATCTGTGATACTTCACGGGAATTATCGCGGATCACCATCATACTCGAAGCGATTTCTTTAGAAACCAAGGACTGTTCCTCAGTCGAAGCGGCAACCTGAGTATTGATCCCATGAATCGCTTCCGTACTGTGGCGAATATCCTCAAATACAGCTACGATACGTTGCAACTCTACCCCCGCCTTTTGCATAAGCGTCGCCGCTTGAGTCACAGATGTACCCACTTGATTCGTACGATTTTGAAGGCTTGCGACAATATCATCGATTTCCTTAGTGGAATCTTGGGTGCGCTGGGCTAATGATCGAACCTCATCGGCCACCACAGCGAAGCCTCGCCCTTGCTCACCGGCCCTTGCGGCTTCAATCGCGGCATTCAGTGCCAGCAAATTCGTCTGCTCTGCAATCGCCTTAATCACACTCAACACATTACTGACTTGGGTGCTTTCGTTCACTAGATGCGACATAGAATCTTGAGTGTTGGTAAACTCAGTTTCTAATACCGACATGGCTTTCAACGCTTCCGATACCGTCTGTTTACCCACAGTGACATGCGCTTCATTTTCAGCGGCGCGGCTTTCAGCGTTTGACGTACTCTCACTTACATGCACCAACGTCGTGGTCATTTCTTCCATCGCACTGGCACTGGCATCCAGTTCTCTGGCCACTCGATTGGAACTTTCACGCGAAACTTGAATGGATGCTTTAGTTTGCTTCGCTAAATCAGCCACCTCTTTAGCAATGCCATCCGTTGTCGATAAGGAACTGGCAAGGGAAGAGATAAACAAGTTGATTTGATTAACGATTTCGCCAATCTCTCCCTCGGTGGTAACAGAAATCCGCCGCGCAAGATTTTTAGAGCGCTGAATGTCGAGCAACTCACTACAGGTCTGCACTAAGGGAGTCACAATCCGGCTCTTAACGATAATGAAACCACCAACGGCCGCTAAAATCACGATAAATAACACGAACTGAGACCAGTTTAATGCCGCATGTAAGGAGTCGAGACGACCATTAACTTCACCATCGGTACGTTTATCCAACGCCGTAAAGAACTCATCAATCGGCTGCATGATCTTGGCTTTTTCTCTATGGTATTGGTCGCTATGCAATAACTCCCGCGCCATGGCTAAGTTAGGCTCGCCTTTGATCGTGTAAGTTTGGGTGTTGGGGTCCATAAAGATACCTTTGACGGCATTCATGGCTTTCACTTCGAGGGCAACTAACGCATCTGAGTTTTGTTGGGCTTGTTCGAGATAATGAAATTCTTCATCGGAAAAACCGAGGGACTGCATTTGTGCTTTAATTGCAATTCTCGCACCGTCTGGCTTAGGTTTATCGCCATAATTCAGCACTAAATCCCAATAAATCTGATGATATTTTTCGGGTCTGGATTTCTCACCATTACGGATAGCTAAAATATCCATATACATTTTTTCGTATTTTTCATCGCCTGTGACAGCGTAGGTGCGAGCGAGACGCGTTAAGTCATCGGAACTTTGCCTTAACTCATCGGCGACTTGATAGGACTGATATCGGATGCTGGCAGCATCATTAAAGAGATCGATTTTAGACTTAACATTGAAGCTCAGTGCCGCAGAAATCACGGCACTCGCGACTATGGTCGAAAATACCACACTCATCATGGTTTTTGTTTTCATACTTACCCCAATAGACAGAAGAACTGCTTTAAGTCTAGAAGGAAAACCAGAAAACATGGGTAAAAGTGGAACAATCAACGGAAATAATCGTTTGATTTGCGAGTGATTATCGCTCACAAATCAAACAGTTCTTAATGACGTGACACTTAGAGTAAAAGTTGGTCCGCGACAAAGGGATTATGCTCGCGCTCTTCACCAAAGGTCGACATAGGACCGTGCTCAGGAATGAAATATTAGTTATAATGAAAACCCGTTTTGCAATATTCTACAGAGCATTCTCCGGCTCAGTTTGTCTTGGCTGACAAGTTGAAACCCGTCATTTTTTCTGGTCAACCCAAATTGGACAACTATTTGTTGAGAATGTTCAAACGCTGTAGGTGAGGTTTTGGATGATTAGCTATCTCCAAACTATAAAATCAGTGAGGATGTTGCGCCACGTAATGTTTAACATTGAGCTGTAGATTATCCCCTGATTTTACTTTCTCTAATACTGGATGGTATCCGAGCACTTAGTGATTTACTAATGATGCTGTATGTGCAAGTGGAGTCATTGATATGAGATTAAATGTTGGAATTGATGTAAGCAAAGAAACGCTCGATCTCTGTTTATTGCTAAATCAAGCCAAGAGCGGCAGCAAATTTAAATGTTTCAAAAACAGAAAGATTGACTATTTAGCCATCAATGATTGGAACTCGAAGCTATCTAAATGTCAGCGTAATGACATTGTCATTACGATGGAATCCACAGGGGTTTATCATGAAGCAATAGCACTGTATTTATACTCTATGGGCTTCCAAATCTGAATGAAAATTAGGTGCACTTTGACCATCTTGCTCCCTCTAAGTTTATCTCATAAAAATACAGGCCTTAATAGTTAATAGGCCTGTATTTTGACCGAGAGATGATCGTTCATATCTCACTTTATTTCAAATGTACCTCTTTACCAGAAGCGCTAAATACGCCTTTAAAGACCTGCAAAGTGACTGCTAGTGCCCCAACAATGAATACGACATCACCGATTGTACGTATCCAGCGTAATGTTACCAGTGTATCGCTCTGTAGTAGTGCTTCGCTACGCGCATACCAAAGACCTTCAGATGCGCTGGCAATAAATTGGATAATGCCAACAGGTAAAAGGCTGGTAAATAACATTAAGGCTAAGCCGATATTCATCCACCAAAATGATGTTTTCATTAAACGTTCATTAAGTATCAAGTGTGGTCGAATATACCTCAATATCAGTAATGTAAAGCCAAGTGCTAAGAAACCATACACACCAAACAGTGCAGCATGTGCATGCGTTGCCGTCGTGTTAAGACCTTGAATGTAATATAGAGAAATAGGTGGGTTGATCATAAAACCTAATACACCGGCACCCAACATGTTCCAAAAAGCAACAGCAACAAAATACATGATCGGCCATTTAACATTTGCCATCCAAGGAGCTCTATTCTTTAATTTATAGTGTTCCCACGCTTCGTAACCGAGCACGATTAGAGGTACAACTTCAAGTGCACTAAACGTTGCACCTACAGCCATTACTGGGGTTGTTGTACCCGAAAAATATAAGTGGTGAAACGTTCCAGGGATGCCTCCTAACAGAAATAATGAGGCTGATGCTAACGAAGCAACTGTTGCCATGCGTTTGGTAACTAATCCCATGTTAAAGAAGATAAATGCCAATGCAGTTGTTGCAAATACTTCAAAGAAGCCCTCTACCCATAAATGAACAATCCACCATCGCCAGTATTCCATAACAGAAATGTGAGTACGTTCACCATAGAAGAATCCAGCACCGTAAAATAAACCTATCGCAATCACCGACAGCATAAATAATACTAAAAGGTTTTTATCGCCTTTTTGCTGTAATGCTGGGGTAATACATCGCATCATTAACACTAACCATAAAACGATCCCAGTAAATTTACCAATTTGCCAAATACGACCTAAATCAACGTATTCATAACCTTGGTGTCCTAGCCAGAAACTCAAGTTCGCAGGCATGATTTGTGCAATTGCTAAATAATTACCGATGAACGAACCAACAACAACAATAACTAATGCCCAGAATAATATATCAACACCCATTTTCTGGAATTTAGGGTCTTTGCCGCCATTAATCACAGGTGCAAGAAACAGCCCAGCAGCAAGAAACCCAGATGCAATCCAGAACAGTGCAGATTGAATATGCCAAGTACGGACTAAACTATAAGGAAACCACTCTGAGGTTTTGATACCGTAGAAACTTTGCCCTTCGATCGTGTAATGTGCGGTAAATCCACCAATAAACACTTGAAATGTAAATAAAGACACAATGAGTAATAGATACTTAGCTAAGGCTTTTTGTGATGCCGTTAAGCTAAACGACAAGATAGGATCATGCTCTGGAGCGACAGGCTCGCCATCTTCTTTACGTAAAAAAGCCCATGCCCAAACAAGTGCACCGATGCCAGCGACTAAAATAACCACACTGATGATGGACCAAACGATATTCTCAGTGGTAGGTTCATTGTCGATTAATGGCTCATGAGGCCAGTTATTCGTGTACGTTGCCTTTCCGTCGGTACGCTCAGTGGCAGCCGCCCAAGCGGTCCAAAAAAAGAACTCCGATAAGCGTGCTCGTCGCTCAGGATTGGGCAGCGTAACTTCTTTCATCGCATAGCTTTCGCGTGTTTTTTGCAGTTCAGGTGCCCCACCAAAAAGTGCACTATAGTAAGCGCCGGTTTGTTCAATTGCTTTAATACGCCTTGGCGATAACGTTACTGTGTTCATTTCAACGTCATATGTATTCGTTCTGTATTCATGCTTGAGCTCGTAACGCAACATATTTTGCTGCTGACCAGTGAGTTCAGCATATGGACGATGAAATTCATCATTGGCAGCTAAATCCAACCAAACAAGAAGTTCTCGATGTAGCCAATCAGCTGTCCAATCCGGTGCTTGGTACGCCCCATGCCCCCATACTGAGCCCAATTGCATGCCCCCAACAGATTGCCAAGCCGTTTGTCCATCCAATATTTGTTCTTCGGTTGTTAAAACATTTCCATTTGCCGAGACAAATGATGCGGGAATTGGCGGGGCACTTCGGTATATTTCAGTGCCAAAATAACCTAATATCGAAAATGTCACGGCGAAGACACTTAATAAGGTCCACCACAACTTTCTATACTCACCCATAATATTTCTCCTGCGAATACGCATGTATTGTTTAAAATAATATTGCACTCTACATAAGTATAAGTATAAGTATCAGTACTCACGTCTTTAAGTTAACTATAGATGTTGCAGTGATTTATGCATTTAAACTTTCGAGTTAATTTTATTTGAAATTAATGTGGAAATTACTTTAACAAAAAGACAGCGGATAGAAGGTTTATTCATGTCTATCCACTCAGCATTACTTATGGGTACAGAAGGGCTTTGTTTCCTAAAAGCAGAAATAACTACAGAGTGCTTCCTGATCGCCAGTATGGCGCATAAAACCCTTGTTTCATCGTCAGTCGTTTATCTGTAATCAGAATATTATTTTGATTTAAACCCGACAAACATTGGATTTCACTATTAGGAAACAAAGCCGTACAGAAGCCTAAATTGCGTTTTTTAAACGAGTACGGCGGTGACTTTCACTCCATACATTCCATATTCATCCTGCTAGCCCATTTTCAATATCATTGGTATGTGAATGATTGACGTCGGTCACACAAAGCCTGACTGTTAATTAGCTTTGAATATAAAAGTACCTCAGTTACCATTCATATGCCCATTTTTACACCATAGCATAAACTGCCAAAATGTTGCTCAATTCTTTAACATGTCCGAAGCAATGATCAGGCTTAATGCTACAAGTCAGTATTGAACGGCGTTGTTGATTAAATCATTTCAAGGCTTCTGGCCGATTAAGTAACTTGCTGGCGAACGGGCATACCCAGTCTAATGACGTTGTTCATTGCCTTCACACCAGCCAATGCCTCTACAACTTGCCCATTGTAATCACTTAAACTTAGCATTGGACTATTCAACTGTTTATATCGGCCCATGGTGGTCTCTGCTAGAGAGTGTTGGTGATAGCCGTTATCGATTTTCCATTGTTTAAGCTGATCCGCTTTCAGTGCATCAACAGCTTCATTGCGTGTATGCTCTTTTTCCCCATAACCCCGCATTCGAGCGAGGTAGGATGGTAGTTTTGCAGCCTTTACGTCGCAGTAATTGATAACAACCTTTTGTATCATAAGCCCCATCTGCCGATACCTGCATTATCTTTCGCCGTAAAGGATTGAGCAAAGTCGGCAGTACTTCATTATCGCCAACTGACACAAGACTGACTTTAGCTGTAACAACTTTGTGAGTGCTTGCATCTATGGCTGAGTGCAACTTGCGCCACGTGCGGCGTTTTTCGCTGCCATGCTTGCGCGTTTTCTATTCCCCTTTACCGAAGACTTTTAGCCCTGTGGCACTACAAAGGAATAAGATACTCCTTCTTATAAATTCGTAACGAAAGTTTGCATTTTAAAAAAAAGATGCAGACTTTCCTAAATAAGGCTGAAGAATTCATCTGCACATCTCCCATCGGACACTTCATTTTGAGACATTAAGACGGCGTAAATTGCCGATGGACGCGATGATTTGGGCCGTTATCGGAATGGCTTTGTTCCGAGGGGAGTCTGTGCGGTCACTCATCAACAAACTCGACATTGTTTTGCCGCAAGAGATTGATTATGTTGCACGCAGCGCCGTGACTCAGGCGCGTAAACGATTGGGCAGTGAGGTTATTCGAGAAGTGTTTAGTCGCAGCGCCAATACCTGGCACGCGAGAGCTGAACACCCTCATTGGTGCGGTCTTAACTTGTATGGTGTTGACGGTGTAGTGTGGCGGACACCCGATAGTGTCCAAAATCAAGCCGCCTTTGCGCGTACCGCAAACGCTTCAGGCGAAGCGGCTTATCCGCAAATTCGCATGGTTTGCTTGATGGAGTTAAGCAGCCATTTGTTGGTCAACAGCGCCTTTGATTCGGTTGCCGAAAATGAAATGAACTTAGCATCTCAACTCATTCCTAGCATTCCCAATCACAGCCTAACCCTATTTGACCGAGGATTTTACTCGCTAGGCCTGTTACATGCTTGGCAGCAAGCGCAACCTGACAGCCACTGGTTGTTACCATTGAAGAAAGGCACTCAATATGAGGTGGTGCGAACGCTGGGAAAACATGACCAGTGGGTGAAACTCACCACCATGCCTCAAGCCAGAAAGAAATGGCCGCAGATCCCAGATACCCTTGAAGCGCGTTTACTCACTAAGACAGTGAAAGGTAAGTCAGTTACCATTTTGACCTCGTTGACTGACCCGATGCGTTACCCCAGCGAAGACATCGTCGACTTATATGCCCATCGATGGGAAATCGAACTGGGCTACAGAGAGATGAAACAACATCTGTTGGAGAGTCGTTTTACGCTACGCAGTCAACTACCGGAGCTGGTGACTCAAGAGCTGTGGGGCGTGCTACTGGCCTACAATCTCATTAGATATAAGATGTTGCTGATGGCTAAAAGCTTGCCATCGGTCCATCCTAATCAACTGAGTTTTAGGGATGCGGCGAGTTATATCATCTTTAAGTTGACGCAACTGCCATCACAAACGCCGGGGAATGTCCCGAGAGACGTATTGGATATAGAACGAAATGCACGGCAATTTAAATTGGATGGTAAACGGGAAAGGGCATATCCAAGAGTCCTTAAAATGAGCAAAAACAAGTTTCCGGTTAGACCAAAGAAAAATGCCGTTCACTCTTAAGTGAACGGCATAAGGTGAAGGCTGGATGTATTTGGCTGTGGTGATGGATTTATATTCACGCAGGATTGGGTGGTACATAGACAAACGCATGACCACGGATTTGATATTCAAGGCATTAATGAAAGCCTACAACCTGCGACAACCTGCGCGAGGGTTGGTATTTCACAGTGACCGAGGCTCGCAATATACCAGTAAGCAATTCGGTTGGTTGCTATTGAGCTATGGTATCCGAGCCAGCATGGGTGATGTGGGTGCGTGTTGGGATAATGCCGTTGTTGAGCGTTTCTTTGGTAGCTTGAAACACGACAAAGAAATAAAAGCCGTTAAGGGAAAATAGACATATTGATATGACTCGCCAGGCTTGCACAGTAAGTCGGCAAAGTTAAGTTGGACTAATTCAGCTTGCGATAATAAATCTGCTTGTTCCACCACTGGCAGATGACGGATTAATCGGTTCTGAATTTGTGGGGCTAATGTGTCTTGGTGTTGAGTGGGCATAGCGGTTCAACCTGTGGTGGCATTGACTTGGCACCAGAAAATCTGCTGCAAAAAGAAGGGCCGCAGCATCAGAACGGGGCTGCGGAATGATGGAGATTAAATGACTAGTTTTTTAGTTGCGGTGAAGGTGCGCCAGATTTTAGTTGCATATCGTTTTTGACTGAAATAACGCCGGGGACTTTGCTTGTTAGTTTTACCGCAGTATTGATATCTTCACGCGATTTAACAAACCCGCTGAGCTGGACCACGCCTTTAAAGGTTTCAACATTAATCTCGGCCACACTTAAGTTTTTATCACCTAAAATGGCAGCTTTCACTTTGGTGGTGACCACACTGTCGTCTAAATACTCGCCAGTACCTTCTTTGTTGTATGCAGAACTGCAACTGGCCACGGCGACTAAGCCTAGAGCCAGCAGGAAGATACTTAACATTTTAATTGTTCTCATCAGATTATCCTTTTTGATAAAGAGTAAAAATGGGGCGCATTAGCTAACGCGTCCCGTTAACAGCAATATAATCAGCACCAGTAGCACTATGCCTATAAGTCCACCAGGACGATAACCCCAGTTTCGGCTATGGGGCCAAGTGGGGAGCATGCCGAGAAATAACAAAATTAAAATAATCAATAAAATAGTCGCAATTGACATGGCTAATCTTCCTGATACCGGGGCAATTTTGCACTGGGTAACATGAGTCTGTGCCCTAGCAAATGGGATGTCGGTACGCTGGCGCACTTACAGGGATCTGACGAGTCGATGTGTTTATATTCGCATTACCTGATAAGCGGTATGCCGAACAGAGCGAGTGATTGTAGAGATGCATACTCTAACTTATGTCCAATGACGGACATGTTCAATTCGAAACCAACGTTTGGTATTTCACTTATTCCGTTGTCCAGTTTCATGGGCTGCGCTAATAAAGAGGTCAACAAAATGAATTATCATGATCGCGATGTTTACGGTATTTACAACAATCCACAGTTCGCTTCTCCATCATTGGCACAAGGACCCGGCCCATATCTGATGGGCGCTGAAACACTGATCGGCAATAATGTTGTTAATAATTCTGGTGAAACCTTAGGGGATATCAAAGAAATTATGCTTGAAGTGGAAACGGGCCACGTCGGGTATGCGGTACTGTCGTTCAGTACTTATTTTGGTTTTGGAGAAAAGCTGTTTGCAGTGCCTTGGAAGATGCTGACACTTAATCATGAGCAAAAATGTTTTGTCATGGATATATCATTAGAGCGACTCAAAACGGCGCCGGGTTTTGACAAAGGCCATTGGCCCAATATGAAAGATGTTGAATGGGAAAACGAACTGCACGATTACTACGGTAGCCGTAGGGATTAATGGTGTTAAGCAGGGGATTTATCCCCTGCGTTATTATTTGGATTCGGTAAATATGTATAAGTGTGGTTGTGTCTATCAAGTGAGTAGGCCCATACGCATTTTAGTTGTTAGGGATTTACTTATTGCCATGGTTGTAACCTAGTAACGATAAAAGTTTGAGCTAGCGTATTATCGAAAGTCACCAGCGTGTATCGCTGATCAATGTCTTCGCTTCATCAAATGATTAAAGCCTTGTCGAAAGATAAGGCTTTTTTGTTTTTCTATTTTAAGTTTAAATCCCTATTTAAGGTAAATCTGATGTTTTCGGATTTGTACTACAGCTTATTTTACTTGATGTCGCTAGATTGCTCCGTTTTCTTGATTTTTTCTCCATAGGTGATGAGGGAAGAGTCATATTTAACAGTGGATATATCGAATAGATAATTTCAGCTTACTGTTCATGCTGTTGTCATCTGCGTCATTAAAGCTAAGCTCATTAGTATTTAGCTCAGTTATCTAAAGGATTTATATGGTTGAACACATTACTGGCATGCTAGCGCTAATTGGAGTGCTATCGTTATTTTGTCAATGGCTTGGCTGGAAACTGCGGTTACCAGCGATTTTACCCTTGTTACTATGTGGGCTCACTTTAGGCCCTGGGCTTGGATTCCTCAATCCTGATGCGATTTTTGGTGATTTGCTTTTCCCGATAATTTCCCTCGGGGTTGCCGTGATTTTATTTGAAGGTGCTTTGACTCTTAACTTCAAAGAAATCAAAGATCATGGTCGTATGGTGACGCATCTTGTGACTATCGGTACCGTGATCACTTGGGCCTGTATCAGTACGGCCACCTTTTATTTACTGGATTTTAGTTGGGAAATTGCATTGCTCTTTGGGGCGCTAGTGGTAGTGACTGGGCCTACGGTTATCGTGCCAATGCTCAGAAGTGTGCGTCCTAAATCCCAGCTAGCGAGTATTTTGCGTTGGGAAGGCATAGTGATTGATCCAATAGGCGCGCTGCTCGCAGTGTTAGTCTTTGAATACATAACCGTTGCCAGCGATCAAACGACGCATGTGCTCTATGCCTTAGGCTCTATGTTGTCCCTCGGATTAGGACTTGGCGCAGTGGCGGGTTATCTAACGGGACAAATCTTAAGACACAACCTATTGCCACACTATCTGCGTAATACCGCCGTTTTGACCTTAATGCTGGGTATCTTTGTCGGCTCGAACCTATTACAAGAAGAATCGGGCTTATTGACTGTGACGGTTATGGGCATTTGGCTTGCGAATATGCGTGGTGTGGATATTGCTGAAATCCTTGAATTTAAAGAAACATTAACCGTACTGTTGATTTCTGCACTGTTTATTTTACTGGCGGCGCGATTAGATTCTAATGCCATGCTCGGCTTAGGTTGGGGTGGACTGGGGGTTTTAGCTGTGACCATGTTATTGGCACGACCGCTGAGTATTTGGGTTTCTGGTATCGGCACATCTCTGTCGAAAGCGGATAAGTGGTTTTTATGCTGGATTGCCCCTCGAGGTATTGTGGCCGCGGCGGTATCTTCTTTATTTGCAATCAAGTTAGAAGCCAACAATGTGCAGGGCGCAGATGCAATTGTGCCCTTAGTGTTCTTAATTATTATCGGCACTGTAGTGATCCAAAGTTTGACTGCGGGACGTTGGGCACGATTTCTTGGTGTTAAAGCCGATTCTGCCCAAGGTTTATTGATCTTTGGCGCCTCTAAATTTTCCAGAGAGTTAGCGAAAATTTTAAAAGCCAAAGATGTCAAAGTGCTACTGGCTGATAATAACTGGGATAACATTAGGCTCGCGCGTATGGATAATATTCCAGTGTATTTTGGTAATCCTGTTTCGGAACATGCTGAAACCTATATGGATTTAACTGGAATTGGCCGCGTGTTGATTATTTCACCTTACCGACAGTTAAACCCGTTAGTGAGCTTTCATTTCCAAGACTTTTTTGGTGCTAAAAAAGTTTTTGGTCTTAATAATACCGAAGTAGGCAGTGCACGCCACCAGCTCTCTGAAAGTTATAAGCAACGTTTATGTTTGTTTGGTGATGCAGTGTCGTATGCCAAGATAGCCAGCCTAATGGCGAAAGGCGCTCAACTTAAAGTAACGAATTTAACCGAAAACTTCAGCTTTGAACATTTTCGTAAACGTTACGGTGAGACGGCAATACCACTGGTTTACCTGACAAAAGAAGGTAAGGTCGTCGTTGTTTCGGGTAATGATACCGTATTTCCGAATGGCATTGAGCTTATCAGTCTATTGCCAATTGAAGCTTTAGAAGAAGCCAAAGTGCAGCAAGCGATTGCAGAGCGGGAAGCCCAAGAAAAAGCAGCAGAATCTGCTTTAGCAAAGGTAAAAGCGGAAGAGGAGGCCGAGCAATTAAAGCTTGAAAAGGCTCAAGCTGAGGTGGCTATTGAAGATAATACCGCTGATGCACTACAAGCTGTAGATGAGACCTTAGTAAAGAATTAACCTAGGCTGCTATTGCGTTTAATACTGCCTAATAACTTGAGTCGTGTGATTGGTTATAGGTAATAAAAAAGGAGGCTAATTAGCCTCCTTTTTGTGGTTTAAATCTTACTGAGTGGATTACGCAGCACGTTCCTGTGAAGTGGTTGAAACTACTTCTGGACGCAGTTCTGCTGGGTCAAAGTCATCAACGTTGATTGACTTCATACGACCAATTTCTGCTCTTTCCAGTAATTGCACTTCGGCATCGCTTAACACACTTAAGGCTTTACCTTCGGCGGCAACTTTATCTAACCACATAAATGGTAGACGTTTACCACTGGCTTTACAGACTTTGTCATGTAGTGGTTCAGACGCGATGATGTCAAGTAGTGTTTGTTCTTGGATACCCACAGCATTGTGCTCAGAGTTAGTCCAGAACTGGCCTTTACCTAAACGGTTACGGCTTTCACACGGTGTTTGCATGATCTTAGCAACTTTATGATCTAACACATCGCTTGGGCGTTTCAGTGGACGACCGAATGGGAACATCACCACACGTAATGCGCCGCCAAGGCCCATAGGGAAGTTATCCAGTAAATCGTCTAAAGAAGCTTGCAGCTTGTACAGCGCATCTTCAACTGCCCATTGTACTAATGGTAAGTCGTCGGTTTGACGGCCTTCATCTTCATAGCGTTTCAGTGTGGCGGATGCCAGATACAGTTGGCTCAGTAAGTCACCTAAACGGGCAGAGATACGTTCTTTACGTTTAAGGTTGCCGCCCAAGGTTGCCATGGCTAAGTCAGAAAGCAGGGCAAGGTTGGCACTGAAACGGTTCATCTGTTGATAATAACGTTTGGTTTTATCTGAATAAGGCGCGTTAGAGAAACGGCTTGATGTCAGACCTAACCAGAAGCTACGGATGAAGTTACTGGTCGCAAAACCAATGTGACCAAAGATAGCCGCATCAAAGTTAGCTAAACCTTGACCCGATTCAGTATCAAACGCTGACTCCATTTCTGCGAGTACATACGGATGGCAACGAATTGCGCCTTGGCCGTAGATGATCATAGAACGGGTGAGGATGTTTGCACCTTCAACAGTAATTGCGATAGGCGCAGCTTGGTAGCCACGGCCTAAATAGTTATTGGGGCCAAGACACACGCCTTTACCGCCGTGAATATCCATGGCATCGATAACGCATTTCTGCATTCTGTCTGTCAGGTGATATTTCACAATCGCAGAGATAACCGACGGTTTTTCACCTAAGTCGATACCTGTAGTGGTCAACGTGGTTACCGCATCCATCAGATAAGCGTTACCGCCGATGCGTGCCATTGGCTCTTCGATACCTTCAAGCTTGCCGATAGGCAATTTGAACTGACGACGAATGCGAGCATAAGCCCCTGTTGCTAGTGCCGCGGTTTTCACGCCGCCAGCTGAGTTTGATGGCAGAGTGATACCACGACCCACTGATAAACATTCCACCAGCATGCGCCAGCCTTGACCAGCCATTTTCGGGCCGCCAATGATGAAGCTTAATGGCACGAATACTTCGTTGCCGCGAGTCGGACCGTTTTGGAACATGCAGTTGAGCGGGAAGTGACGACGACCCGTTTCTACTCCTTCCACATCGGTAGGGATCAAAGCACAAGTAATGCCGAGTTCTTCTTTATCGCCAAGGAGATGCTCTGGATCGCGCAGTTTAAAGGCTAAGCCTAATACTGTCGCGACAGGGGCTAAAGTGATGTAACGCTTGTTCCAGGTCAGTTTCATCCCCAGAACTTCTTCACCTTCCCATTGGCCTTTACACACAATACCAAAGTCAGGAATCGAGCCTGCATCGCTACCGGCTTCTGGGCTGGTCAGTGCAAAACAGGGGACTTCTAAGCCTTTGGCTAAACGCGGTAAATAATGGTTTTGTTGTTCTGGCGTGCCGTAATGTTGCAGCAGCTCTCCAGGGCCTAAAGAGTTAGGTACGCCAACAGTTGAAGCCAATTCACTACTTAAGCCCGCCAGTTTTTGTAACACGCGAGATTGGGCATAAGCTGAATATTCTAAACCGCCGTATTTTTTCTTAATGATCATGGCGAAGAAACCGTGATCTTTCAGATATTGCCATACGTCGGCAGGCAGATCGGCAAGTTGATGTGACACTTGGTGTTGATTCACCATGCGGCACACTTCTTCAACAGGGCCATCGAGGAAGGCCTGTTCGTCTGCACTTAAACGCGCAACTGGGTAGTTATGGAGTTTTTTCCAGTTCGGGTTACCCGCAAACAGATCCGCTTCCCACCAAGTGGTGCCGGCTTCAATCGCTTCTTTCTCTGTTGAAGACATTTCCGGCATGATGCCGCGATATACCTTCATCAGTGGACGACTGATCACATTTTGTCTAAATGCACTGATATTTAACGGCAGCGCGATCACGAGGAAAACGATCCAAGAGATAGGGCCGACAACATCGAGTGTCCATCCTGCTGTCATCACAACAGCGGCTGTAATAGTGGCAGTGAGCAAAGATACCCGAAGGTAAGCTAGGGCTCCTAGCACTAAGATCATGGCGATGATCCAAAGTAGGGTAGTCACTGTAATTCTCCTTAAATATGACCGAGTGCCAACCACAGGTCATAGAGTGTTTTATTGATTGCGATCACAATTATAGTTTGTGGTCAGACCTGTGTCGCATAAAAGTTAAACCTAAGAGAATTTTAATACAAGTATTTTTCAAACAATTGTTTAAATTATTTGTCAGCTTTGATCATTCCACAAATGTCATCAACTAGTTACAATGCCAATAAGTAGTTTTTTTGATTGATGATAGGCGAGAAATATGTGCGAGTTACTGGCGATGAGCGCCAATGTGCCGACCGATATTGTGTTTAGTTTTACGGGATTAGCACAACGTGGTGGTGTAACTGGTCCCCACGTGGACGGCTGGGGTATTACTTTTTACGAGGGGAAAGGTAGCCGTACTTTTAAAGATGCTTGCCCGAGTAGCGAATCGCATATTGCAAAATTGATCAAATCCTACCCGATTAAAAGTGAGGTGGTGATAAGCCATATTCGCCAAGCGAATCGCGGCTGTGTGTCTTTAGAGAACACTCATCCTTTTACCCGCGAATTATGGGGACGTTATTGGACCTATGCCCACAATGGTCAATTGACGGACTATCTGCCCAAGTTTCATGTCTCGCGCTATCAACCCGTAGGCGATACCGATAGCGAACTTGCTTTCTGTTGGATTTTGGAACAAGTCGCCCAGAAGTTTGGCGGTACTAAACCTGAAGATATGTTGGCAGTTTTCCATTACGTCGCAACGTTGGCCGAGCAAATCCGTACCTTAGGTGTGTTCAACATGATATTGAGCGATGGCGAGCATTTGATGAGCTATTGCAGTAATAACTTATGTTACATCACTCGCCGCGCGCCGTTTGGTAAAGCGAAACTTATTGATACCGATGTGGTGATTGATTTTGATAAGGAAACTACCGCCCATGATGTGGTGACTGTGATTGCGACTCGCCCATTGACCGAGAATGAACAGTGGCGCGTTATGCAGCCGGGTAACTGGAAGCTGTTCAGATTGGGTGAGCTGTTAATCGATCTCTGATGTGATACCACTGAGCTAAATAATGAGGGCAAGCGGATTTACGGTTGACTTTGTTTTGTTCAGGTCACTTTATTAAAAAGTTCGAGTCAGTATCTAACATACCTTCTAGCAATCAGTGATGAACCATTAGCCATGAACATTAACTGAACTTAGAGGTAGGCCCTAAGTTCAGTTAGATATAGTTCAGTTAAATATAGTTCGGTTGGGCTTTATTCGATATGAGTTTGGCTTTAGTTCAGTATTGTGAAGCTAAGGCTTTGTATCATTGGGTTAAGTTTATACATCTTAACTCAATGCCTTACCGATTAACCTTCAGTCGTGCCGAGCAGTTTAGGCACTAGCGGTTTTTCTGCAATGTCTGCAGGTATGGTTGCTTGGTGCGGCACTTCATCGAAGTGATATTTAAGTAACTTAATATCGAGCTGCTTACTGCCTTTTTCAAAGTGAGTTAACCTCACGGGCAAATACGCTAAGTCAGGCGCCATCCAGAAGAAGGTTTGACGTTTTTTATTGTCACGCACGACTTCAATTTTGACTGTGTCGTAACTGCCGCTGTCGATGTTCATTCGTTCTTTACCGATCACATGAAACTTGTATTCATCGACTTCGTTGTCCTTGACCATCTTATAGTCGAGCACTTCTTTGCCCGCCATCATATCTAGCCTAAATTGCAACTGCACCATAAGAGGATCAAAGATTTTATCATCATAGGGAAACTTGCCTTTTTCATCTTTGTAACGGGTATGAATAAAGCCTTGAGCTTTGGCGAATGCGGTTTGCTCCGTGTAATTAGGCCCGACACCTTGGCGTTGTTGTAAGTAACGCAAAGGACTGAGCTGCGTATCATGTTGAGTAAATTCACTCAAGATGTGGCGCACATCGGTTAACAATAACAGGCTGAGATCGCTATCAAAACGATACTTAAACACGCCATCTTCGGGATTGGGTAGCGTGTATTTGGCTTTTCCTAATTCAATGTCTCCATAGTTGACTTGGTATTCGGCCGTCTGCGGTGTTAGCGGCGTTGGCGCTGCCATGGCAAACATACTTTGAGTGAGGACGGTAAAACTCACTAATAATGTGGGAATGGTACGCAAAGAATGCTCCTTGGGTCGCAGGTTTTCACCTTGTATCACTACAGAATTGTCGGTAGTGGTTGATAAAAAAGTGTCGAGTAGCATGCTTACTTACACAGTTCTGGGTCAATCAGTTGAGCATAAATCAATTATCGGATCGACTGTAAGCAGGTTATAGCCGAGGACGACGTTTCTGTAAATAGAGATGTAAATAGTTTATGGATCAATATATTAAACTAAAATGGCATTGCCATGACTAAAGTCACCAGATCCGGGCGCCACTCGTATTCAGACAAATTAATTTTGCCGCAGTTCACTGTTATCCCTTCAATTCTTAATAATTCCATCTGTTCTTGAAAGAAGGTTGAATTTTTCTCGAAGGATATTTTGCCTTGACTATTGAGTACCCTATGCCAAGGGAGTGACAAATGTTCGGGAGCTGCTTTCAGCGCTTTTGACACATAACGCGCTCGTCCCGGTAATCCTGCATAATCGGCAATTTTGCCATAGCTGCTGACTTTACCCTGCGGGATCATGGCGACGATATGCCAGATTTTCGCCATAGGAGACAAGTCCACTGCTTGGGGCTGTTTTTTCGCTACACTCTGTTTATCTTGTTCAAGGTATTGATACAGTGGTGATTTTTCTTTAGGAAACGATGCCATTGAATTGTTAACCCTCAGCTTAATGGTATTGATACCAATCACATTAAATATCTAATCAGTTCAAAGCCTCACAGGTATTTAAATCTCAGGCGCATTGACGCAGAAATGGTTATTCTCTTTTAAGTCAATGCAACACCGGAGTGGGATACCTGTGAGGCTCCCAAAGGGCGGGTTTCAACGCCCTTTATACTGCGTTTAAGGCTTTCGACAGAGCACCACTATGCCTTCAAGCCTTCGCCTTGTCTAAAGCGCGTTGAATTCTCGCTGAATGAACAGATATTTAATACGATTGGTATGACTCACAAAGAATCACGCTCAAAAACTTTTGCTTGATGAGTTCACGCTAGTGTAACGGTAAAGCCTGGCTTAGCGGAAGATGTGAGAGTATTTGGTATTTAAAGGATTAAGCACTTCTCGATATTTTTATCGGCTAGCTCGATTACTAACAAAATATTTAAACTGTTTTTAGCTTAAATATTGTGTAAATGGTCAAATAGTCCATAATAGCGCCAATTTTTTTGACTCGATGAGAGAAGATAACTGGCATGGCTGTACTCGATATTCTAACTATTCCCGATGAGCGCCTTAAACGTAAAGCGCAACCTGTAAAAGATATTGAAGCTGTTCAGGGATTTATCGATGATTTAATCGAAACCATGTATCACACTGACGATGGTATAGGTTTAGCGGCAACTCAAGTCGGCAGTACAGATGCAATTATCGTGATCGATTTATCTGACGGTCGCGATCAGCCTTTAGTGCTGATTAACCCTGAGATTGTTGAAAAGTCAGGTGAATTCGTCGGTGAAGAAGGTTGTCTGTCTATCCCCGGTTATCGCGCTAAAGTGTCACGTTTTGAAAAGGTTAAAGTGACAGCCTTAGACAGAACTGGCAAGGCTATCGAAATCGAGACTGATGAGTTTTTAGCCATAGTGTTGCAGCACGAAATCGACCATTTGCATGGCAAAGTATTTATCGAACATTTATCCATGCTAAAACAACAAATTGCCCTTAAAAAAGTGCGTAAATACGCTTAACTTTTGACTTAAGTTGTATTTTAGAAGGTGGTTGTACCTATTGACTAGCCGCATTTATAGTGCGGCTTTTTTGTATTTAAAATCTAATCAAAGAAGATTAATGCTGTGATATGTTAACATAACAGCTTGTTTTTACTCTGATGAGTGGATAAGGTAACCCAAAATCTGCATTATACCAATCGTATTAAATATCTGTTCATTCAGCGGGAGTTCAACGCGCTTTAGACAAGGCGAAGGCTTGAAGGCATAGTGGTGCTCTGTCGAAAGCCTTAAACGCAGTATAAAGGGCGTTGAAACCCGCCCTTCGGGAGCCACACAGGCATCCCACTCCGGTGTTGCATTGACTTAAAAGGGAATGACCATTTCTGCGTCAATGCGCCTTGGATTGAGATGTCTGTGAGGCTCTGAACTGATTAGATATTTAATGTGATTGGTATTATTGTAGGTTCAGTTTTCATCATTAACAGCAAGTGTATGGATACGGTAGGGAAACAAATGAAACTTAAGGTAATAGCCTGTGGTATAGCCTCATTCGCAATGCTTTCACTGGGTGGTTGTAGTGCATTTTTTAACGGTAATACTACTGAGAAAAATGCGGTATCAAGTAGCTTAGTTGAATATTTATACCCTGATGAGAAGAGTCGCCAAGCCCAGCAGCCATCCTTACCTGTGCTGCGTTTACCTATTACCGTCGGCATCGCTTTCTTGCCTTCGTCCCATTGGCAAGGCGATGCAATTGATAGCCGAACTCAGATGGCATTACTTGATAAGGTGAAAAAATCCTTTGTTAAATATGACTATATCGATCGTATCGAAGTGATCCCAAGTACCTATCTTAAAAATGGTAAAGGTTTTGAAACCTTGCAGCAGGTTGCTCGCCTGCATGATGTCGATGTGATGGCATTGGTTTCTTACGATCAATTGATGCAAAGCCACGAGAACAAATCCGCCATCCTTTATTGGACTATCGTGGGCATGTATTTAATCCCCGGCAATGAAAATGCGATTCAAACCTTTGTTGATACAGCCGTTTTCGATATGCGTAGCCAGAAGATGCTATTTAGGGCGCCAGGCATTAATCAGTTAACTGAAAGTTCAACCGCTGTTGGCGTGACGACAACCCTAAGAGAGAAATCCTACGAGGGCTTTGATCTTGCGGTGAACGACATGATAGTCAATTTAGATGACGAGCTTGCCCGTTTTAAAACTCGGGTTAAGGAAGAGCACGTCGCCACCATAGAACATAAACAAGGTTACAGCGGCGGTGGCAGCTTATCTTTATTAATACTTTCACTATTGGGCATTTTTGCGATGCGCCGTTTAACGATTTGCCGTGAATAAAAAAATTAAGCGCAAATTAAGATCGTTAAGGATGAGCAAATTGAAGTTTGCTTTGAATCAAGACGTGAGCAAAAAGTATATAAAGTTGAGCACAGGTTCTGGTTACCAATTTACTTGTAGTTAACGTTTTGATTTTTTTAAAGTGGTTTACAGAGGCTACGGTATTGCGTCGGACACCACTTAAGCGGCGCGATAGATTACGCGTTTAACAAGGAGAAAAATTAAATGGATTTAAATTCACTATTACTGTTTGCAGTTGCTTGCCTTGCTATCAATCTTATCCCTGGACCCGATGTCATCTACATTGTATCTAACACAATGAAAGGGAAAATGATCAGTGGGCTTAAAGCTGCGATGGGTTTAGGTGTGGGTTATTTTGTTCACACGCTTGCTGCTAGCTTGGGATTATCTGCCATCATTCTCAGTTCAGCGTTGGCTTTTAGTATTGTGAAGTGGTTAGGGGCCGCGTATCTAGTGTATTTAGGCATTCAAGCGTTAATATCAATGTGGCGTGGCAATAATAAAATTGTGGTTGATAACAATATCAAACCAAACGGCAACGTAGTTTTCCAAGGCATTGTCGTTAGTGTACTTAATCCTAAAGTCGCTTTATTTTTCCTCTCTTTTTTGCCGCAGTTTATTGACCCGTTAGCGGGTTCAACGTCAATTCAGCTGTTAACCCTTGGTCTTATTTTCAGTTTGTTAGCGACCTTGTGTAACATCCTTTATGCGTCGGCAGGAAGCTGGGTATTTAGTCGCCCCAATTCCCTGCGTTATTCGAGAGCCTTAGAGGGGATATCAGGTGTGTTGCTTATTGGCTTGGCCAGTAAAGTCATGACCAGTGATAGATAGTGGAATAAGGTCATTTTGTCGAGTAAGACATAAGTCCTCTTTGCTCTGATAGATATGAGCTTTTCAATCTAGCTATGACAAAGATCGCTTGTTACAACTTCACAAAATACGGCAGTGCGATCAGGGCGATGCCGATGGCGATAAGTAACGCGAGATTGGTGACAAAATAGGGATAAATCATCAGGGTGAGGCCAACGGCTAAAGGGATGGGGGCCGCTTGGCGTTTGCCATAGGTGAAAAAGCCAAGACCAAAGAGGCTAAAGACTAAACTCCATAGTAATAATGCTGGATTATCAAACATCTTGAGTTCCTAAATGGTTAGCCTAGGTAGGCTTTGACCTTATCGCAGCGTCAAACCGGTCAATCGATTACTTAAACTATTGGTTAAACGGCTGCGTCGTTTTATTGAGTCTAATGCTGACTATCCCGTAGCGTAATTAAGCTTTATGCATCTTATTGCTGCGATGTTGCCTTATTTCACTCGTGCTATAGCTCATATAACTCTAAGGGTAAGCCGTCGGGATCGCTAAAGAAGGTGAATTTTCTGCCTGTGTATTCGTCAATGCGGACGGGTTCAACGGTAATGTGATGGCTATGAAGATGTTCGATGGCGGTTTCAATCGATGCTACGCGAAAGGCGAGATGCCTAAGTCCACAGGCTTCGGGATAGCTTGGTCGTTTGGGTGGATTATCGAATGAAAATAACTCAATTTGACTCTTATCGGCCAGTTGTAAATCAAGTTTATAGGACTTACGTGCCTCACGGAAATGCTCTGCAAGCACGGTAAGGCCAAGAATGTTTACATAAAAGTGTTTGGACTTTTGATAGTCGCTGCAAATAATCGCAGCATGGTGAATGCCGAGTAACATCGCTTTCCTTTGTGATTTTTAAAGGGTGATCAAATAAGATAGAAAGGTTTGAGAGTATAACGGTTAAAAAAAGATAGCGTCACAGTTTAACATGACGCTATCGGTCGATTTCACTTTTTAGCTCACCTAGGCTTTTTGCTCGTTTAATCTTCCAGCTCGAATATGGCTGAAGACAGCGGTGCAAGTTGCATCTGAACTTGTCCTTCCCCTTGTTTGACAACCAACTGCGCTTTGTTGTCTTCCAGCAAATCCTTAAGTGGATAGGTCCCATCCGTTAACTGCCATTGGTCGATAAGTGGCTTTGGCAGCTTAAGGGATAATGGCTTTGCTTGGGTTTGATTAAAGTTATTCACAATAATCAGTTTTTGGCCCGTTTTATTGGCTGTATTTTCCTCAAAGCGCACAAAGGCAAAAGTGCTGTCATCATAACCCGTTGCACTGCCATGAGTATCCATTGTGGCGGTTTGTGCGCTGCGGTTGGCGGCATCGAGTGAGTAATATTCTCCTAAAAGTGCAGGTACATTTTTACCTGTGCTTAGGTTCAGTAATTTTTGATAATAAGCCCGCAAAGTGGCTTCCTTTACGGTTGATTGTCCACCATCAAACTTGCCATTGTTCATCCAGCGCTGATGGGCGGGGACGCCAACATAGTCAAAAATACTGGTGCGTGATGCATGACCAAATCCTGGGTTGTCGATGGCGGCTTCTCCCACTTCTTGGCCAAAATACACTAACGTCGGTGAAGTGCCTATCGTTGCCGACACTACCATAGCGGGTAGGGCATAGTGTGGATTCACGGCTTGGGTTGCCGTGGGCTTATTTGTGTGTAGCGATGCTAAAAATGCCGCATTACCAATACGTTGCTCGTCGTGGTTTTCTAAAAAGTGCAGCATGTGAGATTCAATATCCTGCACTTTTTCCTGATCTGCCGCGATATTAGCTGTGCTGGTTTTTCCTGCCATCACGGCTTTTAGGGTGTCGTAAAGATCTACCTTATCGTACAGATAATCCATTTTGCCAAGTTGGATATAATCTCGGTACAAGTTAGGGTTATAGACCTCGGCCAAGATAAAGGCATCGGGATTTGTGTGTTTTATCTGGCTGTTGAGATAGCTCCAAAACTCCACTGGCACCATTTCGGCCATATCATAGCGAAAGCCATCGACCCCTTTCGCTAGCCAGTATTGCGCAATCTGATTGAATTTAATCCAAGAGCTCGGGAGCTCGGCTAAGTGTTGTTGCCAAAAAGCGTAATGCTGCGCCTGCGTTAAAGTGGCGAAATTGGCTGGCAGGCGAGGGAAGTCATAGGTGCCATCGGGGCGTACGCCGTAATTGATTTTGACTGTTTCGTACCAATCATTGGCATCGGGCTTGGCTAAGCGTGAGCCATTACCAGTCCATTTTGCGGGAAATTCGTTGAATTTGCCGTCACTTAAGGGGTGAGCTTCTCCGCCCAGCGGTTTAAGTCCTGCGGGTAAGCTTGGCACTTCAAAGGCATGCGCTTTTCCCTTTGCCCCCTCCGAGCCCTTATTAACATCAACTTTATCAACGACATAATAGAAGTTGTTATTTTTGGCATACTCCAGACTGGTATCATCATCTTCGCCAAAATCACGCACGCCTTGGGGTTTACTAACGGATTGATAATGGCGCGCCACATGGTTTGGCACGATATCGATAATCACCTTTAAGCCGTGTTGATGGGTACGGGCAATGAGCGCTTCGAACTCGACTAAACGGTTGGCGGGATTGACCGCCAGATCTGGGTTGACGTTGTAGTAATCTTTGACTGCGTAGGGTGAGCCCGCGCGTCCTTTGACCACATCGGGATCATCAGCACTCACGCCAATCGCGCTGTAATCACCAATCAATGCATGGTGGGGAACGCCCGTGTACCACACATGGGTAACGCCTAGGTCCTTGATACTATTGAGTGCAATATCATTGATATCATTAAACTTGCCGACGCCATTGTCGGCAATCGTGCCCCAAGGTTTGTTGGTTGGATTTTTATTGCCATAAAGGCGAGTAAAGATTTGATACACCACAGGTTTAAGCGTCATAACCTCACTCTCAGACTTTGGTAGTAACTCATTATCAAGCGTCTGCGTTGATGTATTTGCATTGATCGAGAAGCTATAAAGCGAGGCAGTTAATAAAGAGGCACTGAATAGAGCGTTTAAACATAAGCTGAGTGATGACTGTCGGCGCTGCGGGGCTTTCGCTGCTTGGGTTATAAGTAAAGCCACTATGGGAAATTTCGCCGCTTGGGGGTACTGAATAACTCTGGAATAGATAGGTGATAAAAAGCTCAAGACTGAATTCCTTTTAGGGTTGAGTTTTTGATTGGGTGAGTTGTTTGAGCCTGAGTTAAATCGCTAGCTGAGTAACTCATATGATTAGAGGTTTGACGGCTAGGTAAGCCAGTATTTAGCTGCGGTCTGGCTTTAAGCTCAAGGATAGTGACACCTGCGTGGGGCAATGCTAGCGCTTGATTGAGTGAAACTGTGTTGCCACTGATGATATCTGTAGCGGCGCGGTTATCGCCAAGTACACTGGCAAAGCGGTTTACATCTAGCGTGACTGCTTTGTCATTTTTATTGTAAATCACCATGACTTTATCGGCTAAGGGCTGAGTACAGGCATTGTGTTGGGTTTGAGAATCGTGTTGAGTTAGTGACTTAAGCTCTTTAGCATTTAGGTCAGCTGATAATGGGTCATTCAATAAGCAGCGAAATTGCACATAGATGCCATCCTGCGGCACAAAGTGCAGTAGTTCGCCCGATTGCAGCGCAAGGGATTGTTTACGGTAATTCAGTAGGGTACGGATAAATTGCTGCGCTTGTCGTTGAGGTTCACTCAGTCCTTGGCCGGTAAAGGCGTTAGTGGCATTGTTGGCAAACCCGCCGGGAAAATCACTGCGTACAACGCCATCGTGACGGCCCTCGGTTGGGCTTGTCATCAACACTTCTGTACCGTAGAACAGCTGCGGAATGCGTTTGGCGGTCAGCACATAGGTGAGGGCCATCTTGTATAAGTCTATATTTTCTTTCACTAAACTGAAGATACGATTGGTGTCGTGATTGCCTTCAAATAGCACTAGCTTACTAGGTTCTGCATACACAACATCGTTGGCTAACATCTCGTAAAGCTTGATAAAACCCGTATCCCAGCTTTCTGGCTCATTAAGGCTGGCAATCAATTTTTCATATAGCGGGAAGTCCATCAAACTGGGTAAATCTGAGGTATAGCCATCGGCATTGATTTTGCCCTTTTGCCAATAGGACACTGTGATGGGGTTTGCGGTCCATTCTTCGCCAACAATATTAAAATTTGGGTACTCAGCCATTACGGCCTTAGACCATTTAGCGAGAAACCCTTTGTCGGCGTAGGAGTAAGTATCTTCACGTATCCCCGAAAGTCCTGCGTACTCGACCCACCAAATACTGTTTTGGATAAGATAGGTTGCCAGTTTTGGATTGCTTTGATTTAGATCTGGCATAGTGTCGGTAAACCAGCCGTCGACAAAATCAATATGATCTTGCGCTGCCGCGTAGGGATCTTGCACTGTCGTGCGCCTATGGCTGGTGAAACGGGGGCTGGTAACGCTGGATTTAATAGCGCTGGATTTAGCATCGGCAGACTGAGTCAAATTAGGCTTGGATTCTTGATTCTTTAGCTGCGTTTTTGTGGCATCGTTCAGCCAGTCATGGCTGGGTAAATCGTTGAGCCACCAATGGTTAGAGCCGATATGATTCACCACAACATCTTTAATCACCCCTAGGCCAAGCTTATTAGCCTTAGCGACTAAGGCTTTATAATCCTTGTTGCTGCCAAAGCGGGGATCGACGCGGTATAAATTGGTAATTGAGTAACCGTGGTATGAATACTGGGCTTGATTATTCTCAAGCAGTGGATTGATCCATAACTGAGTCACGCCAAGTTTTGCCAGATAATCTAAGTGCTGGCTGATCCCTGCTATATCGCCGCCATGGCGAGCATCGGGATAATAGGGGTTGCTGGAATTGCTAGGAGAGTTAGCCGCGACTTGCTCTAGCATATCGGCCTGATTGTCATTGCTCGTGTCGCCATTGGCGAATCTATCTGGGGTGATAAGGTAAATCACATCCTTATTGCTAAATCCTTGGCGTTCACGGCTGCCCTCAGCACGCGCTTGCAACGTATAGGGCAGGCGATAAAGAGGCGTGTTGGTTTTTGAAGCGTTGGTTTTTGAAGCCAAATCAGTGCTGGAAATCACCAGCTCAAAGGTTTGCGGCGCAGCTTGGCTCAGATCTAAATTGATAAACAGATAGTGAGGGTTATCAGTGTGCTCAAGGCTTTTAAGTGTGATGCCTTTTCCTTGTATATCAACCTTAATCTGCTGCGGTAAGCTTGGAAGTTCGCGGCTATACAGCATCAGCTGTAACTCAGGGTTCTGCATCCCCGCCCACCAAAACGCGGGTTCAAGCTTAACGTCCGTCGATATATCTTGCTTAAAGGTGTTTGCATAGGCCGTATTAGATGAAGAGCAAACCAAACATAAATAAAGCACTATCATTAGGTTTTGACGGATCATAATGTAAGCCTTTTAAAGATAAATAAGTAAAACGTGCTGGCATGATGAATGTTAGAAATACTGAAATCTGCATAAGCAAAAGCCTGCTTCTTAATTGAAGCAGGCTTTATTTGGGGTAGTTTATAAAGAGTAACTTAACCCTAGGAAGTACTGTCTACCGAAGTATTGGATTGTTCCTGTTTGATGTTCTTCACCAAAATAGGTTTTGTTCGGTTCATCAGTTAAGTTATTAATTTGGAATAAGAACTTAAGTCCATTCTCCAGTGCGTATGAAGCTTGATAATCCACAATCGTTTCGGCATCGAAGAAGGCGAGTTGTGATTCAACTGCCACTTGTTCTGAAACATAGCTACTACGATATCTCATGCTTACGCGAGTATCGAAACCATCCAGAGTATAGAACAAGGTGGTGTTGAGTACGCTTTCTGATAAACCTGGTAATGGAATGGTTAAGTTTGAACCACTTAAATCTGTGGTAAATTCCACTTCACTGTCTGAATACGAGTAGCTGCCAGTGAAGCCAAGACCGCTGAGTGGCGAGGGCAAGAAATCAAATATTTGGGTATAACCTAACTCAACACCACGAATGTAGCCGCCATTGTCGTTGTTGATTGCAGTTTGATATTGACCCAAATTTTTATTAACAGGATAAGTGACGCCATTATCAACTACTGTATCTGGGACAATAAAACCTTCAGATTCAAAATCAAATTCAGTGATAGTGAAATCGTTGATGAAAGACTTGATGTCTTTATAGAACAGAGCTATCACCACGGCGCCTTCACTGTCTTCGAAATAATGCTCGTAAGACAGATCGAATTGATCGGCATAGAAAGGATCAAGCAAAGGGCTGGTGTTACCCCAGGCATTGTATGTCTTATAGCCTTTGTTTTCGTCGGAATACCAGTTGCCTCGTCCTGACTTCAGCTTATTGATCGGTGGACGAGCCATCACAGAGGCTGCGGCGAAACGCAGTTGATCATTTGACGTCAAGTGGAAGTTGAGGTTGAGTGATGGTAAGTAGTCTGTGTAGGTCTGACCGATTTCATTGCGGATATAGTCAGTGCTGATAACACCCTTTTCGTCCGCGATAGGCTCGCCCAAACCGAAGCCGATTTGTTGCAGACCTGTGCTGTTCTGATCCGTGTGAACCACTCGCAGCCCTAGGTTACCTGTTACTTTGACATCACCCAGATCAAACTCTAGATTGCCCTGTACATATCCTGCCAGTATATCTTCATTAACGGCACCGCTTTGGATCATGGTCCAGTTATCCGACCAGTTAGCCGTCGGATTAAATGGGCCTTGACCCGTCGCTGCCAATTGATTGTTGACCAGCTCCACAGCCTTGTCGAAATCGATCGATAGGAAGCTGGGGTAGCCTGAAAGTTCACCACCGAAATTGACTATATTTGTCATGTCATCATTTAACACCAACACTGGTTGATTGGCGGGGTTAGTGTCAAATTCGAAGCCGTAGCCTGCTTGAGAGCGCTGGGCGTTGAATTCACGTTCTGAGTAGCGCAGACCAAAATCAACTGAAGTTAAGAAACCAGAATCTAATGCATAGTTAAAGTCTAACTTGTAGGCGACAAGATCATTTTGTTGATCGTATGGCCACATACCCACTTCTTTTAAACCCAAGGTCGCGGTATTGGTATAGTCGTTTGAAAAACTGACATCGGCTGGGCTTAAACCATGTAGTTGATAATTAATTGATTCGGCTGAGCGTACTTCATTACCTATATCATCATATAAAACGGCACGAGTACCGCCGTTGACGAACTCACCATCGGCTTTTGAATAGCTCACATCACCTGCGACAGTTAATGCGCCGCCATTGTTCCACTCAATATTGACTGAGCCTGATGTCAGTTCTGAATATTTTGAGTCGTTATCATTGATAACAAAAACGGCAAAGTTATCAGTACCATCAGTTGATACCGTTCCGCCTGTCATAGAACCATTTTCGACAACCGCATCACTAATAGTACCGTTTTTTAATGACTTAACGCGAAAGCCTCGGGCAAAGTTTTCGGAAGTGAATTTTGAATGGAATAAATCACTTTTTACACTGAGATTGTCTGTTGGTTGCCAATGGATAGCCGCCATATAACCATCACGTGTATCATCACCGCCTTTTTGCTGTAACTCAAAACCTTCACTGATTGATTCGGCAGCACCGTCGCCATTGACATCTTTTTTATCGTCGTTGAAACGTAAACCAATGAATTGACTGGCAACATAAGGTTGGTACAAATGGGCATAGCCTAGTGCCACACCGAGTGTATCTTCAAGGAATTTGCCTTGATAGGCAAAGCTAAGACGGTTGCCATATTGATCGGCATCGGAAATCTCATCCGCTCTGTCATTAAAACTGCCGCGAGCATTGATATTAAATGATTGGTCTTTGTCGCTTTTTAAGGGATCTGCGGTTTTTAATTCTACCGTACCAGCGACGCCACCTTCAATCAGCGAGGCTTTTGGTGTTTTATAGACGGCGGCTTGACTAATTAATTCGGATGGATATTGGTCAAACTCAATCGCGCGTTTACCGCCCGTTGTCACTTGTTCGTGTCCATTAAGTGTTGCAAAGACGAAATCACCATCAAGACCTCGAATATTGAGGCCGCTTGCTTGTCCACCAGTGCGCACTGCGGTCACGCCTGGTAAGCGAGTCAGTGCATCAGCGATTGACTGATCGGGAAGGGCGCCAAGATCATCTGCCGAAATCGATTCAGAGACGGTATCTCCAAAGCGTTTATCATTTAGTGATTTGATTACACTGGTTCTAAAGCCTTTAACTTCAATAACCTCAATAGCAGCTTCTTTTGCTTTTGCTTCCTTATCTGTGGTCACTTCATCTGCCGCATAGGAGTGCATACTGGCACCTGCGGCGATGAGCGCTAAGGTTAGCAAACTGGGTTTAAATCGCATCATATCTCTCTTCCCCTTGGAGTCGCTTTATCGCTTTGTAGAGCGTTTTATCGTTATCACCGCGTTATGTTTGCGGCCTTTTTTTGGTATATGGGCGCTTAATTGACTGCATAAGTGCTGCGTTTATGACCAAATTGTTATGCAACGGTGAAGATACTACTCCCGAGTTTCTTAGCTGAACAACAGAGTGCATACGTATTCAATGCCTAGCAGAGTTAAGAATAGACTGTGATAGAGGGTGAACTCAGGGAATAAAATGATTTTATTTTGTAATCAAGTGACTGTTACTAAAAAGTAAATTTCATTGTGATGCCATGTGACTATTGGCTGCATCTTCTGCATACGTATGCAGGTGTATTGAACCTTATTTCCCTCTTCACGTATGCTCGGTAACACAAAATAAGCCGCGATGACTTTACTCTGCAGTAACAAAACGATAACTGTTTGCTTGAGTGTGTTAGGGAAAGTTCGCTGTAGAATAATGATAAAGGGGCAACAATGAGTGAGTTAACGTGGTGGCGTGGTGCTGTGATTTACCAAATTTATCCGCGTAGCCTTTTAGATACTAATGGTGACGGCGTCGGGGATTTACGCGGCATTATCATAAAGCTGGATTACATTGCGAGTCTCAATGTCGATGCCATCTGGATTTCACCTTTCTTTAAATCTCCTATGGCAGATTTTGGCTACGACATCAGTGATTACCGCGAAGTTGACCATCTTTTTGGCACTATGCATGATTTCGATGAATTGATTGAAAAAGCTCACGGCTTAGGCATTAAGGTCATTATTGATCAAGTATTAAGTCATACCTCGGACCAACATGCGTGGTTTATCGAGAGCCGCGAAAACCGTACGAATCCCAAGGCGGATTGGTATGTGTGGGCCGATCCTAAGGAAGACGGTACAGCGCCTAACAACTGGCTCGCGATTTTTGGCGGTTGTGCTTGGGAGTGGGAACCGCGCAGACAGCAATACTATTTACATAACTTCCTGCGTAGTCAGCCCGATATTAATTTCCATCATCCCGAAGTGCGCCAAGCTGTGCTGGATAACGTTGAATTTTGGCTTAAAAAGGGGGTAGATGGCTTCCGCTTAGATGCCATTACCTTTTGTTATCACGATGAACTGCTCAGGGATAATCCGGCAAAACCTAAGGATAAACGTCAGGGCCGTGGTTTCAGTGAAGATAACCCTTACGCATATCAATACCATTACTACAATAATGACCGTCCGCAAACCATCGCTTTTATTGAAGATTTACGAAAGCTCATCAATTGCTATCCAGGAGCGGTGACCTTAGGCGAAGTCTCTGCCGAAGATTCTTTGGCTGTAATGGCTGCCTACACTAAGGGCGAAGATCGCCTGCATATGGCCTACAGTTTTGAGCTGCTGACTGATGATTACAGCGCAAGTTATATTCGCCAAACCGTAGAGGCTTTGGAAGCGAGCATAGGTGATGGCTGGCCATGTTGGGCTATCGGCAATCATGATGTGCAGCGCGTAGCGAGTCGTTGGGGGCAAGGTAAGCAGAATTCAGACATGGTCAAAATGCTCAATGCCATGCTAAGTTCGCTGCGCGGCAGTATATGTAGTTATCAAGGTGAAGAACTCGGTCTAACTGAGGCGCCAATTGAATATCATGAGCTGCAAGATCCCTTTGGCAAAACATTTTGGCCTATGTTTAAGGGGCGTGATGGTTGCCGTACGCCAATGCCGTGGCAGCAAGGCGCTGACTTTAGTGGTTTTAGTGATGTTTCTCCTTGGCTGCCAATTGCACCTGCGCACCAAGCGTTAGCTGTGGATCTACAAGAATCTGATGCTGATTCTATGCTCAATGGTTATCGACGTTTTCTGGCTTGGCGTAAGTTACACCCAGTGTTAGTTGAAGGTGATATTAAATTTGTTGATACAAAGGAGCCCATTTTGGCCTTTGTTCGCACCTTAGGCGATATAAAAGTGCTCGTGGGATTCAATTTAGGTGATACCGAGGTCGAGTTTGATTTCTCTGCATTTGAAATCAGTGAGTCGCTGACGGGACACGGCCTTAAAACCGCACAAATAGAACACAATCAGCTGAAGTTTTCGGCATTTACCAGCTTTTATGCAGTGTTAAAGTGAAAATGATTCATTTTTATTCGGTTGAAGTGTTATAGATACGGGATCCCAAGCCCACAGTTTGATATAAACCCGCCCACGGGCACCATGGGGAATGTAACCTTAATTAGTTCCTGATAATAAAAACATACAGAGAGAATAACTATGGCGTCATCAATTAATACCGGTAGCTACACGAGCAGCACTGGCGAAAATGGGTCGGGCAGTTATCGTTTTGCCTTGATCTCATTGACTTCACTGTTTTTTATGTGGGGTTTTATCACCTGCTTGAACGATATTCTGATCCCGCATCTTAAAGCGGTGTTTTCACTGAATTATACTCAAGCCATGTTGATCCAGTTTTGTTTCTTCGGTGCTTATTTTCTAGTCTCAATCCCAGCGGGTAACTTAGTGAAAAAGCTTGGTTATCAAAAGGGAATTGTTACTGGTCTCGTGATTGCAAGTATTGGTTGTGCGCTGTTTTATCCTGCGGCGGCCCTCGCTACTTACAACTTGTTCCTCGGTGCATTATTTGTTTTGGCATCCGGCATCACAATCCTGCAAGTGGCAGCCAATCCTTATGTCAATGCCTTAGGCAGTAGCGAAACTGCGTCGAGTCGTTTGAACTTAACGCAAGCGTTCAACGCCTTAGGCACAACGGTTGCACCGTTTTTTGGTGCTATGTTAATTCTTTCTGTTGCCAGTTCAGTATCAGGCGATTTAGCCCAAGCGAGCGCTGAAGCAGAAGTGGTTAAACTGCCATACCTGTTACTTTCTGGCGCCTTGGCAATTTTAGCGCTGATTTTTGCGAAGTTAGATTTACCTGTGATCCGTGAGCATGATGAAAGTGTTCAAGGTGAAGTTCAAACCCATCTTGGTAAAACCAGTGCCTTGCAAAGCAAGCACTTAGTGCTCGGTGCTGTGGGTATTTTCGTGTATGTAGGCGCAGAAGTGTCTATCGGTAGCTTTTTAGTTAGCTTCTTAGGTGAAAGCCATATAGCGGGTATGCCAGAAGCCGAAGCCGCCCATTACATCGCCTATTATTGGGGCGGCGCTATGGTGGGACGTTTCATTGGCTCTGTGGTGATGCAAAAAGTACCAGCGGGCTCAGTGCTTGCATTTAATGCTTTTATGGCGGCACTACTTGTGGTTGCAGCGATGACAACCAGTGGCAGCATTGCTATGTGGGCAATCCTTGGGGTGGGGTTATTTAACTCGATTATGTTCCCAACGATCTTCAGCTTAGCACTTCGTGATTTAGGTCCACACACTTCACAGGGCAGTGGCATTCTGTGTTTGGCGATTGTGGGCGGCGCGATTTTGCCTTTATTCCAGGGCATGTTAGCGGATAATCTTGGCGTTCAGCTCGCCTTTATTCTGCCCGTGATTTGTTATGGGTTTATCCTGTTCTACGGGGCTAAAGGCTCAAAAATGTAATGGATTAAACTGACTGTGGCAAAAAAGCGATCTTAGGATCGCTTTTTTTATGGCTTTAACCTTAACTCGGCGCCAGCGCGCTTGCGTATTAGGGCCTGACCTCCTATGATCCTCCGGTTTTATCATTCATGGTGACCTTTTAAATGTTGAATTCTCCGCTTTCTGCCAGCTCGAACGAATTAGTGATCAGTATCTTAACTATGGTACTGAGCCAAGGAAAACCCTTAGATCGGGCCTATTCTCAGCATTTTTCTGGGTTGCAATTGGTACCCGCCGAGCAGGCGCGTATCGCATTAACGACGGGTGATATTCTACGTCGTTTAAATTTATATTGTTATCTGGCGGAAATTAGTCCAGATGAGATGGAGCGTTTTGGCTCTAAATTGCTTAATGCCTGGCATTTATTCCACGGGCTTGAATTGCCTAAAATGCAATATTCGTTGCAAGTTGATGAGGCGCGTTTAGCTGAGCGTATCGAGCAAGCGAAAACTAAGCCTGTGTTATGGGACGGTTGCCCTGAGTGGCTCGATGTTATGGGCCGTGAGCAACTAGGTCAGTCTTGGGAAAAAGAGCGCGCCGCGTTAAGTACTGCGCCGAAACGTTTTTTACGCGCTAACGGCCTTAAGGTGACTCGTGATGAACTGGCCGCTAAGCTTGCCGCCGAGTTTGTGAGCACGCTCTGTGTTGATGGGGTCGATTCAGCCCTTGAAGTGACCTCCGATTCAGCCTTGTTCCGTACACAAAGCTTTAAAGATGGTTTATTCGAGCAGCAGGATGCGGGCTCTCAGCGCGTGGCGGCGGCGCTTGATGCTAAACCTGGCATGAAAGTGATCGATGCTTGCGCGGGTGCGGGCGGTAAAACCTTACACATAGCTGCGCAAATGCAGGGCAAAGGACGCTTGTTGGCCATGGATGTGGAGCAATGGAAACTCGACAAACTTAAGGAGCGTGCCCGTCGTAATGGGGCACACAATGTCGAAACCCGTGTTATCGCCAGCAGTAAAACCATTAAACGCTTAAAGCTCAGTGCCGATAGGGTATTGCTTGATGTGCCTTGCTCTGGTTTGGGTGTATTAAAGCGTAATCCCGATGCAAAATGGCGTGATACCGTAGAGCGTTTACCCGTGTTAATGGAACTGCAAAAACACATTTTGAGCAGTTACAGCCGCATGGTCAAAGTCGGTGGCATAGTCGTCTATGCGACTTGTTCTATCTTCCCTTGCGAGAACCGCGGTCAAGTGGATGCGTTTTTAGCCGAGAACCCCAACTTTCGCCTGATTGAGGATGAAAGTATCAGCCCAGCCGATAGCGGCTTTGATGGCTTTTACCTTGCCAAACTTGAACGTATTCAAGAATAAAGCATTGCTTTTTAGACTAAAGTAAACCTTTTACTGCGCAGGTAAAGGGTTTACTTAATTAACATTAATGCCTAGAATTTCTTATAAGTTATAAATATTTAACATTGTTAATCAGTATTTATATTGCAACTTTGCTCTTAAGGAAATTATGGCGTACGGCGTTAACCTTCCAGATCTGCTCGATCATGCAGACGTTAAACTCGCCCACAATGTCAGCATAGCTTGTTATAGCAGTATTCTTTCTATGCTGCTCAATGGCGCACCGCTACATGAAATCTTGCACGCCTTAGTCTTAAAAATCGAAGCTCAAAAAGTAGGAACCAGAGGGTCTGTGTTACTGCTCAGTGCTGACGGTAAACGTCTGTTATTAGGTGCCGCCCCCAATTTACCCGACAGTTACAATCAAGCCATTAATGGTGTCGAAATTGGCCCCAATGTGGGTTCTTGTGGCACGGCAGCCTATTATGCGCAGCGTGTCATCGTTGAAGATATCGCTCAACATCCTTACTGGGTTAATTATAAAGAACTGCCATTACGTGCAGGTCTTAAATCTTGTTGGTCAGAACCTATCAAAGATACTCATGGCAAAGTGCTAGGCACATTTGCCATGTATTATGACACGATAAAATCCCCAACAGAGCAGGATTTGGAGCTCATTTCTGAGGCGGCAAGACTGGCGAGTTTAGCCATTGAACGCAGTCGTGCAATGGAATTTCAGCATTTAGCTGTGAAAATTTTTGACCGGTTACCCCTTGCTCTGGTTATTTCCAATTCTGACGATGCAGTTCTCTATGCTAATCCCGCTTTCAGACATATAGTTATCCCTCAAGATACTGATATCGCTAACTTTCACCCTAAGATTTTTTTAGCATCATCCCAATTTAATGAATTAGTGGGGTTATTTGAGCATTTAGCTCAGGACAGAATGTGGCAGGGTGAGTTGGTGGGTCTTAGGGGAAATGGTGAGGAGTTTTATCTTGACCTTATCGTCACGACCTTCCGAGAGTCCAATGGTCAGCAACCCTGTTTTGCATGGCTATTTTCAGACATTAGTGAACGTAAGAAAGCGGCGCAGCTGATTAAGTATCAGGCCAATAATGACTCTCTTACGGGACTTGCTAACCGCAATGCGTTATTCAAGCAGATCCAAGCGTTAATTACCTCCGATAGTTTGACACCCGGCTTTAGTTTTATGTTGATGGATTTAGATAACTTTAAGCAAGTCAACGACACCCATGGCCATGACAAAGGTGATGCACTGTTAGTGCAAGTGGTTAAACAGATCAGCGAGTGTGTCGATGACACTATGGTGTTTGCACGCTTAGGAGGGGATGAGTTTGCCTTGCTATTACCCGGGGTTGTTAACCAGAAAGAATTGGCACAAATTGCAGATACAATTAACAAAAATGTGGCAAAACATTATGTGCTAGCCGATGGAAAAGGTGTTTATAGCTCGGTAAGTATAGGGATTGCACGTTTTCCTGAAGATGCCCTCGATCTTGAACAGTTGTTAAATTGTGCCGATCAGGCCATGTATATTTCTAAGGCAAATGGTCGCAATCGATATCATTTTTTTACTGAACAAATGCAGCTAAATGCCGAGCGTGTTGCTAGCCTTCATAATCAGCTTAAGCAGGCATTAGATCAGCATACCTTCGAGCTTTATTACCAACCTATAGTCAATGCGACCACTGGCCTGATTGTCCGTGCTGAAGTGCTGCTGCGCTGGCAGCATGAGGGAACGTTTATTCCACCCGATGAATTTATTCCCATCGCTGAAAACAGTGGTTTAATCGTTGATATTGGTCGAGATGTTCGCCTTGGTGCTATGCAGACTATTTTAGAGATGCAGGAGCGAAATTGGCCCATTAATTTATCCGTGAATGTCTCGACCTTTGAGTTTTGGTCCCATGAACTACAAGATGCCTTTGTGGAGTCCTTTGCTGCGATTACTGAGCAACTTGAGGTGACAGATTTCCCCTATGACAGATTAACCCTTGAGATCACTGAATCTTTATTGATGAAGCAATATACGTATCTTATTGATGTACTTAATAGTTTGCGAGTTAAAGGGATTAAAATTTCCTTAGATGATTTTGGGACGGGTTACTCATCTCTATCTTATTTAGCTAATTTCCCTATCGATCAAATTAAAATCGATAAGAGCTTTATCGACAGATTAGATGAAGGCAAACGTCACGAAGCGTTGGTGGAGGCCATAGTGCGTTTAAGCCATGCGTTAGATTTAACTGTGACGGCAGAAGGGGTAGAAACTGAGTCCCAGCTTAAATTTGTAATGGCGAATCATATTCAAGAAATTCAAGGCTATTTATTTTATAAGCCTATGCCCAAAGCTGCATTCTTTGCCCTGTTGGCAAAGCAAGCTGAGCTGCATAAGGGTTTTGACGTTTGACCTTGATGTTTGACCTAGATTAGATGTGAGGGCGGCTTAATCAGTGACAGTCTGATTTTAATATTGGGTTTAGATGTAAGGTAATAATTCAAGTTTTAGATATAACACATTGAAACATAATAAATAAAAAGAGCGCCGAGGCGCTCTTTTTATTACTGAAAACAGGTGTTGCACTGAGTCTCTGCGTTCACATTGAGTCAGATGGGTGAGCGCTAAGATTTAGCGGTTATCTGGCTGTTAATCACTAGACTCAAGTATTCAGTAAAGTCATGACCGTGATTTTGCAGCATTTTGGGGAACATAGAAATCGGCGTAGAACCTGGGAAGGTATTGATTTCATTTAGTAAAATTTCATTGTCCGCGGTTAAGAAAAAGTCGATGCGCGACAGGTGACGCAATTTCATGCCTTTAAATGCCTTGATTGCATAGGCGCGGATTTGTTCACTGATCTCAGCTGACACATGCTGTGCCACCACATCGGTGCGTGCTTTACTGTTTTTGGCGTATTTCTCATCGAAGGTGTAGAAGGTGTTGGTATCACAGATGATTTCACCTGGTACTGTCGCCTCCACTTCACCGTTGTACTCGTATACTGCGACTTCTAACTCACGGGCTTTAATGGTTTTTTCAACGATAACATAGGGCGCATAGCCGAAAGCATCTTTAAGCACGCCAGCGACTTTATCGCTGTCATCGACTTTATAACAACCAACAGAGGAACCCTGTGAGGCCGCTTTGACGAAGATGGATCCCCATAGTGTTAATGCGGCTTGGGTTTGCTCTATTGCTGCATCATCGAATTGGTTTAGGAAAATATACGGGGTATTCGGAATAGCTAAGGCCGAGAACCACATTTTAGCGGTGATCTTATTAAAGCAGTTACTGCTCGCTTCGGATTCACAGCCGAAATAGGGCAGTTGGATCAGGTTAAAATAGGATTGAATGTCACCTGTTTCGCCGGGATAGCCATGGATGCAGGGAATGACATAATCGACCGGCCATGGGGCTTTGCTCTCATCGCGGAAGCGAATTTCACGGCTATTGGTCAGTTCACAATCATCACCCGCAGCGGTGCGGTATTGACCAAATTTATCCAGTTCGACTCGCAAGACGGAAAACTGCTCGGATTTTGCCAGTGAGGTTTCAAAATAGTTGGCCGACATGAGTGAAATATCGTGTTCGGCACTTCCGCCGCCGCACAGCAAAAGCAGGTTGATCTTAGACATTGTGAGTGACTCCTCAAAGTGAGCAAAATCGGATGACATCGGCCTGTGGCAATACGAATATCATCCTATAGTACAGCCGCTGTCATCTTAGTTTTCTTGCCCCTATGAGTGCAAGGTTTTGCTGACTGATGGCTATTAAGTGGTGAATTTTAACGCATTACATCGCATTGCAAATATTGGGTTGTGCCTTTGTCGGGTTTATTTTGATTTTTGTGGCGTGAGATGGCAATGTCGTTGGACTATTGCTTCGTCACCGTCATCTAAACTGTGCAACCCAGTACGAGTGACATTGACTTTAGGCAGATTACAGCATGGTATCTCATGGTGAATAAAAACATTCGGTTAGCCCGCTTACAGGATACAGATAGTGTGCAGGTATTACTTGAGCAACTCGGTTATTCTTTGCCCCATGCCGCTTTAGCCCAGACGTTAAGCCAATATCAGCATGACTCTTTGCGCCGCAGTGATGAATTACTGGTGTATGAGCAACATAATGCGCAGGGGGACCTGCAAGTTGTCGCTGTGATGGCCTTAATGTTCTTTGATTATTTCCCCGCCTTGAGTCGTATCTGTCGTATAACCGCAATTGTGGTGGATGCCGACATGCGGGGTCAGGGCGTTGGCTCTCAGTTGATTGCCTTTGCGAAAGAGAGGGGAAAGCAAGAGAATTGCCAGTTACTCGAACTCACTACATCGATGCAGCGCATTGCCACACAGCAATACTATGAAAGTATAGGGTTTACCAAAACATCCTTTCGCTACAGCTTAGTTTTGAGCGAACCAAACGGCTAATTCTTGGCTCGAGCGAGCATAATCAGATCCGTTGTCCTTGTGCATTCGGGTACTGGAAAAACGTTGCGGGTGACATTGATAATTTCAAATTGATTGATTTTAGCAACTGATATTGCTTGGCCCACCACCGATATTTAGTCATCCAAATTTGTACATTAATACAAAAGATCAGAGTAAATAGTTCAGATCAAAACAGATGTTTAGCCCTAAGTTATAGGCATGATTTTTATGTAAATTCACCATTAACTCGACATCCATCAGTTGCGCTAAGGTCACTGGTCTCGCTTCCCAGCGCGGTGCGTGGCCAGCATCATTACAGTGTGCTAGGTATAAACGTCGCGTACTTTGATGTATGCCAAAATACGTCATATTACAACGCTGGCTAATCGTTAAATAGGGCTCAAAGTCTAGTGCATATACCTGCATGTCTTTAAATTCTGACCACTTGATATAGCGGGTTTTTTCATAATAACGCTTAGGTAAAGCGGCATCTGGTGCTATGGCGTCAAACAAGGCAATAACGGCTTGTAGATCCTTAAGTGTAATAATGTCCTTTTTAATCAATGTTTAAATCCTTAGTTTCATGGTTAGAGTAAATCTAAAAGTCATATCTTAAAATGTAGTTCCTAAAGTGTTCCCCATTGACCACAAAGCTTCATTCACCCCCAAAGGCGGTCGGCAAGACCCGATGCGCGTTGGGTTGCTTGGCTACTGGCCCGCTCGAATACGTGCTGGGTGCCTAAGCAGGTAAAGTGGACTTTAGCGCGGGTGATGGCGGTGTAGACCAATTCTTTGGTCAGCAGTTGCCATTGGGCTAGGCTGGGGCTCGGCGGCAATACTAAGGCCACACGGCTAAATTCGCTGCCTTGGCTTTTGTGTACTGTCATGGCATAACAGGTTTCATGGCTGGGCAAACGGGCTGGCAAGACTTTTAACAGGCTGCCATCGGCCTTGATAAAGTGCGCCATTAAACGTTCGGGTTTATCTTCATCCTGCAAAATCAATCCGATATCACCGTTAAACAGGCCTAAGTTATAGTCATTGCTTTGGATGATAATGGGCCGACCCAGATAAAACTCCTGTAGCGGTTTAATCAGCTTGGCATTGGCCAGTGCTTGAGTCACATACTGATTAATGCCTTCAACCCCATAATCGCCCGAGCGCATAGCACATAGAATACGGTACTGGTTAAAGCGTTCAATGATGTCAGCTGTGCTTGGACGTGTGCCTACATCACTATTACTTGCATCATTGTTACTTGCATGGCTATTCAAGGCACCGAGATAAGCGCCATATTGCTGGCAGGCTTGCTCCAGCAGTAAATTGAGTCCCACATTATTAGCAGGCTCGCTTACTTTGGCTTGGGTTTGGCTTACGATCATACTGTGTTCTAACCAGCTCAATTCTGCAGGTCCCTGTTGCCATACCTGCAAAATACCTTGAAGATCAGCACGATTGACGGCACTGGCGAGCAGTCCAATCCCTGCATCGCCTTTAAATCTGTGGCTGTGCATTAGCATACATAAGCTATCGCCAAGTTTAGGGGCATTGCTGATATAGGGCGTTAACTCAAAACCCGTTAAAGCACTCAGACGCTCGGCTTGTTCCTTGGAATAGCGCATTTGCCACAGAGCAGGGCTGTTTGACGCTATCTTGTGTGAAGTTGAGTTGCTTGAAGCTATGTTGTTCTGAGCAAGGTTATTGGGATCTACTGGTATTTTAAGGCCCGCACAAATATCGGCGAGCACAGCGCCAGCCTCAACCGAGGCGAGTTGGTCTTGATCGCCGAGTAAAATCAAACTGGCGTGCTCAGGCAATGCGCTCAGCAATTTATACATCATGGGCAAATCGACCATAGAGGCTTCGTCGACAATCAATAAGTCGAGCCTAAGCGGATTACCTTGATGGTGGCGAAAGTGCGGCGAATTTGGGATCACCCCAAGCAGTCTGTGTAAGGTTGAAGCTTCCTCTGGAATGCGGCCCAGAGCCGTTAAAAAGTCTTGGCTATTTCTATTGCGAACTTCATCAATAACATTAGCATGGGCGCTGAGTTCCTTCGCCAGACGCGCTTTTGAGGCTTTGATTGATTCGCTTAAGCGAGCCGCCGCTTTTCCCGTTGGCGCGACTAAACGGATTTCCTGCTGTGATTCCATTTGTAGCAATAACAAAAGTTTAGTTACAGTGGTGGTTTTACCCGTACCTGGGCCGCCAGTGATCACTGACAGTTTTTTACCCAGCGCTGTGGCCGTTGCGACCTTTTGCCAATCAATGGGTGCTGTGTCTTCACTGTTAGTGAGTACATTGGTAGTGAGTGCATGGGTCGCGCTCACATTGGCAGGGAACAGTTGATCTAACAGTGACCTCAACTTAGCGATTTGCGGTTGCTCTTGGTGGTTTGCTTCTTCAGATAATTGTCTAGATACGCTTCCGGACAAGCGGATTAATGAGGCGGCGACAGAGGTTTCAAATTGATGATAACGTTGTAAATAGAGTCTGCCATTATCAAAAATAAGCGGTTTGTTACTGCCCGCTTGGCCGACGGCATCAAAGGTTTGTAAGGTCTCAGTGAGCGCTTCGAGGCTTAAGGTGATTTTACAATGGCTATTTTGTTCGGCCATGGGATTAAGTGGCACAATATGGGCGAGCACTAGGCAACTGTGCTGTGAAGATAATTGCTGGCTTAATAGCGCACATAGCAAAATAAATAAGGGTTGTTGGCTGTCGCTTGGATGTAAGAGACTCATTTCGAGTGCGAAATGCCGATCGAGCGGTGTGAGCAGTCGTTCTTGCTCCCACTGTTTTAACAGCTCTGGCAGCGGCGCTGTAAGCTGAATTGCGCCATGGTCTATCCATTTCGCCGCTGTGAGTGAATGTGCATTTAGCCCTTGGGTTGAGCGCATCATGCCGTGACTCCTGTATCGATTGCACCAGCCAATTTGCTGTGAAATAAATTGTCATTAAAAAGTGAATCTAGCGCGAGAATAAGTGCCTTCGGCGGCTTGTCGTAATAAATACCATAGCCGGGATATTGAGCCGACATTCCCCGTAAGAACAAGTAATAACAACCGCCGATATGGCTGTCGTAGTCATAACTTGGCAGGCGTAAACTCAAATACCTGTGTAGCGCCAATGAATAGAGAATGTACTGCAAATCGTACCTATGATCGGTTATTGCACTTTGCAGCGCGCTCTGATGATAAGCATTGATGTTGTCGCCTAAATGATTCGACTTATAGTCGGCGATATAATATTGACCTTGGTATTCAAAGGTTAAATCGATAAAGCCCTTGAGCATGCCCTTGAGATCATCAAACTTAAGTGTCGACTCATAGCCAAATTGCTGCAGTAACGCATTGAGCTCAATATCTTTAAGTTCGCTTAAGGGTAAATAAAACTCCATTTCGACTAAGGTATTCTGCGGTGATAACTTGGCTAAACACAGATCTGGATGAGCAGGTTTGACGGCGCTTACATGCCCCGTGACTTGTGACTCTAAGGCGTGTGGTATTGCGCAGAGCGGTGCATGCAGCACATCCAAATACCAAGTATGTAATACTGTTTGCCATTCGGGCGCGATACCATATTGCAGCATGGCTTTAGGCAATTGCAGCGGTAAGTCGATTTCTGCCTGCGTAAAATCAATCTCTTCTAACACTAAATGCATAAAGCTACCGGCATTGGCGCCGCGCTCAAAGTTAAAGCGATTGAGCATGTCATCCTGCAGATCATGGCTTGCCTCATTAGGAATAGAGAGTGTTTGCGCAGCCATATATTCAAGCGTACCTAATGCTTCATCATCGGCGCCCGGAGCGGCTTTACCATGGCTGGTATTTTTAACGAGACCTGAATAACTGCCGACTCGCCACGGCGTGTTGTATTGGCGGGTTAAGGTTTTCGCGCTCAGTATTTGCGCTATGTCTTGGCTTGAGGGCAATGGCCGCTCGTCTATGTCATCGGGCACCTTATCAATACTTATGGCTTCCACATCTTGGGCGAGTAGCTGCGCTGCATTGCAGATACGGGCAAAGTCACATTCTGAGTCGCCTATGCCCAATAGATAGCCGATAGCGGTTTCATGCAGCTGACTTTTAAGACCATTTTTAAGCTGACGACTGTGGTTGGCGATATACAAGTAACACAAATACACAGGGCGAGTGAGCGCCACATACAAAAGGCGCAAGTCTTCGGCCAAGGTTTCTTGTTTTGCGCGCTCCCAACCCTCATCCGTGCCTTCGATATCCCATACTAGCTCTTGCTCACCTGCATCGTTAGTTCTGTGGTACAGCATAGGCGTCGGGCGGCGGCGATTGTCACGGGCTAGGCTGACAAAGGGCACAAAACATACGGGATACTCAAGGCCCTTACTCTTATGGATAGTCACAATTTGCACCAGATTCTGCTCGCTTTCAAGACGCAGCTGCTGTTCATCTGTGCCTGTGTTATCAATCAGTTGCTGTTCATACCAATTGAGCAGGGCGCTAATACCATCAAGTTCGGTGGCCTTTTGCTGTAATAGCTCGGCAAGGTGGCGAAAATCCGTCAGGCGGCGCTCACCGTTTGTGGCATCTTGCTCTTGAGCATCTACCTCAGCACTGGCGGTGTGCAGTAAACGGTCAATCAACTTAGTGCTATTGGCAAGGCTTAATAGCGCGGGCATGATGCCGCGTTTTTGCCACACTTGGTGTAAGTTAAAAAACTGCTCTAATAACAGCTGTCTGTGCTCTTCATCTTGGTTAAAGGCATGAATTTGCTCGGCGCTATAACCTAATAATGCCGTGGCTAGGGCGCTGCGCAGTGCCCGTTCATCTTTAGGGTTCGCCAGAGATCGCAAAATTAACGCCATTTCCCGCGCTTCAAGGGTATCGAACACACTGTCGCGACTTAAAAACACCGCGCCTATGTGGCGTTTACTTAATGCGGTTTTCATCACTGCCGCTTCGTTGCGATCCCGCACTAGGATAGCGATGTCTTTAGCGATCAAAGGCCCTTTCGGGCTGTGGCATTTGCCATTGGCCGCATCTGTCAGTAAACGGGTAATTTGTGCCGCCGCGTCTTCGGCGAGCAAGTGTCTTGCCGTGGTTTTGTTGAGGCCGTTTTCTGCGCTTTCGCTTAAGAGTCTTAATCTTAAGGCGGCGGGGTTTGCGGTTTTTTCAGTGAGGATTTTCCCTTTAGCACTGCTGGGCGTTTTCACGCTATCAAAGGGGATCGATTGACTGATAAAAGGATCATTATGCTGACTAAACAGATAGTTGACCCCAGCGACCATGTTTGCGCTTGAGCGGTAGTTGGTATCCAGATGATAGTGCGCCTGCGTATGATGACGGGCCTCAATGTAGGTATGGATATCGGCACCACGGAAGGCATAAATGGCTTGCTTAGGATCGCCAATCATCAACAGGCTAAGCTTATTTTCTGTATCGTTTTTGCTTTGTTCAAACGAGTAACGGTCTTGGTAGATGCCAGAGAAGATCGCAAATTGCAGCGGATCGGTATCTTGGAATTCATCAATAAGCGCGATGGGGAAACGTGTTGCCACGGCTTTGGGCAAGGTTTCATTATTGGCGTTTAACGCGCTCGCTAATGTCGTGAGTAAGTCATCTGGGGTCAGCACATTTTTTTGTTGTTTTTGCTGGGCAAATCGCTCGCTTATGCCGAGTTTCGCGCTATATAAAAATGCTGGTTTAATGGCGGCAATCAATGTGGCGAGTTGCTCCATATGATCCATCAGCGGTGCTTCACTCACACTTGGGATCACGCCGCCCTTGTTGAGTTTTAACTCAGACAACGATAAGGCTTCTAACTCTTTCAGCGGCGGTAACCCATGACCGAAGGCGAGCCAGTTATCCAGCGCATCGAACATGGCGGCGAGCTTGGGGTACTTATCCGTTGCTTTGCCAAAGCGGGTACCGTTGAGTGGCAAACTGTGCAGCAATGCCAATAAGCCATCGCGTCCCCTTGGCCAAGCTAATTTAAAGCGCTCTAAACTTTGGCGTAGTGACAGGGCTAAGGCATCAAACTTAAGCGCGGGTTTCAAAGGCTTTGCTTGACTGGCGCCAAGGAGCGGTCGCAACTGTTTGACTAAACCATCGGGCTCGCCAAATTCCTTGGCAATGATTTGCGCTAAGTAATCGGGCAGCGGATAACAGGCCTCACGCCAAAAATCCCGCACGGCATGGTGCAAAAATTCGCTGTCGTCCAAGGTAAAGTCCGATTCGAACAGCAAGGAAGACTCAAAGGCGAGATCCGATAAAATTCGCTGACAGAAACCGTGAATGGTAAAAATTGCTGCTTCGTCGAGGGATTTAAGGGCGAGATCGAACCGTCTCAAGGCAATGGCGCGTTCACTCTCTGGGATGTTGTCATACAGCGCCTGCACAAAGGGATCGGCAATCGTTAGCCCTAAGAAGCACTTAAAGGCGACTTGAATACGGCGACGAATACGATCCCTTAACTCTTCGGTGGCCGCATTGGTGAAGGTGACTACGAGAATTTGTTCGCAGGTGAGCGGTGCAGGAATGCCATTACCAAGCAATAAGCGTAAGTAAAGACCTGAAATCGTGTAGGTTTTACCTGTGCCAGCGCTGGCCTCAATAAGACGACTACCGCCAAAGGGCAGAGTGAGAGGATCAAGCGCTTGTGGTGCTGAATGTAAGGCTTGCGTGTTCAACGGCATCTGTTCACTCATGCTTGCTCTCCCTGTGCGCTATTGCGGTTCAAATGTGGTGCGAGAGCTTGTGTGTCAGTCGCGTGTTCATTAGCAGGGCCTTGGCTCATGCCATCGTTGAGCGCAAATTCCTCAAGCTGAGCCAGCGTGTCTTTGAGATATAAACTCACCATAGGGCGATAGATACGCTCGGCTAATGCGCCAAAGCTATCCTCAGAGAAATCCCGCGGGAAACTGAATAATCGCTGGTAATGGGGTTCATTTCCTTCTCCAAAAGCAGCTTCACCCAATTGACTCTGCTCATCTAACCATTCGGGTAACGCTTGCTGCAAACGCTCATCGTGCTCACCCTCGCAGCTGACGTAGGCCAGTGACGTGCGCGGCATAAAACACAGTGGGTGTTGTTGGCCTTGGTAAAACAACACCAACAAATCGGCCAGTAACGCATGGGCGCGCTCAGCTGTGATTGGCGCTAAGGCGTGGAAGTGCCCCATGTCGAGTAGATAGCTTGCATGTGTGTGGCCCATTGCCATTAAACACAGGTGGCGAAGGTACAACCTCAGCACATCGCGACCGTGTGCGCTACCAGGGCGGTAATTGACTAACCCCTTAGGGCTGATGTCATCGATACGACCTTGCAGTAACACTTGCTGGGATTTACCCGCCGTGATGGGCAAGTCAAACACGAGTTTAATATCCGCATGGCTGCTGGCTTGTTCTCCCTTGAGGAACAAGGTTCTGCCAATCAAAGGTTTAATATCATGCTGATATTGGCGCAATAGCAAATCATCGAAGGGCTGCATGGGCAAAGTGCCACTGGCTTTGAGGCGTTTAATCAGCTCGATATCGGGCTCAGTTAGGCCTTGGCCTATGGCATCATCGAGTAACTTGGCCTGTAACATATAGCGCTCTAGGGCATTCAAGCTAAAGGGCTCGTCATTATCATCGGCCTGAATATTAAGGCTGAGATCGACTTTTAACGTACGGTTGAAGAAGTACTGCGCTGGATTTCGAAAGAAACGGATCAGGGCTGACACATCCACTTGCTTACTTTGCTGTTGTTCGTGCTCAGAAGCTGGCTGTGCCTCTGTATCTGGCACTGAGTCTTGTTCATCCGCGTCTAGCATGATGCGAGTTTGCACGCCGATAAAGCGGCCCGCATGTGTGCCTGCTGCCGCAGTGGGCGGGCACCATTGCAGGCTGTAACTTTGGCCTATGCCCGAGCTATTTTGGGTTCTGCCTGAGCCATCTATGTTTGAGCCATTTTTGTCATCACTTTTTACTGCGGCTTGATACAACTTAGGATCGAAGGGTTGCAGTGGCTGGTGGCTGACAATTGCGTTATAGAGGGCTTTTTCGGCATCCTCTGGGTCTATGGGGCTTGAAGCGTTTTGCGATTGAATCAATAGGGCTTCAGGCAAATAGCACAGCTGACAATATTCAATCAGCTCAGAGACGAGCATAGAGGCGATACGTTCAGAGTTATCCCGTTCGCTGCGGCCAATATAGCTGATATACAGTTGTTCCCGCGCCGACAATAAGGCTTCTAAAAACAAATATCTGTCATCGAGGCGGCGGGAGCGATCGCCTTTACGGGCGCCGAAATGCGCCATTAAATCAAAGCCAACGGGATGTTGAACCCTAGGATAAACCCCATCATTCATACCGAGTAAACACACGACCTTAAAAGGAATCGAGCGCATCGGCATTAAGGTACAAAAGTTCACGCTTCCCGCAAGATAACGCTGGCCGACCCGAGATTCGGTTAAGCGTTGATTAAACCACTGTTGCAGCACTTCAATACTGAGGCTCAGTCCGCTTATTCGCTCTTGGGCTAGCGGCGCTAACGGGTTTGTATCCAACGTTCTTGTATCCAAGGGCCTGCCCGCTGACAGTAACTCTTGCTCTAGGGCGGCAATGGCATCGCGGATTTCCTGTAATTGTTCGCGCTCGTCTTCATCGGTGTCGTAGAAGGCATCTAGTAGCTCAGTTAATTCCGCTAAACGCAGTGCGCCCACTTGTGGCTGGGCGAGTATTTGCGCCGTTTCATCGAGCACTTCAATAAAATTGAGTAGCTTACCTAACGCCTGCGCCGATTGGCCTTCGATGCCAGTCACGATCAAATGGTCTTGGTAAAGCGGCGCATCGTCACTCAAGGCGTAACCTAAAATCAGCCTTTTAATACCAAAGGCCCAGGAGTTTTGCTCAAACGCTGGCACACCTTGTTTAAGGCGGCTTTGTTCATCGCGGCCCCAGCGCACGCCTGCTTCATCTAACCAGCGGCGGATCAGTTGCAATTCATCGTCATCGAGCTGGAAACGGCGCAAAATGGCGGGCACTTCGAGTATGCTCAAAATGTCGGTCAGACCAAAACGACTTTGATTAATTCCAAGTAAATTTAAAAAGCTATTGATGAGCGGTGATTCCTGCGCTGCGCCGCGGTCGGCAATGGCGTAGGGAATGTAATGCAGGCCTTGCTTCGCCGAGAAGACGGCATCGATATAGGGGGCGTAGGCGGCGACATCGGGCATCATCACCACTATGTCTTTGGGTGTCAGGTCAGCATGGTTGCTGAGTAACGCAAGCAAGTGATCGTGCAGGGTTTCGACTTCCCGCAGTGGACTGTGACAACTCTTGACTCGAATGGATTCATCGTCGCGCTTAAGCAGGCGTCTGTTCTCGACATTCTGATACAGCTCGGCATCAGGCCCTAGCACTCTGTCTAAGGTTTGCATCTCTAAAATATCGTATTGCACCCCGTGGAGCATGCTGGCGTGACTGTGCGGCGAGTTGGGATCGTCGCAGGGTTCACAATACACATCGTCGCCAAAGTCGCAGTGTTCGGCGGGAAGTTCAAGCAGCATATCGAGTAATTCACGGCCCATCTTGCCGTTATTGGCAAGCAGCGGATTACCCACTTCGAGTTTATCTTCCCACAGTTCGGCTAATTGGCGTTTACCCGCATATTGCACCGCCATGCGGGCTCGATTACGGGGATCAACAATGTCACCCCAATAGTGCTGACACGGGCTTAAGCCAAGCACTATCACATCGATACGGCCTGCCAGATGGTACAGCACCTCTAGGGTTTGCGGCGCCATCGAGGAAATGCCAAACACAAATAGGCGTTGCGGTAATTTGGCGAGTGACGTGTCGGGATGATTCAGCGCGGCAATTAAGTCACTGTGCAGGTTGGCCCTGTGGTAATGGCTTTGATTAAGCTCATCACGGTTAAAGGCAATCAGTGCGCGCCATAAAATGGGTTGCCAGCGTTGGTCTTCATTCAGCGGCTTGGTGAGTGATTCGGGATGCTCGTTTTGCTCCCAGGCTAAAATCCAATCGGGGCGATACACTAAGTATTGGTCGAAGATATCGGCAATCCGACCACAGAGTTGGTACAACTTAATGTCGTCAGCCGTCATATCACTCGTGTTGTGCTGTTCACTCGTGTCGGCGGCATTTGTGGTGGATTGCTGATGACTTAGATAGTGTCGTAATGGCCCAAAGGCGTCATCTTGCAACATGCGCGGCAAGAGTTGCATCAGCTTCCACGTCATCGCTGCCTTAGTGAAGGCGTTGTCCTTGGGCACATCGGGCAATAAGTCATGGCACAACTGCCAGGTAAAGCTCGATGGCAGCGGGAATTCCAGTGCGGCAGCAATTCCATTCTGTTTGGCGATTTCGAGGCGTAGCCAAGTCGACATGCCGGGACTCTGTACCAGAATATGCTCGTTACTCAGTAGACGTGCAAAAGCAAGGGGTTGGGTCAGGTAAGCGGCTAAATGGGCGCAGAGCACTTCCATCTGATTGGACTGGATTAACTTTAGCATGTGCAACTCGGCATGGTGACAATAAAACAATTCTATGTGTTTGATTTATAAGATTCAACACTATTGCTGCTTCTGTAGAATTAACCCGCAATTTTAGGTGTTTATTGGTGCTTGCTCCGATGATGTATCGTCAGTTAAAGCTGAGTTGACGAATGCTAGGCTAGATTGAACTTATCTTTCACTTTGGCTCTGAGCAATAACCAGTTGAGTTGCTTCGCCGCCGCTTTAAATGCGGTTAAATGCGCTTGATAGTCTTTAGCCGGTAAATCTTGGTACTTCAGCGCCACATAACTTTGTGTCAAGGTTTGGAACAGCGTGCAAAGCTTTGGTGCACTGTGTTGGTATTGCTCAATAATCTGCTGCGCAAATTGATTTGGTCCATCACTGTCTTTGCGCTTAATGCCATGGTGTGCGAGACGATTACAGAGCTGTTGATAACGAGTGCTAATAGGATCGCCTTGAACTCTAAAATGTAATAAGCCCGCACTGTAGGCGATATAGAGCACGATAAGGCTGATACAGAGCCCCATAAAGACCGCGATTTTAGTGTGAGTCACATCGCCTAAAATGCCACTGAGCACTTGATTTTGCTTCTCTTGGTTAAAACCCAGTACCCACACGCTCCAGTAATAATCTATGCTGGCAAAACGTTGTCTTAACTCATTGAGCCAAGGCATTGATTTAAATCGTAAGCTACTAAAAGGGCTTTCCTGCAGGTAACTCTGCTCGGGATCAAATTGGGCGTCGAAACCTTGCTCGATACGATCGGGCGCCACCATAGCGGTGGGGTCGAAACGCACCCAACCTTCATCTTCGAGCCAAACCTCAGCCCATGCGTGGGCCATATATTGATACACACTGTAGTAACCCGCTTGCGGATTATATTCCCCACCCTGATAGCCTGTGACCATACGTGCGGGTAAACCTGTGGCCCGCGCCATAAAAATGAAGGCAGCGGTATAGTGCACACAAAAACCGGCTTTGTTTTCAAATAAGAAATCATCCACTTGCTGTGGCCCAAGGGGAGGCGGCGTGAGAGTGTAGAAGAAAGACTCACTATTAAAGTGGCCCATCATGGCCCATAGTCGTGGCTTCGGCGCGGGATACTGAGTCTTAAACTGCTCAGCTAACGTTAAAGTGCGTGGATTACTTTGGCTCGGCAGTTCGAGGTTAATCTGCCTTTGCCGCGCCGATAGCTTGAGGTCCATCTTCGCCTTAGGCCAAGACTCTACTTGATAACTCATTCGCTGATCGATATTGCGCAGCGCCAACAGCCGATAGTCGGGCATATTGACCACGTTATCATCTTGGCTATAGGCCACATCGAGACCAAATAACCACGGCTGGTGGCTCGGCTCAGCAATCACTTGATAACGAATACTATGCTTATCTTGCGCACTTGATGCCATCTCTTGATCTTCACTGCTTATCGAAGCAGGACTATTACTCATGGGATCACTCATGGGATCAGGATTATTAACCATCAATGCTGGGCTGGGCCGTGAGGGCGGAAACAGCAGCGCATCTTTTTGCAACTGTTTAATCCCCGCTTCTTGGCGCCAAGTGACACCATCATAGTTCTCCATCACGAGGGCACGCCAATATAACTCGGCATTAATGGGCTTTGCATTGGTAAAACTCGCCCTAAAGGCAAGTTCAGTCGAACGGGTAAGCTTACCTATATCACCAATCGCCAGACTATCGGACAAGCCCGTTTGGGCTTCTTTCATGTTGGGCACTAACCAGAGCGGTGCAAGACGCGGTAACACTAAAAATAACAGCAGCGCGAGGGGAAGGCTCTGGAGTAAAAATTTGCCACCGATCCAAGCCGTGTGTTTTAAGGATTGCTTATCTTGATACAAAGTCACGAGTACGCAGGTATTGATCAGTGTCACCACGAGCAAGTGCGCGGTATTAAGCAGGGATTGATGGTCGATAAAGGTCAGCGCGATAATAAAATAGCCCGCGAGGACGACAACGCGTACATCCCTTTGATTACGCATTTCAATGTATTTTAAGGCATAACCTAACAGCAGCAGATTCACTAGCGCATTGAGTAAGCCTATTTCCTTTGAAACGAGTGCCAGTGTGGTTGCGGCGCCGATCGCAAGACTGGTCACCAAAAAACGCGGTGGCTTTGCCACTTTGCCGACATAAATCCCCACACGCCACAGCAAACAGATAGCGCAAATGCCCAAAGTCCAAGGCGTGGTTTTATCAAATAGTGGGCTTAATACCGCAATATTGGTGATCAATAACCAAAAAAGTGTCTGGCGGCTAATATTGTCGCCGATTTGCGGTGTTGTGCTATTGGCCGCTAACTTCATACTTGCTCCCTCGAAGTAGGGATATGATGCTGCTTGCGGGGAGCTTGATTCGTTTTTTGTGGCTGATTAGCGACTGATGACTGATATGGGGGCTTCGCCACTGAAGGCGCTAATTGTGGATATAAGGCAATGGCTTTTTGACAGGCGATCCTGTGGTGATTGCCTATCGCGGGCGCGATCAAGACATCGTCTCCCATTGGGTTTTGCAGATGTAAGCCAAAATACTGCTCAAGTTGCGTGAGTTTATTGACTTGCCAGCTTAACTGACTCAATTGGGTTTCGAGGCGTTTGGCATCGGGTCTGAGCCTTAACCAGACGGGATCACCTTGGGGCTGCTGGAATTCTTTAGTCAACATGCCGCGACCCTGTGCCCATTGTTTCCATGCCACTTGCTTGAGGGATTCGCCGAGCACATGGGGTTTAAGGCCTTTAAACTCATCAATCCCCGATACATGTTTACCCGCGAGTAACAGGGGATCTTGCTCCGACTGAGTATGATCAGCCTCAAGCTGTAGCGGCGCTTCAATCGGCTGGGCAAAAACTAAGTGACTAATGGCTAAATCCACATGCGACCAGGCGCGGCAAAGCCCTAAGGGATAGAAGGATTCAATTTTGAGCCGCCCCGGTGACACTTGACCCCGCTGATGATACTCGAAGGGCACGAGCGCTTGTTGTTCATCTGTACCAAGGTTCTGCACCGTATAAGTGCGATTATGCGGATAGTTAAGCTGGATGTTATGGCCACTATGGTGCGTGCTGATGAGGACGGGAAAGGTTAAGGTTTCGCCCGCATAGACTTCGGGCGGCGTCGTGGCCCGTAAATGTAAGCCAGCCAGATTTTTGTAACTGTAGAGAATGCAGGTATTAAAAAGGCTTAGGAGTAAGATGCTGAGGCCAATGACTAAGTTATTTTGATAGTTAGTGCCGAATAGATATAAAAGTAAAACCAGACCGAGCCAAACTAACCCAAAACCACTCGGCAGAATAAAAATGCTGCGATGGCTTAAGGTTATTTCGGGACTCGGTGGCAAGCGTCTTGCTAACCAACGTTGCCAAATCGGGACTAACGTCGGAATGAAAGTCGGGAGTATCAGTCGTTTCACTTCTCAGTCATTTCCTTGGTTTAATGCGTTAACTGCATACTTTAGCGATATCTTCTCATTACAGTATCTTGCTACATAATAGGGTTAACGCTCGCCAGAATTCGCTCTGATAGGGCTTCACCCTGTAATTGGCTACTGGTTCTGAGTCTATGCTCCGCTACACAACAAAATACCGCTTGCACATCTTCGGGGACTAAATAATGTCGACCTTCTAAAAAGGCCCATGCCTTAGCCGCTTGTAATAGCGCTTTGGTGGCACGCGGTGATAACCCCACGCTGTCACTTTGGCTACGGGAAAAACTCACTAAGGCTAGAATATAATTGAGTAAGGCATCGGAAGCGCTGACCTTGTCGCACTGCTCTTGTAGTTGCATTAAGGCCATCGGTGTCAGGCATTGGGGCAATTGATCTAAGGTTAAGTGGTTATGATTGCTCTTAAGCATAGCGAGTTCAGCATCGTGGCTAGGATAACCAATAGACAGACGCATCATAAACCTGTCGAGCTGCGATTCTGGTAGTGAAAATGTACCGGATTGATCGGTGGGATTTTGAGTCGCGATCACAAAGAAAGGATTGGGCAATCTGTGGGTGATGCCATCGACGGAAATTTGTTGTTCGGCCATCGCTTCGAGTAAAGCACTTTGTGTCTTAGGGCTGGCGCGATTAATTTCATCGGCCAAAATCATCTGCTTAAAAATCGGTCCAGGATGAAAGATAAATTGTGCTTGATGTTTATCAAAAATCGATACGCCGAGAATGTCGGCAGGCAGCATGTCACTGGTGAATTGGATCCGCTGATAGCTCAAACCTAAGCTTTGGGCTATACCATGGGAAATACTGGTTTTACCCATACCGGGTAAGTCTTCAATCAACAGGTGCCCACGGGCGAGAATACAGGCTAAAGCGAGACGAATTTGCCTAGGCTTGCCCAGCAATACTTGTTCGAGTTGTTGTAGTAATTCGCTGATCCCAGATTGTGCCACGGGCGACTCCTAATACATTTGGAAGTGTGCTTAAGGTGCATTTGCAAGCTGATGTGCGTTATCACTATGGCGGATCATCGCCCGTATATCCAGTGGCATTTCTAGTGCTAAATCAATTACTCGACAGCATTAGGTTTGGTCTTTAGTGGGCTGGTGGCGCGAATGTAAACCGTTTTAGCCTGATCTTACGTAAGGCACAGTACTTGGCTGCTGGTGGGGCGAATAAACCAGGATTTAAACAAAAAGCCTTGGACAAAGTCGACACCGATATACCGCGCAAAGGCTAAGTGAGCTTCAGTTTCTATGCCTTCTAAAATGCATTGTTTGTGAGTCTTTTTGGCAAAGTTGACCAATGCAATTAATAATTGGGCTCCCTCTGGGTGTGTTATGTGCGTTAACCAATGACGGTCAAATTTAAGATAATCCACGTTCATCATCAGATCGACACTGAGCATGGAGTGGGGCGCACCAATATCATCCAGCGCCACATGTATCTTAGCTTGTTTAAATTGAGTGAATAATTGACTGGCCAGCTGAGCATCGTTAATGCAGGTGTTTTCGATGATCTCGACCGTGACTCGTTCATAGTGGGACAGCAAACGAATGAGCTTGGCGGTATGTGGTCCATCGACGGCGTGGGGATCAACATTGATAAAAATTCGCTGCTGACTCGGCGCATGGATGAGTTGAAATGCCTTGGCTTGATATTCAACTGCAGCGAGTATTTCTGTGGATTCATGCAATTGCTCGAACACAATATTAGGTGCAACCGCATCACCATTAGGCAAGTAAAAGCGTGCTAAGGCTTCATAGCCGTCGATGGCTAAAGTATGAGGATTGACAAAGGGTTGGTATTCGCAGCTAAGCGTTAACGAACTAAGGTTAATCATGGGTGTAATGGGATTCTTAATGCTTTAATACTAATTATTCGCATTTAACGCCCTTCAGTGCAAACAAGTTTTCGATAAAACGGCGTGATTGCTGAATAATTATTCGCTTTGCTAATTATTTGAATTTAGAGAATAACATTTAGAATTTTTGGTGGTTAAAGCATGAGCTTTACCCTAGGGTATGCTGAAAAGTAGGAACTCGATGCTGCTGAGTATCGAGTTCCTTTTCATGTCGCGAGTTAGTAAGCAAACTTAAGCTCAGCTTCGCTGAATAATGGCTGTGCTTTTTGCTTTTGCGCCTCATAAATCAATCGATAGCTGAGGACGGCTTGAACATATTCACGGGTTTCAGTAAAGGGAATCGCCTCGATAAAGCCCATGGCATCGAGTTTGCCATCAGAGTTTGATAACCAGCGACGCACGCGAGAGGGACCCGCGTTATAGGCAGCCGTGGCGAGGATGCGGTTTTGGTTAAACTCTTTCAACAACTGGGCATAGTAAGCGCTACCAAGATTGAGGTTAAGCTCTGCGCTGTAGAGATCCTTTGGATCGCTATATCTGGCCCCGTGTTTTTTGGCGGTAGCTTTGGCCGTGGCGGGCATAATTTGCATTAGGCCACGGGCACCTACACCCGAGGTCGCATAAAGATAGAATGCACTTTCGCGGCGGCTAATCGCACGGATCTCATCGATGTTAACCCTATGCTTTTTGCTGGCGTGCTCAAAACCGGCTTGGTGTGCCATAGGGAAGCGTAGAGGAATATCATCCCACAACTTACCTTGAATACTGGCTTCAACACCAAAATCGTACCAGCCCTGTTCATGGGCATAGCGTCCATAACGTGCTCGCATCGTATTGTCACTGCGTTTTAGTAGTGACATCCATTCATAGCGAGCATCGAAATAACGGTCGAGCGCCATTAACTCTTGCACTCTGACAAAGCCGAGATCATCGGTTAACTTTTGGCTATTGGCATCAACAACAGGCTCAGGGCTTTGATTGAGTGATACCGGTTTATTTAAGAACTGCGCAGCAGCAAAACCGTAAAAATTACGTTCATTACTGATTGTCGCGAGCGCTTTTATGGCGCTTTCAGGCGCTTCTTTGGCATTGGTGCGATAAAGCCAGTATTGCCAACGTTCCTTTGCCAAGGTTTCTGGTTGGAGTAGGTTCAAGTAACGGGCAATACTGCGCATGTCGTGATCGCGGATAGCCCATCTTAAACGGCGCTCAAATAAGTCGTCATTTTTCAGCTCAGTGAGCACATTGTCGACATAGTTTTTATAGTTATCATCTTGTTCAATTAAAATGCGGCGAACAAGGTATTTATCGAGTTGCTGCGCTTGTTCTGGGGTAAAACGATGGGCCTTTTGATACCGTTCATACAAATTAATGGCTTGGTCGAGATCCTTACGGGCAAGGCGTTTTAATCCTGCGGCAACAATGTCACCGACAATGGGATTTTTATCTTTAAACTTTTCGGTATGGCGCAGGCTATTGGGATCTTTATAGACGGCGACTAAACGCTTAGCTTCGTTACTATGGGTGGTGATTTTTTGGGATAAAAAACTCAGTAAACTCGTTTCACCAGCCTCGAAACTCAGCATCATTCGCGCCCATACGACATCTTGTGTGCGTTTGCCCGCTTTGGTCCATGTGTTGAAAAGAGGATCACATTCCTTTGGTCGCGAACCCCCAAATACCCAAAGTGATTGTGCGGCCGCATAAGCCGTTTTTAGATCGCCCTTGGCGAGTTTCGCCTCATAGTAATAACACTGCAGGCGGATGTCGGTAGGCGCTTCAGGGGTGATCGCAAGATAATCATTCCAGCGTTTTTGGCTACCAGCATTGTTTAAATATTTAGACCTTAGCCTATTGTACATGGGGGTGGTTTCATATTTTTCAATCAAGGCTTTAGCTGCATAACCCTGTAAGGCATTAAGAGCACCGATGTCGATATCATGATCTAAATAAATCGCGAGCGGATAATTACCTAGTTTTGCCCGTAGGGGTTTGTAGGTTGCATAATCTTGCTTCTTCAGGGCTTTTTCGGCCTCAAGAAAGGTTTTCTGCGTTGACGTTAACGCAAGTGCAGCAGGGGCATTCAAAACGCCTGCGAGCAATATTGCACTGGATATAACCACATTTATAACTGCTTTGCACATGGAGCGTTTGCCTCCGGGCATCAAGGTATCAATCGACATGTCCGTATCGATTTGAGGTAATTAATGGGTGTTCAATTCTTGTTATCTATCATCGCACTCGACAGGCTCGAGTTCTGTGTCCTTAGGATCGCGGGTATGCGATAGATTAAGTTCAGAGTCGTCATCCTGAGTGTCGTTATCGTCCTGGGCTTCATTGAGTGCTTTTTCTAGCAGCATTTTATCCAGTTGTTTGCTGGTATCGACCCCGAGCTGCTGCATTAAATGGGCTTGACGCACTAGGTTGCCTTTGCCCGATGACAGCTTGTTCATTGCACTGTGATAGGTTTTTTCTGCATTATCTAAGGCGCGGCCGAGTTTTTCCATATCTTCAATATAACCACATAACTTGTCGTAAATTCGACCCGCTTGTTTTGCAATGGTTTGTGCGTGTTGATTTTGATATTCGTAGCGCCAAATATTGTTAATTGTGCGCAGGGCCACCAACAAATTCGTTGGACTAACGAGCATGATATTTTGCTCAAGGGCAAAATTGACTAGGCTAGGATCATGCTCCAATGCCAGTAAAAATGCCGGTTCGATAGGAATAAACATCAATACATAATCGAGACTCTTAAGCCCGTGCAGATGTTGATAATCTTTTTGACTTAAGCCTTTAATGTGACTGCGAATTGAAATGACATGCTCGTTAATGGCCTGTTGGCGCAGTGCTGGATCTTCACTGTTGAAATAGCGCTCATAACTAACCAGCGACATCTTAGCATCGATGACCACATCTTTATTTTCTGGCAGATGCACAATCACATCCGGCTTAAAGCGTTTACCGCTATCATCCTTGAGATCTTGCTGAGTATGGTACTCATGGCCCTCACGTAGGCCGCTTTCCTGCAGAACGCGATCGAGGATCACTTCACCCCAGTTACCTTGCTGTTTGTTATCGCCCTTGAGCGCTTTGGTCAGGTTGATGGCATCTTGGCTCATCTTCAGATTGAGCTCCCGCAGGTGCTCAAGTTGATGTTTAAGGGCGCTGCGCTCGGATTGTTCGTGGGTGTAGGATTCACGAATTTGCTGTCTGAATCCTTCAAGCTGTTGTTTTAATGGCCCAAGTACGCCTTCGAGTTGGCTGGCATTTTGGTGCTTAAAGTTTTCGCTACGTTCTTCAAAAATACGGTTTGCGAGGTTTTCAAATTGGGTTTGTAAACGCACTTCGGCCGATTCTAAGCTGGCAATTTTATCCTGCAGCGATTCTTGCTGGGCATCGGCCTTGGCTTGAATGGTTTGCTGCATGGCATTGGATTTCGACAGGGCTAATTGGATCTCTAACTGACGGCGCTGGCTATCATTTAATTGCTGCTCTAAGGTGGGCACGCGTTCGGCTAAGGCCTCGGCTTTGCCCAGTTGTTCAATTTTGAGCTCAAGGCGTTGCTGGTATTGACGTAATTGCGCTTCTTTGTCATCGACCAAAATTTGCTGTTGTGCTAAGGATAATTCTGCATCTTCATTTACTTGACGCATTTCTTGCTCAAGTTGGTCTTTGTGTAGTTGCCAGCGTTGGCGGGTGAGTTTTTGATTGAGCAGAGCACCGATCAACAGGCCTAAGAAGGCAATGGCGAGAAGGCCGATGATTTCGGCGACAGAAAAAGATTGAGAAAATGGCATGATCAATAGCACTCCTTTAGCTTTGGCGCTTAGGTTCGCATGCCCCCCAACAGGCTTCAAGCCCTTTAATCAACTATATCTGCGCTTAATGCTTGAATGAGCAAGTCTTATACGTTTAAGGTGAATTTATTCACGGGTGGAAAGTTTTTCTGGCTTTTACCTGTCTATATAAGAGTGAGCGATACAGACGAGCGCCAGAGAAGGTTTTTATCGCGACTCGGTGGCTTTAATCATTGGATGGTAGAGGTGTCAATTGGCTAAACATTCCCGTTTTACCCCAGGTATTCTTAAAAAAGCGCAGTGGCACATGCAAGACAACCAAGTGACGCCAGAAGCGGTATTTCGCTCGCGTCGGCAAATTGTAAAAACCATGGGACTCGGTGCTATCGGTGCCAGCGTGCCCGGTTATGTGCAGGCTGGATTATTCGATCTATTTGGCGATCAACCTAAGTCCTCATTTATCACTACGCCACTGACGTTTCAATCCAATAAGCAGTACGGTGACGCCGATGTGTTAACCCCGTTTGATAAAGTGACGCAGCATAATAATTTCTACGAATTTGGTACGGACAAACAAGATCCCTTCAATAATGCCCAAGACTTTAAAGTCGATCCTTGGCAACTGCGTATCGAAGGTGAAGTTGAACGGCCCATGACTTTAGATTTTAATGATCTGACTAAAATGTTCCCGCTTGAGGAGCGTAACTATCGCCTGCGCTGCGTTGAAGCTTGGTCTATGGTGATCCCTTGGGTGGGGTTCCCGCTGGCGGCATTATTGAAAAAAGTTGGCGTCACCAGTAAGGGCAAGTATGTCGCCTTTGAAACCGCCTTCGATCCCGAACAAATGCCGGGGCAGAAGAGCCGATTAATGGGGGGAGGTATTCATTATCCCTATGTTGAAGGCCTCACGATAGCCGAAGCTATGAACGATTTAACCTTAATGTCGGTCGGTTTGTACGGCAAAACCCTGCCACCGCAGAACGGCGCGCCCATTCGCTTAGTGGTGCCGTGGAAATATGGCTTTAAGAGCATTAAATCAATCGTGCGAATTCGCGTCATGGATAAACAACCGCCGACCAGCTGGAATCAGCTTGCCTCACACGAGTATGGATTTTATGCCAACGTTAATCCGGCGGTGGATCATCCGCGCTGGTCGCAGGCCACAGAGCGTCGTATCGGCGAGGGGGGATTGTTTTCAGCAACCCGCATCGATACCCAGCCGTTCAACGGTTACGGCGAGTTTGTGGCTTCACTGTATGACGGCATGGATCTGAGGAAATACTATTGATGATTGGTTTGTTGTTTGGGGATTCGCTATTAAGCGGGGACAAACTATGTTGAGATTAACCGCTAAGCACTTGTTTTGGCTAAAGGCGTTATTTCATTTGTTGGGTTTAGTGCCCATCGTCTACCTTGTGCTCACTGTGGTGCTTGGCCGTGCGGGTGGCGATCCCGTGCAGCACATTATTCACTACACAGGCATAGGCGCATTAAATGCGCTAGCGGCGACCTTACTGATCTCACCGATTGCCAAGTTGACCAAGCAAGGGCTGTTGATGCAGACCCGCCGTTTAGTGGGGTTATATGTGTTTGCCTATGCCACTTTACATATCTTGGCCTTTTTTAGTTTAGATCTGTTGTTTGCTTGGGAATTACTGTTTAGTGAAGTGGTAAAACGGCCGTATATTTTAGTCGGCGCTGTGGCTTATCTTATCGTTTCCGCTTTGGCGATAACTTCGTTTAAAGCCTTGATGCGTAAGATGGGACGTCGTTGGCAAACCTTGCACTATGGGGTGTATTTAGTCGCTATATTGGCGCCAATCCATTTTTACTGGTCGGTAAAATCGGAAATCATCGAGCCAAGTCTGTATATCGTAGGTTTTAGTGTGTTGCTGCTGTGGCGCACGCCTTGGTTTAAACGTCATTTCAGCCGTAAAGTGGCGAACAAAACCGAGCGAAAGCTGACACAAGATAAAGCTTCGATAAAGTCGGTTTAGACGTATGGCGCGAGCAGTAAATCACTGGTTTTATTTGTTTTTCTTTGTGGATAACGTGATATCTAAAGTATAAAAACAAAAATGCCGAATGAAGATCCGGCATTTTTCGCTGAATAAATAGTCTTGCTCAGCTATTTTTCGGGTTCAGTTGACAGGACTTAACCTAAACCTTGGGTTGCTGATTTCATTTGAATGAACTCAATTTTATAACCGTCTGGATCTTCAACAAACGCAATCTCAGTGGTACCACCTGCGACAGGACCTGGGGCGCGAGTCACTTTGCCACCGGCTGCGGCAATAGCAGCGCAACGGGCGTAGATATCTTCATCACCAATCGCTAAGTGGCCAAAGCCTGTGCCTAAATCATATTTGTCAGTGCCCCAATTATAGGTCAGTTCAACCACGGCTTGGCCTGTGGATTCTTCACCGTAACCCACGAAAGCTAAAGAATATTTGTACTCTGGATTTTCAGAGGTGCGAAGTAGTTTCATGCCGAGCACTTCAGTATAAAAAGCAATACTGCGTTCTAAGTTACCGACGCGGATCATAGTATGTAATAGTTGCGACATAGGTCCTCTCTCTAAATAGATTACGGGGTGGAGTATACCAAAAATCCGTAAATGGACCTCGATAAATGTCAGCCATTGTTTTTTACAGCGCTTGACCCAGATTAACGCTTAGGATAGGGAAATGATTGTCTGTAAGAGGAATTTTCAGGATTTAGAAGAGAAAATTGCCGATAAATTGGCTATCGCTCACAAAACACAGAGACAAACATGGGTTTTTATCACTGGGTTGATAATAATGTAGCCATACCAACTAGGAGAGCGAATGATGAACACCGAACTTAAAATGGCTTTAGGCACCACAGTTGTTATTGCTTTATTTTTCAGTGCGTTCTTTGTTTCAATGTTTTAACGACTAATACAAGTTTGAGTTAACCCAGTTCCAAGTTAAGCAAAAAGCCGCAATTGCGGCTTTTTGTTTGTCTGAAATCAAGTCTAATCAAGGTGAAAACAACACTGAAACGTCAATTTGCTCCACTCAGTTGATTCGAAGCTTATTCTTCAGGATAAATTTTTTCTTTAAAATCACACAAGTCTTCAATGATACAGCTGCCACAGCGGGGTTTGCGCGCAAGGCAAGTGTAGCGTCCGTGCAAGATAAACCAGTGGTGTACATCGACTTTAAATTCAGCTGGCACGACTTTTAGCATTTTCTCTTCCACTTCGACTACGTTCTTGCCGGGCGCGAATTTAGTGCGATTGGCGAGGCGAAAAATATGGGTGTCGACGGCGATGGTTGGCCAACCAAACGCAGTGTTTAGTACCACGTTAGCCGTCTTGCGGCCAACGCCGGGCAGAGACTCTAGGGCTTCGCGGTTTTCTGGTACTTCGCCATTGTACTTTTCAATCAAGATCTCACAGGCTTTGATCACATTGATGGCTTTGTTGTTATATAAGCCTATGGTTTTTATGTATTGCTTTAAACCTTCTACGCCAAGGGCATAAATGCTGTGGGCTGTGTTTGCCACAGGAAAGAGCTTGTCTGTTGCCTTGTTGACACTCACATCTGTTGCTTGGGCCGATAACGTCACAGCCACTAGTAGTTCGAAGGGACTTGAAAAATTGAGTTCGGTTTCAGGTTTGGGATTGTTATCGCGAAGACGAGTGAGGATCTGGATACGTTTTTCTTGATTCATGTACGATTCCTGCGCTGTGGTGGGGTTCAACTCTCAACCGTTCATTATTAATATCCTATTAATGATGATTGATGAGTTTACAACCCACGTTCGCTGATTTTCTTATGCTTTGAGTTTTGCCGCTCATCATGTGCTAGGCACACATTAAACGCGTTAACACGAGCGCCATAATGCCTGTCGTTACTTGAAAGCCTAACCTACCTTAGTGATCCGTGCGCGGGTAACGCTCGGTTCTGCGGCGACTTGAGGTTGGCGTTCTTTGACTTTTTTATCAATCACATTTTTCAATGCGATCAATAATCCCATCACAATAAATGCACCGGGTGGCAGCATAGCAAGGAGAAATGGGGTATCGACTTGCCATAGATGCATGGTTAACGATTTAGCCCATGGGCCGAGCAGTTGATCCGCACCATCAAACAGTGTGCCTTGACCTAAGATTTCCCGCGTTGCGCCCAGCACTGTAAGCACTAAAGTAAAACCAAGGCCCATCATTAGACCATCGAAGGCGGCACTAAACGCATTATTACGCGAGGCAAAGGCTTCGGCGCGGCCGATGATGATGCAGTTCGTCACAATTAATGGCAGGAAGATCCCAAGGGATAAATACAGGCCGTAGGCATAGGCATTGATGAGCAGTTGCACTGTGGTGACTAGCGCGGCGATGATCATCACAAACACAGGAATACGAATTTCTTTGGGTACATAGTCGCGCACCAGTGACACCAAAATGTTAGAGCCAATTAGCACCAGCATAGTGGCTAGACCAAGGCCAAGGGCGTTAGTGATCGTTGCAGTAACCGCGAGTAGCGGACATAAACCTAACAGTTGCACTAGGCCTGGGTTGTTTTTCCACAGTCCTTGCCACGCAATTTCGCGATAATTAGTCATGGTTGGCCTCACAATTTAGCGGCTGGCTGAAAATTTGTGCTTGGTTAGTGCTGAAATACCATACCGCGTTTTTGACTGCTTTAACATAAGCGCGCGGGGTGATGGTTGCACCGGTAAATTGGTCAAAATCACCGCCATCTTTTTTAACTAACCATTGCTTATCATCTGCAGAGCCCAGCACTTTACCAACAAACTGAGTGACCCAATTCGATTTACGTAGTTCAATTTTGTCACCCAGCCCAGGGGTTTCTTGGTGGGACAAGGTACGTACGCCTAAGACTTCACCTTGGATATTAATCCCAACAATTAATTTAATATTACCGCTATAGCCATCGGGTGCGATGGCTTCCATGGCGATAGCGACAGGCTTGCCTGCATGGGTAGCAATATAGGCCGGCATTGGACTATCCGTGCCTAATGCTTCTTTGTTTAATAGCAAGGTACACTGAGCGGTAAGCTCGTTATCATGAATTTCATCAGGGATTAATTGTTGCAATACTCGCATCAATTCCTGTTGTTCTTGCTGCTTAATCTTGTCAAAGGTTTGTTGATTGACCGCGGCGACGAGACCCGTGCAAATCAAGGCAAACAGTGCCAATAAAAAACCATTTTTAATCATCGGATTTTTCAACTCTTTTTCCTTAAGCTCTCGTAACCAGCAGAATGACATTATCTTGTAGCATGACTAGTCCGCCCAATGGCCTTAGCTAGCTGAATGACCATAGGTGCGTGGCCGCACATAGTAGTCAATAAAGGGGGCGCAGAGGTTAGCCAATAACACGGCAAAAGCAAAGGCGTCAGGGTAACCGCCTTTAATGCGGATGATATACACCAACACACCAATTAACGCGCCGAAGATAATGCGACCACGGGGGCTGGTTGCAGCTGTGACGGGATCGGTTGCGATAAAAAATGCCGCTAACATGGTCGCGCCAGAAAACAAATGTAATAGGGGACTGCCTTGGGTATCGGGCGACAGTAAGAAACCGATACTCGATGCAACAAAGAGCCCCAATAACACGCCAGTACTGATGTGCCAACGAATGGCTTTCAGTTTAAGTAACACTAAACCGCCAGCCAGATAAGCTAAATTCACCCAGAACCAACCTACGCCTGTGCTGCCATCAAAAATGGCTTTAGTCAGGCTTTCTGTGGTGGTTAATCCTAGGGATAAATCGGTTTTAAGGGTATCGAGTGGCGTCGCCATTGCGATGCCATCTATCCCTAAACGAAACTGTTCCAAGTTAACGTGGGCGCCAATGTTGAAGATAAGTTGCAAGCTCTCAGCTAGGCTAGGCGAATGCAGCGCAACGGTACTCGGTGCTATCCAAGTGGTCATTTGCACTGGGAATGAGATTAACAGCAATACATACGCCGCCATTGCAGGGTTAAACAGGTTATGGCCTAAACCGCCGTAAAGGTGCTTAACGATAACGATCGCAAAGGCGGTGCCCATCACTATCATCCACCAAGGTGCTAGGGGAGGAATGGCGACACCAATCAAGATTGCGGTCAGCATGGCGCTGTTATCGCTAAGGCTGGCTTTGATATTACGCTTGCGAAGTTTCATCACCGCAGCCTCACAGCTTAGGGCAACAAGAATCGCAAGCAGCACTTGAACAAGCGTGCCCCAGCCAAAAAAGGCGCATTGCACCACAAGGCCCGGCAGTAAACATAAAATCACCCTTTGCATCACAGTTGAGGTTTGCAAATTACGTGTGACATGGGGTGATGAGGCTATTTTAAACGCCATTGTGTTCCCTTTTTATCATTCTGTTCTTAATCATTAGCAACACTTGAATCGCTCGAAGCTTCGGTTTGTTGAGCGAGTGCCGCTTTTTTGGCTTTTGCCTTGGCGATGGTCGCAGCAATCCGTGCTTTTTTAAGCTCATCGCCTGATAAGGCTGCCGTTTCAATGGGTTCTGCAATTTTTTCTGCGGATGGTAAAACGGCTTCGGGTTTAGCTGCGACGGCGTCAAGTGCTGCTATCGACGGCGATGCCACGTTAGCTTTAGTTTGAATGTCGTCAACGGACTCTATTTCAGACTCAGTTTTAGACTCAGCTGCTGATGCCGCAGCTATTTTCTTCGCTTTAGCACGAGTAACAGCGGCGGCCACTTTGGCCTTTTTAATCGCTTCAACGTCGTTAACGTCAGTAGCGGCGGCTTCTGTATCATCATTCACATCTGCTTGAACGCTAGCTGCGGAATCAACTGCTGGAGTCGCGGTCTGAGTTAAATCATTGTCAGCATTTGTCTCAGCTTGCTGCGCGGCTTTTTTCGCTTTAGCACGGGCAACCGCGGCGGCTACTTTGGCTTTCTTAATCGCTTCTGAATCATTAGCGTCACTAACGATAATTTCAGTATTGCTAACTTCAATATCACTAGCGGCGGTTTCTACTTGCTGCGCCGCTTTCTTGGCCTTTGCCCGCGCGACTGCGGCAGCCACTTTGGCCTTTTTATCATCGGCAGCGCTGAGCTCTGATGTGCTGTCAGCCGTTTCAGTCGTTTCAAGCGGCGCGGTATCGGCTTGCTGAGCCGCCTTTTTAGCTTTGGCGCGAGCAATGGCCGCGGCGACTTTGTCCTTCTGAGATAATGGCGCTTCTTGCGCGATTGCATCTGTTGCTAAGAAGGATTCATCACTTGCAGTAACATTCACCACATCGTTTGTATCAGCACCATTGGCATTCACTTGGGCGGCTTTCTTCGCCTTAGCGCGGGCGATGGCTGCTGCAACGGCAGCTTTACCCTTGGGCGCGTCTGTCGTATCAGTGCTTGTTACGTTTGATGATTCTTCATTCGACAACTCTTCAGTTGCTGATTGTGCCGCTGCGGCTTTTTTCGCGGCGATCCGTGCCATGGCTTCAGCGACGGCATTTTTATCCGTGCCAGTCATAGTCGCTTGTCGGCGCTCTGCGGCTTCTTTGGCCTTAGCTTCACGGGCAAGTTTTTCTTCTTCAAGACGCGCTAAACGGGCATCGAAACGCTGTTTAGCGCGCTCCGCTTGCTGCTTTTCATCGGCGGCTTGTTTAAGTGCAGATTTGGCAATGCGGTAATACTCGACTAAGGGAATATCACTCGGGCAGACGTAACTACAACAACCGCATTCAATACAATCCTTTAGATTGTAGCTGGCAGCTTTGTCATATTCTTCGGCCTTGGCGTGCCAAAAGAGTTGCTGTGGCAATAAGAGTGCAGGGCAGGCATTGGCGCATTCGCCGCAGCGGATACAGGCTTTTTCTTCTGGCGTAGTTCCTATTTCTTGGCTGCTTGGCACCAGAATACAGTTAGTACCTTTTAAAATAGGCACTTGGATATTTGCCAATGCATGGCCCATCATAGGCCCGCCAATAATCACCTTTTGTTCAGGCTCTGGCGTGAACTCCGTCGCAGCCAGCACATGCTCAACAGGTGTGCCTATCGGTAACCAGTAGTTCCCCGGTTTACCGACATTTTTGCCCGTCACAGTCACAACACGCTCAATCAGCGGTTTACCTTGGGTAACCGCTTGATGAATCGCAAAGGCAGTGCCGACGTTATGCACGACGATACCAAGTTTGGCGGGAATCGCGCCCGAGGGTACTTCGCGGCCAGTAATGATTTGAATTAACTGCTTTTCACCACCAGAAGGATATTTTGTCGGAATGACCGTTACCCGAATACTATCCGCTGGGAGCCCACATTGGACGACTGCAGCTTGCATGGCTTTGGCCGCTTCTGGCTTATTATCTTCAATGGCGATAACAATGCGTTTTGGCGTTAATAACCGATGAATAATGCCAATACCGGCGAGGATATCTTGGCTGTATTCGCGCATTAATCTGTCATCGGCGCTGATATAAGGTTCGCACTCGACGCCGTTGATGATGACTAAATCAATTTCACTGACCGGATTAAGCTTAATATGAGTTGGAAACGCCGCCCCGCCCATGCCTGCAATGCCAGCAGCACGGATCTTATCGATCATCTGTTGATGGCTTAAGTCATCAAGCTCATTTTGCACCAGCTCACACCAAGTGTCTTTGCCATCGGCTTGGATAACGCAAGTGTTAACTGGCAATGCTGAAGCATGGTTACTTGCCCTTGGCTCAATGGCAACGATAGTGCCTGATGTCGGCGCATGCACAGGTAAATGCCAAATGGAGGTACCTTGAGTTAACGGTGTGCCTTTTAATACGCTATCGCCGATGTTTACCGCAAGTGTGCAGTTTTCACCGACTTGAGGGATGGGCACTAAATACGTAGCTGCTAAGGGCAGTTGGCTAATCGGCGTCGCGTTCGAGAGGAATTTGACTTCGGGTGGATGTATACCACCGGGTGAGCGCCAAAGGGTTCCTTTATCTAATTGATCTAATAAAGTTAACACCGCTTTTCCTCTTCTAACTGTGGGTCTTGGTTCTGAATCTCTTTGATGAGAGTCACTGGGATGGCATTTAAGCGCCAGTTCCAATTTTTAAGATTCTGGGTGACTGGGATCATATCAATACAATCGACGGGACAAGGCTCAACACAGAGATCGCAACCCGTGCAATCGGTTGTCAGCACAGTATGCATAAGCTTACCTGCACCGATAATCGCATCCACGGGGCAGGCTTGAATACACTTAGTGCAGCCAATACATTCGTCTTCACGTATGTAGGCGACCTTTTTCACTTGAGATTGTGCCTCGGCATTCAGCGGCTCGGGCTCGACGCCCATCAGGGTCGCCAGTTTTTCCATGGTGGCAGTGCCGCCGGGAGGGCATTTGTTGACTTTATCACCGTTGGCAATCGCTTCAGCGTAAGGGCGACAGCCAGGGTAACCACATTGACCACATTGGGTTTGTGGCAGAATCGCTTCGAGTTCATCGACAATCGGATTGCCTTCAACCTTAAATTTAACGGCGGCAAAACCGAGTAATAGTCCAAAGACTAATGCCAATAGGGTCAACAATATGACTGCAATTAAAATTCCGGACATCTTACTTAACCAATCCTGTGAATCCCATAAAGGCGAGGGACATAAGACCTGCGGTGATCATCGCTATGGCGCCGCCTTTGAAAGGTAAGGGGACATCTGCGGCTGCTAAACGTTCGCGCATCGCCGAGAAGAGAATTAACACTAATGAGAAGCCTAACGCAGCACCAAAGCCATAGATAGCCGATTGGATAAAATCGTGCTTCTCGTTAACGTTCAATAGGGCAACACCCAACACAGCACAGTTAGTTGTGATCAGCGGCAGGTAAATCCCTAAAGCGCGATGCAGTGCAGCACTGGTTTTTTGCACCACCATTTCAGTAAATTGCACCACAACCGCAATCACTAAAATGAAGCTCATGGTTCGCAGGTAGCTCAGATCAAAGGGCAATAGTAGATACTGGTTGACGAGGTAACTGAGAATAGAGGCTAACGTCAGTACAAAAGTGGTCGCCATAGACATGCCAATAGCGGACTCCAGTTTACTGGAGACCCCCATGAAAGGACACAAACCTAAGAATTTCACTAAAACGAAATTGTTGACCAGTACTGTACTGATCAACAAGAGGAGATATTCAGTCATCTCAATACTTTTCTAAACGGATCTTGGCCGTATTATCGACTTTTCCGTTTGCATAAACAACATATAGAATGCAGGGTTAACCATCTTTACTGTAAATTTTGGCGACGAATTAACCCGTTAAAGTATTAAATTTGATCTGTAATCGCCATGGCTTGGGGCTGTGCTATGTAATAGCCTTGCAATCCATCAACTAAGAGTTTTTCGAGGGTGAGTTTTTCTTCTTGGCGTTCGACGCTGGTCGCAATAACCCGAATGCCTATCCGTCTTGCAACATCCACTATCATACGGACGAAGAACTTATTATTGCTGTCTTCATCAATGTTCGATGTGTAGCTGCCATCAAGCTTTATGTAGTCTGGGCGCACTTCACTGAAGAATTTGAAGGACGTAAAGCTCATGCCAAAACGCTCTATCGACACCCGTGATCCAACGCTATGTATTTCGCGAACGAACTTATAGCTTGCCCCTAAGTTAGACTGCATACCGGACTCATTGATCTCAAATACTAAGCGTGAAGCGATGTATTTTTGCTTGCCTAAAATGTCCTTTAGCCAAGCGAGAAACATATCTTGATGCGCAGAAAATGCGCTGATATTGATGCCAAAGTTACCCGAAATGGTCGGGTTTTCCTTAAGCATTCTTAATGCACTGATCACCACCAGTTTATCTAATTCAGAACTCATACCGTGACGTTCGGCCATAGCGATCACTGTGGTGGTGGGTAAGAACTTGCCTTCGCTATTGTAAAAGCGCGCCAACAACTCACGGTAAACCTCTACATCGGTACGACACGGCTGAATTGGCTGTTGGTAGAATTTTAATGCTTGGCGAGTGACTAAATCATTGATCGCCATTTTCCAGCGATCATCGCCAAACTGCTCGTCACCATTGAGTTTTTCTTGGATATGATAACTATTAGGCCCAAGGGTCTGCGCTATGCTGACTGCGGTATCCGCAATCGTCAGTAAATTAACCGCATCGGTACCTTGGTGATAGGGCACTAAACCGATATGGGCAACAGATTCCGCTTTTGTCATCTGCAAATATTCATCGAGATAAATTTTTAATTGATCTAAAAATTTTGGCGCATCCTTCAGCATGACATCAGGAATAAAGATGGCAAAATCAGCGCTCGATACCCTGAAACATTCTGCATCTGAATACTTACTACAGGCTTTGCGGATACAATTTGCCACCCTTGAAAGATAATCATCCCCCGCAGTTCGCCCTTGTTTTTGATTGATTTGCGCAAGCTCTGTCGCCTTAACCATTGCCATCAGCCCCAATTGAGGAATATCGGGATTGCTTATGGTTTCTAATTTTTGGGTAAAGCGCTGGCGACTACCAAAACCCGTCACTGTGTCTTGATAGGCCGCTTTATGCAGCTTTTCATTCTCTTGATTGAGTTTATCGATTTGGGCTTTAAGTTGAAGACGACACTCTTCAAGGGATATTCCAATGGGGTTGAGCTCACCTGTGAGTTTTGATGATGCGACAGCAGAAAACCCTAACTCAGGTATTTTTGAAATATAATCAGCAGCATAACGTATCGCCGCCCTATGTTTTGACATTAACAGAATAAACACTAACAGCAAGATAAGGTAAGCCACCAGTAACATGACACCGAGCTTTTGAGTATGACTAATCGAAGTTTCAATCGCTTGGTTTGCACTGAGTTTGACTTGTAAACGACCGGTTGCCAATTTTTGTGTATGACTGAGCTCAATAGAAAATAAACGGGCTAAAGGATGAGGATGTTGGCTGTCTAAACGACCTTCTGTATGACTCCGTTGGCCATCTGTATCATCAATATATTGGAAAAATTGGAATGGGTAATTTTCAGAAAGCTTTTTGAAGAGTTCGGCGCCATCACCTTGCCATTGTTGGTAGCGGGTTAAACTGGTTTTAAAGCTATCCAGTTCTTGCTGTTGTTGGATTTGTAATTGGCTATTTTCGCTTTGATAAACCCAAGCAAAAAGACCTAAGAAAATAAGCAGTAAAAAAATTGGATATGATTTTGACATGGCCATAAAAATCCGCTCTATTTTTTTGGGTGAGCTCAAACAGGATAAGTTTAAGTCAAGAATACTTAACTGCAGCTATCTGTGTGATGACACTCATAAATTTTTATTAATAAGCTGATAACAGTGTAACTGCATTTGCTTAAAAACAAAACGGAAAAGAATAGGGTAACTAGAAGCCAGAAGACGCAAAGACACGGGAACAAAACGAAGAATAATTGGCTCCCCTGACTGGACTTGAACCAGTGACATACGGATTAACAGTCCGCCGTTCTACCGACTGAACTACAGGGGAGTAGAGGGTGCGATATTGCTATCGACTTTACAGAAATAACACTTTTTAAATGGCTCCCCTGACTGGACTTGAACCAGTGACATACGGATTAACAGTCCGCCGTTCTACCGACTGAACTACAGGGGAATCTAGATGCGATATTACTATCGACTTTTTAGCTTGCTTAAATTGGCTCCCCTGACTGGACTTGAACCAGTGACATACGGATTAACAGTCCGCCGTTCTACCGACTGAACTACAGGGGAATCATTTTAATGCTTCAGCTTGATAATGTAATTGGCTCCCCTGACTGGACTTGAACCAGTGACATACGGATTAACAGTCCGCCGTTCTACCGACTGAACTACAGGGGAATTGTTTACAACTTATCTTACTGCTTGTTCTAACTCATTTTTATCATGTGCTTAAAGTGGCTCCCCTGACTGGACTTGAACCAGTGACATACGGATTAACAGTCCGCCGTTCTACCGACTGAACTACAGGGGAATCGTTTCACACAATCGTAGCGACTCGTTGAGAACGGAGCGCATAGTAAAACGCTCTGTTGGATGAGTCAACTCGAGTTACTAAAAAAAGTGTAATTATGCTGTTAAGTGCTCATCTAATGTGCATCGTGGTGCAGAATTCGACATTTTTCGTGAAAAACCACTTAACAATTCGCAATATAGCCATAATTGAGTCCATCGTTTTTAAGCGGTGATTCTATGAAATTGAAATCATTCGCTAAATAATCGACACCGTTTTCGGTACTTGGTCGAGTACTTAAGACTCAAACCACTCAAAAAAGGATCTCAGGTGGGGTAATGTGAATTTACTCAGTTCTTTATGCCGATAGAAAACGTGGGTTATCTTTTCGTCGTTAAAGTCCGTTTTTCTGTTTTAACAAGTTTGCTGTTGTTGATGGAGGTGTTAATTGAGGCTTTATCGAATTAGCGTGAGCTGTTTTTCAAATGAAGTGATGCACTTCACTATAAGTTGTGGCACCAGATGCGCTACTACAGCGCGTGTTAATTACAGTTAGTGAAATTGATACAAGTAGCAACATTTATCAAATGTAATTAAATTACTAAATGCCGAGAGACGGTTGTTAAGACACATGACAGCCTCCAATCCCGCGTGGTTTCTAGGTTATTTCGACTTATCAACAAAATCTGTGGATAACCCTGTGAGTTGTCCTGAAAAATGGCCGCCAAAGCCTTGGGGTATGGGCGGCGGACTTAAAATGCACTATTTTGGGGTTCAAAAATAAATTTAAGCATTATCAACTGCATACTAAAAGCAAGTGGTTTTTGTTGAGGGTGAAAACAAGGTTGCAATTTTGTAATCGAACGAAATTGATTTCTTGTGTATTAAATTGGCATTTTTGCTTAGTTTGCGGGTGTTTTGTGAGCAAAAAACGCTGAAAACGCCTTAGTTTAAAAGTTTCATGTTTCTTTCTTTAAATTGTCATCTTGCGGTTTTAGATCGTATTGATATGACGACAGGAAGGATAACTGTGGAGCTTAGTCGGTGACTTGATTAGAATGGGGCGACTCACTAAAAGGATATGTGCGCGTGTCAGAATCTGTTTTTCAGCTTGAATCGCAATTCGCCCCCGCAGGCGACCAACCTACAGCGATTGCCAAATTAGTCGATGGACTCGAAGCGGGTCTGGCCAGCCAAACCTTACTCGGGGTGACGGGCTCAGGTAAAACCTTCACGATTGCCAATGTGATCCAAAAGTTAGGTCGGCCCACGATTATCATGGCGCCTAATAAAACCTTGGCGGCGCAGCTTTATGGCGAGATGAAAGAGTTCTTTCCCCATAATGCGGTCGAGTATTTCGTTTCTTACTACGATTACTACCAGCCCGAAGCCTATGTACCTGCGTCAAATACCTTTATCGAAAAGGACGCTTCGGTTAATGCTCACATTGAGCAGATGCGTTTATCCGCCACTAAGGCGCTGTTAGAGCGTAAAGATGTGGTGCTGATTGCTTCGGTGTCGGCCATTTATGGCTTGGGCGATCCCGATTCCTATTTAAAAATGTTGCTGCATCTACGCCAAGGCGATGTGATGGGGCAGCGTGACATCTTAATTCGTCTCAGTGAATTGCAGTACAAGCGCAATGATATTGAGCTACAACGTGGTACTTATCGTGTGCGCGGTGAAGTGATTGATATTTTCCCCGCCGATTCTGAGCGTAATGCCATTCGAGTCGAGTTGTTCGACGATGAGATTGAACGTTTAAGTGAGTTTGACCCGTTAACGGGCCATATTATTAAACGTATCGCCCGTACGACGGTTTATCCTAAGACTCACTATGTCACGCCGCGGGAAAAAATCATTGCTGCCACTGAGTTTATTAAAGAAGAACTGCGTGAGCGTAAGCAATATCTACTCGATAACAACAAGTTAATTGAAGCCCAGCGTATCCATGAGCGGGTGCAATACGATGTGGAAATGATGGTGGAGTTGGGTTATTGCTCTGGCATCGAAAACTACTCGCGCTATTTGTCTGGCCGCGCACCGGGGGAAGGGCCACCAACCTTGCTCGACTATTTGCCTGCCGACGGCTTATTAATTATCGATGAATCCCATGTGACTGTGCCGCAAATCGGCGCTATGTACAAAGGTGACCGTTCCCGTAAAACCACACTTGTGGAATATGGTTTCCGCTTACCGTCCGCCTTGGATAACCGGCCGCTCAAGTTTGAAGAGTTTGAGCAATTGATGCCGCAAACTATCTATGTGTCGGCAACACCGAGTGCCTACGAGCTGGAAAAGAGCGAAGGCGAGATTGCTGAGCAGGTCGTGCGGCCAACGGGATTACTCGATCCTGAATTAGAAGTGCGTCCTGTTGGGACTCAAGTGGACGATTTATTGTCTGAAATCGCTAAGCGCGTCGCTGTTAACGAGCGGGTGTTAGTGACGACGCTGACCAAGCGCATGTCAGAGGATTTGACCGAATACCTCGACGAACATGGCGTAAAAGTGCGTTATCTGCATTCGGACATTGACACTGTCGAACGGGTTGAGATCATCCGCGATCTGCGTTTAGGTAAGTTTGATGTGTTGGTTGGGATCAACTTATTGCGCGAAGGCTTAGATATGCCTGAAGTGTCATTGGTGTGTATTTTAGATGCCGATAAAGAGGGCTTCTTGCGCTCTGAACGCTCGCTCATCCAAACAATTGGCCGCGCGGCGCGTAACGTCAATGGTAAAGTGATTCTCTATGCCGATCGCATCACCAATTCGATGGAGAAAGCGATAGGTGAAACTGACCGACGTCGTGAACGTCAGCGGGCGCACAACTTAAAACACGGTATCACGCCTAAGGGCGTCGTTAAACGGATCACCGATGTGATGGATGTGGATGATGGCCGCGACAGTAAAGCTGTGTATGGCAAAGTGGCTGAGCCTAAGTCCCATTACCATAAAGCCGATGCGGCAGAGTTGAGCCATCAAATCGATCAGCTTGAGAAGAAGATGCATGCACATGCGCGCAACTTAGAGTTTGAACAAGCGGCGGCAATGCGTGATGAAGTCAAGCACCTGCGGGACCTGTTAATCAAAGCCTAGATTTATTCTTGCGCTCTGCATTAAAAAAAGCCGTCCAGCAATCATGCTGCGACGGCTTTTTAATATCTTGACTTGGGTTAAGCTGGGACTTTTGATGGGCTCATTTTTAGCTTGATAAACACCGCTAAAGCGCAAATCAACCCGCAGATTAAGCCGACCAAATGCGCCTCAGTTGCTACGCGCGCACCTATCATGGCGGTGACATCACTGCTGGCACCATAAAGCTGTTCGTAACCGACCTTGATGATAACGCCAACGAGCAGCAGATAGCCTGAGCGCAGCTTACGGACAATATCCTGCACTGCGCCGTAGGCGAACAAGCCATGCAACATACCGCTTAAGCCGACATAACCGAGCAATTGCGGATAGCCTAAATACAAGCCTATACCTTCAAGTAAACATAACACGAAAAATAGTGCACTTAAGCCTTTGAGATGATAATGAAAATGGTGCAAAAATAGCACCACCCACAGCCCTGCAAGGTTCATCAATAGATGCCATTGATTCGTGTGCAGTAAATTTCCTGTGATTAATCGCCACCATTCACCCTCACTAATTGCACTGCGGCGATAGGCGAGTAGGTTATCGACAGTGGGGCTTGCTAAGCCTGCTGCATACAAACCCGCACAGATCAGACTCACCATCAGCGCGACCCAATAGGGACTGCGTGTCATGCTTTAGGCTCGCTGGCGTCAAGCTCAGCCATGATCGCTGCTTTATTCTGTAGATAGTCATCTAATCCACGTTTGCGAAGATGACAGGCAGGGCAATCACCACAGCCATCGCCAATCACGCCGTTATAGCAGGTGAGAGTATGGTGGCGAACCAGATCAAGTTGCCGATATTTATCCGCCAGTGCCCAGGTTTGTGCCTTATTGAGCCACATTAAAGGCGTGATGATTTTTAGTTGCTTATCCATGCCTTGAACTAAGGCGGATTCCATCGCTTTGACAAAATCGTTACGACAATCAGGGTAGCCTGAAAAATCGGTTTCACACACGCCTGTGATAATCGCCTGCGCCCCTAATTGATAGGCATAAATACCTGCAAGCGTTAAAAATAAAATATTACGGCCGGGCACGAAGGTATTGGGTAAGCCATTTTCCATCAACTCGTGTGAAACGGGTATCGCATCACGGGTGAGGGCTGAAATAGCTAACTCATTGAGTAAGGTGACATCCATGACTTTATGACTGGTGATCTTCAAGCGTTTTGCTAAGGATTTGGCAACTTCAATTTCTTCGCGGTGGCGTTGACCGTAGTCAAAAGTGATCCCATGTACTTCATCGTACTGGGTTAGGGCTTGAATAAGGCAAGTTGTTGAGTCTTGTCCGCCACTGAATACTACCACTGCTTTGGACGCGACTGTTTTTGACACTAAGCTCGTTGACATAAAGGATTTCACTTCACCGTAGAACAGGTATAAATAGGGCGTTAGTGTAACTCAGGCCATAGGGCTTGCAAACTCTGACTATAGGGCCGAAATAGGCTTTCTCGGCGCAAAGACTTGCAGCTCAAGCTAAAATCCACTATAAATGCCGCCCCAGAAAAGTGGAACGTCAGTATGAATTACCCTGTCAACGAAGTATTTGAAACCATTCAAGGTGAAGGTGTCTTTACCGGAGTGCCCGCCATATTTGTCCGCCTACAAGGTTGTCCCGTGGGATGTGCTTGGTGCGATACGAAACAGACATGGGATGTGCTTGAAGCCAATAAGGTGTCGCCAGAGCAAGTGATTACCGTAGACGGCACCATTGGTCGCTGGGCTGATCATTCGGCGCAAAGTCTTATCGCTGCCTTTCACGCTAAAGGTTTTACTGCGCGGCATATCGTGATCACCGGCGGTGAGCCTTGTATGTACGATTTACGCGAATTAACCGAGACCTTGCACAGTCAAGGCTTTGCGACTCAAATCGAAACCAGTGGCACCTTCGAAATCAACTGTGCTGATGACACTTGGGTGACAGTATCACCCAAGGTGAACATGAAAGGGGGCTATCAGGTATTAGCACAGGCGCTGAACCGTGCCAATGAGATTAAGCATCCTATCGCCACTGAAAATCACATCGATGAACTTGATGAGTTACTGCAAGACATCGATATTTCAGCGAAAACGATTTGCCTGCAGCCGATTAGTCAAAAGCCTAGAGCGACAGAACTGGCGATGAAAGTGTGTATCGCCCGTAATTGGCGCTTATCGATCCAGACCCATAAGTATTTGAATATTGATTAATGCTAATCTGCAAAGCATAAAAAACGCCTCACAGTTGTGGGGCGTTTTTTATGGTGGATGTTTTGTGGATTCTAAACCTAACGACTTAATACAGTTGCTTAATCAAGCTCACTTAACTGGCCGAAATGATTAAATGCTGCAAGTTGGCGCTGATAGGGCGCAATATCGCCGATGTTAGCTGTAATCCAATCTGTATCGTAATAAGTATCAAGGTAACGCTCACCTGAGTCACAAATGAGGGTCACTATTGAGCCTTGCTCTCCACGCGCTTGCATTTGTACTGCAAGTTGCAATGCGCCGTACAGGTTGGTTCCTGTGGATGCGCCGGTTTTACGGCCAATCAATTGTTCTAACCAATGAATCGTCGCCACTGATGCGGCGTCGGGAATTTGCAGCATAGTATCGACAACTCCAGGAATAAACGATGGCTCGACTCTCGGTCGACCTATGCCTTCAATCTTACTGCCATTGCAACAGGTTAAGCTGGCATCGCCGCTCTGATAGAAATCAAAAAAAACGGAGTTTTGCGGGTCGACCACGCAAAGTTGTGTTGCCAACCTCTGATAGCGAATGTAGCGGCCTATGGTCGCCGATGTGCCGCCAGTGCCTGGGCTCATCACTATCCACCGCGGGATAGTGTGTGGCTCGCGCTCCATCTGATTGAAAATCGAGTTAGCGATATTGTTATTACCGCGCCAGTCGGTTGCACGCTCGGCGTAGGTGAATTGATCCATATAATGGCCGCCAAGCTCTGTGGCAAGGCGCGCCGATTCTGCGTAAATCTCACTGGAATGATCGACAAAATGACATTGACCGCCATAGAAAGTGATCTGCTCAATCTTCTTTTTAGCTGTGCTTTTGGGCATTACGGCAATAAAAGGTAAACCGAGTAAGCGGGCAAAGTAGGCTTCAGAAATCGCCGTACTGCCCGATGAGGATTCGATAATTGGCGTGCCTTGCTTAATCCAGCCGTTACACAGGGCATAGAGGAAGAGTGAGCGGGCGAGGCGATGCTTCAAACTCCCTGTCGGGTGGGTACTTTCATCTTTAAGATAAATATCTATGCCATCGAGCATAGGTAATTCAAGCTTAATCAAGTGGGTATCGGCGCTGCGCTGAAAATCCGCTTCAATCTTGCCTATCGCGTGGGCTTCCCATGTTGGGCAGAGTCTGTGAGCGCTGTGAGAATCCACTGGTGGTTGAATCGTGTTAGAAATCATAGTAGTCACATCGAAAGAGATCATTTTCAGAGCATATCACAGGGACGGGCAAAGCGGTTTTATTGGATGAGCTTGAAGTCATTCGCTTAAAGTAGAGCACGACGTAATTGAAATCAAAAACAAATGTCGTTAACCAAGAGGTTTACTTAACATAGAAATACTAAGAATTTAATCAGATTTAAGCTGGAACAGTCAGATTAAGTTGGAACAGACTAAGCGGAAGTGGAACAAGAAGGATATGCGAGAGTGAAAGAAATGGTGGAGGGAGAAGGATTCGAACCTTCGAAGGCTGAGCCGTCAGATTTACAGTCTGATCCCTTTGGCCACTCGGGAACCCCTCCACAAACTTTCATTTTAGCTTTACAACTAACTTTTAAAATTGTCTTTCAAAACATCATCAATAACGGACTTGTTTATCAAGACAAAACTAAACATTGGCCATGTTTAGTCTTTGAAAATGATTATCTGCGTTAGAGATAAAGATGGTGGAGGGAGAAGGATTCGAACCTTCGAAGGCTGAGCCGTCAGATTTACAGTCTGATCCCTTTGGCCACTCGGGAACCCCTCCACGAATACCTTTAACGCTTTTGTAAAACTCTACATCATTTTCGAACAACACGATAAAACTTGCAGTGCAAATGGTGGAGGGAGAAGGATTCGAACCTTCGAAGGCTGAGCCGTCAGATTTACAGTCTGATCCCTTTGGCCACTCGGGAACCCCTCCTCAATTGCGGCCGCCATAGTAGTCAGAAACCTTTTCCATGTAAATACCCAATTTAAAAATATTCCTAAAGTTATGTATCAAATGGTCGATTAACTAACAACGAATTGTTTTGACGATGTTTTTTTATGCAAATTGATGTTCCTTTAGTCAACGAAGCCCAAATTGGCACCCGCTTAAACGCGGCGATAGAAAACGACAGACGGGGTGAATTCGCCCTGTTGCTGTCGTTACTGTCGGTTGACGCTCGGGATATGGCACAATTCCAATGGCAAAATGAACTTGATATGGCGCAAAAATTACAACGTCAGTTCGAATTGCCACCGCAGCAAAGTTTAATGGCGGATTTATCGTCTGCTGAGCCTGTGGTTGATAACAGCAGTATTTTTATGTCTCAAGGTCCACGTGCGTTTCAATTACAACAAGCATTGCGACCGGAAGCCTTAGTCATCCGTGGCGGCGAGCCAGTCGCAATGGCAGAAGCGTTAAGTAACTGTGACCATGTCACTCAGCTGAGACAAAGGGGCCAATTAACCGCACCCAAAGTCGAGATCATGCACTTTGCTGATCAATTGGCAATCCAACGTAATCTTGTGCCTTTGCTCGCCTCAGCCTAAGGCAGTCTTCCCGCAAGTGATCTTCAATACCCATCGGGTCAATCTGATCCATTTCTATAAATAAGCGTGAGCTAAAGCCAGTTATCTTGAAGCTTAATTACCTATAATTCGTATTAACCTATCGAGTTAAAATTTACCGAGCATATTTTAGTGATGCCGTTAATCAGTCGCTCTATACATTAAGGAATACAGATGAAAGGCATAATAGAAGCACAGAGCCCGACAGTGAATGACACTTGCACCGATTGCGGCAGCTTTGTCGATATCGGCGCCGTTATTGATGAACACGATACGTTATTGACGTTAAATTTTGTTGGCGATAGCGCTCAAGCGGATGCCGAAAGCATGGCAACACGCGCTCAAACTCGATTTGCTGAAGTGCAAACTGAATTTGTGACTAAGACTGAAGGCGTCGACTTACTGCTGACTTTCAATGTCAGCGCGGAAAAAATGATTTTTCAATTGGAAAACGGCCTGTAATTTTTAGAGCAGCACTTTAGTTTTTAGTTGGTTATGGATATCACGGAAATCGCGCCAATTGCCTAAAAATGCTGCTATTGTTAACCAAATTGTAATAAATTGTGCCACATGTTGCTGTGCTTACAACAGTTAGTGTAATCTGCCTCCAAATAAGAATAATTCAATCAGCTTAATTCTAAATTTCAAGGTAAGTTTGCTAACAGCAAAGACCTTTAGCCCAACACGAAGTTTTGTAGGGAACCAGCGTGAAGCGACGTCAGCATCAGCATTTATTGGAGTCTTTGGTACAGTCAACTGCAAAACAGCAGGGCGATTTCACAAAGACAGCAGAATTAACCACAGAGTTGTTGTGCCAGAATTTAGCGGTTTCTTTGGTATCAGTGTGGACTTTTTCATCTGATCAACAAACCCAATCACTCGTCGCACAATTTGGTTCTATGATGTTGCAAGACATTCATAGACCTAAGTTATTACAAGATTGTCCCCGGTATGTACACGAGCTCAAAACTCTGCGCCATATCGATGCAGGCAATGCCCTGACCGATCCACGTTTAAGTGAATTGGCTGAGTGCTATTTTATCCCGCGGCAAATCAACTCGAGTCTCGACATCGCCATTCGCATCAATGGTCATCTCGAAGGTGTGCTCTGCATCGAGCGGGCACAATTGACTCCCCACTGGCATGACAGTGAAATTCACCTCGCGTGCCAGATGGCTGACCAATTAGCCCTGACCTTAGCGACAAAACACAGCTACGATAAAGAAGAAAGCTTGAGTTTATTTCGCTGTGCCACTGAACAATCGCGACAAATCAGTATGTTAATTAATCTGCATACTGAAAAAGTCGAGTATGTGAATCAGGCGCACAGTGAAATCACCGGCATGCCCCGTGAGCAGATTATCGGCGCGAATATTCGTGAGTTGGCTTTTTTCAAGCAGCATGCCCAATTAGCCGAGCAAACCCTAGCGCAAATCTTTAGGGGCGAAATTGCCAAAGGCGAAGTGCAGTTTAGTCGTGCCGATGGCAGTCATTATTGGCTGACATACGTGCTGAGTCAGTTCATTACCGATCGCGGCAATCATTATGCCTTGGTCTCGTGTGAAGAAAATACCGACGAGCATAACTATAAGTCAGAGCTTGAACGGCTTGCTTGGCGTTGTGGATTAACGGGACTACATAACCGTACTCATTTTAATCGAGTCCTTGAACGTACCACGAAGGGACTGTTGTTATTAGTTGATTTAGTGGGATTTAAGCGTTTTAACGATACCTATGGTCATGAAAATGGCGATAGCTTGTTGATAGAAATTGCCCGCCGTTTGAAACATTTTTCTGAGATTAATAAGGCCACCGAAATTGCCCGCGTCGGCAGCGATGAATTTGCCGTGCTGTTGACCGATGATAATGCGGTTTACGATCTCGATTATTTTAGTACTCGCCTGTATCAACATCTTGCTATGCCTATTTTAATCGGCCGCGAGCAAGTCGAACCAAAGCCTGCTTTAGCTGTGGTTGATATTGCCTCTGTGGCGAGTTTGTTTGCCCCATTAACCTGTGCCGATATTGCAGTGCAGTATGCTAAAAAGAAAAAAGGCACTGCAATCCAAGTATTTAACAGCACGTTATTGAGCGCATTTAAAGAGGATGCGCAGATAGAACGTGATTTACACAGTGCGATCCGTGGCCGTCAGTTTGAGCTTTATTATCAGCCACTGAGGGATCTTGAGCATAATACCTATATTGGCGCCGAAGCCTTAATCCGTTGGCACCACCCTAAAAGAGGCGTGTTATTTCCAGCCTCCTTTATTGATATTGCTGAGCAGTCGGGGATGATTAATTCCATCGGCAGTTGGGTTTTAGAGGCCGCTTGTCGACAGTTGAACCTATGGCAGCATCATAATGCAGATATGACAATGCATGTGAATGTGTCGGCCCGCCAGTTCTTCAGTGGTAATTTATTTGAGCAAGTGTGGCAGTTGTTGACGCGTTATCGTTTGAAACCTAAGACTTTAATCTTAGAGATCACTGAGACTGAATTGATGGGTGATATTCGCCACGCGACCTTGTTATGCCAAGAATTAGCAGAATTAGGCGTAGGGCTCGCGATTGACGATTTTGGGACGGGTTACTGCTCTATGCGTTATTTGAAGCAGTTTCCGATAAGTAAACTTAAGATTGATCGTTCGTTTATTTCAGATCTTACCGTCAGCCGCGAAAGTCGCGAAATTGTGTCAGCCATTATTGCTATGGCGAATGCATTGAATATATCTCTGACGGCAGAAGGGGTTGAAACCCTTGAGCAAGAAGCATTTTTAGCGAAAAGTTTTTGCCATCAGGCACAGGGTTATCTCTATAGCCCTGCATTACGGGAGCCTGAGTTTGCACAATTTATCTTGTCGGCTAAAAGCGCTTCGGTCATAACCCATTAAAGTTACACATAATCCACTAAGTCACAATTATTTCAAATGTGCTGCTCACGATAAAAAAAAAGGCAACCTAGGTTTGTAATCTAGGTTGCCTTTATTATTCATCTCTGTGCTTGTTCAATCAGCACTATAAACCTTCACCGTCATTCTCCAGTGCAGTTTAGCACTGTATACCTATTAAGATTTTAAGCAGCATTGTTTGAATTTTTTGCCACTATGGCAAATACAGAGATCATTTCTACCGGGTAATTTAGCCGTCATTTGCTGGCCTTGGCTGTAATACCAGCGACTTGCTTGGTAGATAAATTCGGATCGCTCATAGATAGCATCAATTTCACCATCGAGCTTATACCAAGCTTTAAAAGTAACAGTGCCATGTCGTTGTTCAGCTATCGCCGCTTGAGCATTGTGGATTGGTGTTTCAGTGCTGCTCTGTACATCTAATCCTAACCAATGTGGGTGAGGACCAGCATTGAGGCTCGTGAGAGTAAGGCCATTTAGATAGTTTGGATGATGTGTTTTTAAAATGTAATCAAAATTTTTCAATACAAATGCGCAGTAGCGTGAGCGCATAAGTTGTTCAGGTGTACGGGCAATCACTTGCCCAGAGTCTACATGCGTATGCAGTGGACCACAGCAATCTTGATAGCTTATCCCACTGCCACAGGGGCAGGCTTGTTTAGTTGTAGTCATATTGGCTAAATCTTTAATTTAATTGTATTTGTTTAAATTTATTAGATTTCTATCTAAATGCGTTAGATGTTAGACAGCCCATTTAAACGTAATCGGCATTAACATTAGGGTAATTTTTTACCCGCAGGTAAAGGCGGAAATTGGCGACCATAATACAAGTTAGGCACTGGTTTCGCATTCAGATAATAGCTAGGTTCTGCGCGGTTATTAGTATCTAAGCTCACTTTCCATTGGGTGGATGAGACTTTTTCTGTACCAATAGCAAATTTGCCCGCAAATTCACTCACAGGTTCGCCGGTTTCTTGTGCTGGGTAAAATCGAACCAAATAATAGCCAGTATCTATGGCACCATTACCGATAATTTTGCGTTTAGTAATGCGGAAATCCACGTCAATAGTGGCTTTTTTGGCGCGGATTTTATCGAAAAACTTTTTGTAAATGGCGACAATATTGTCTCGTCCATAGTAAATTTCTTTACTTTGACTCTCAGATAAGTAGCTAGCGTCATCAGCGTAAATCTCACGGGTCACCTCAGGAGACAATTGATTAAAAGCGCTAATAAACAAAGGGTAATTAGCATTGATCAATTGATCATCAGTGGATTTTGTATGAGTTTTAGCTGGATTGGCTAAGCTTGGCAGTGACAATAAGCACATCAGGACTAGCGGCAAAAATTTCATTACTTTATTCTAATCTGGCAATCATGGCGTCACTATAATGGAGGCGCCCGCTGAACTAAAGCCTTGAATGTTTACAAAGTGTGTTTCTGTACAAGAGTGTGAAGTAAAGGAGCTTGCCATGCTGGATGATGAATCAGCACTGTTTTTTGAGGAAATGGCTGGAGTCGTGCCACTAAAAGGCGATATGCCAGTGGTAAATTTAGCACCGAAAGCGTTGACGGCTGAGCAAATACACAGACGCGATGCTTTACAACGGGAAGCCTTCCTAGCGTGTATGCCACTGGATTTAAAAGCGTTTCCACAGCAAGCGCCAGATGACATTGTGAGCTTTAAGCGTGAGGGGGTACAAGGCGGCGTTTTTAAACGACTCCGAATGGGGCAATACAGCATCAAGATGGAGCTTGATGTGCATGCTTATCGGTTAAACCAAGCTCGTGATGCCGTCCTTAACTATTTACTGGCAGCGCAGGCACATGGTGAACGCTGTGTCATGTTGATCCACGGTAAAGGCTATCAGAGTCAACCCTTTGCGGGATTGCTCAAATCAGCTGTATGCTATTGGTTATCACAACTCGACATGGTGCTTGCCTATCATTCGGCGAAAACCGAGCTGGGCGGTGCTGGGGCACTTTATGTGATGTTAACTAAGTCAGAACAGCTCAAGCTTGAAAACCGTGAAGCCAATCGTAAAGGTATGGGATGGCGTTAGATTAAACAGATAAGGATTGAATAAAAATGCCCAATTTTATTGGGCATTTTGTTTTATGTTATTGGGTGATGATTTTATGAACCCTTACCAACCACACTGGCGGTTTGCGGTGGTATTTTGCTCATCTAACCATGTTTTAAGTGGGGCGAAGTAATCGAGCACAGCTTTTGCATCCATGGTTTCTTTGCCGGTGACTTCTTTCAATGCTTCTGGCCAAGGTTTACTTAAGCCTAACTCGAGCATCTTATTGAGTTTCTCTCCCGCGGCTTGATTGCCATAAATACTGCATCTGTGTACCGGACCTTTATCGCCTGCAGTTTCACACAGCGCTTGATGGAATTGGAATTGCAAAATATGCGCTAGGAAGTAACGGGTGTAGGGTACATTGCCTGGTACATGGTATTTAGCACCCGGATCAAAATCTGCTTCACTACGTTCAGTCGGTGCTTTTACGCCTTGGTATTTTTCCCTCAGATCCCACCAAGCTTGGTTATATTGGGCGGGCGTGATTTCGCCACTAAACACTTTCCAGCGCCACTGATCTATCATCAGGCCAAAGGGCAAGAAAGCAATTTTGTCTAAGGCTTGTTTTAGTAAGAGGCCGATATCCTTAGATGCATCAGGTACTTCTTCTAATAAGCCGATTTGCTTTAAATAGCTTGGCGTGATCGACAGTGCAATCGTGTCACCAATTGCTTCATGGAAACCATCGTTAGCGCTGTTTTTAAACAGGAAGGGTTGTTGCTTATAAGCGCGTTGATAGAAGTTATGCCCAAGTTCGTGGTGGATAACGCTAAAATCTTCGGCAGTTTTTTGGATACACATTTTAATGCGAATATCGTCGAGGTTATCGAGATCCCATGCCGAAGCGTGACAAACCACATCACGGTCCTTTGGTTGTACGAATAGAGAACGCGCCCAAAAACTTTCTGGCAATGGTGCGAACCCTAATGATGTGAAGAAGCCTTCGGCTTGTTTCACCATTTTATGCTCGTCATAGCCTTTCTTTGCGAGTAACTCAGTGACATCGTAACCCGGATCGGCATTGTCAGGGGCGACGAGATCATACACATTACCCCATTGCTGGGCCCACATGTTGCCAAGTAAGTGTGCCGGGATGGGTCCAGTGGTCGGTGCGACGGTATCGCCGTACTCTTTATTCAATTCTCCCCGTACGTAGCAGTGCAAGGACTCATAAAGTGGCTTAACTTGGCCCCAAAGACGGTCGAGTTCCTGTGAAAAGTCATCGGGCTTCATATCGTATTGACTGCGCCATAGTTCCGACAGGTTGGCATAACCGAGATCCTTTGCGCCTTCATTGGCCAGTTCAACTTCGCGTTGAAACAAGGGACGCATGGGTTTAGCTATTTCACGCCAGCCTTTCCACGCTTCCAGTAATTTTACGGGATCACGTGATTCGGCCATTAAGCTCGATAGCTCAGGCTGAGTCATACACTTGCCGTCGGCAAAGCAGTATTTTCCTTTGCCGTACAAGCCATTTAATTCTGAACTAATTTGCGCCAGCTCGGTATTCTTCGCAGGATCGAGCGGCGCGGGTAACACTAACGCACTGCGCAGGATATTGAGCTTGCGGGCATTTACGGGATCGAGTTGGACATTGGCATACTTAGCCGCCTCGGTTGCAAATTTTACCGACGCGGCACTGACCTTTTCGCCGACTGCGGCAGACAGGGCCGCGGTATCATCAGTAATAAAGTTGCTGTAAATCCACTCGGCGCGATTAGATTCAATCGATAATTCGGCCATCTTGGCTTCAGCATCATTAATAAAAGCAATGGCTTGTGCTTTATCTGGGGCGGTATTGATGACAGCTGCTTCTGCTGTATCTGTCTTGTCTGTTTTACTTTGAGCATCATTACAGGCCGTTAATCCCAGCGAGAGTGCCACTGTGAGCGCGATCTTACTGCGACGATTCAATGAAATAACCATGTCTAGTTGTCCTTGTTGTTTTTGTGTTACACAGTTTACCTAAACCACAGGGTTATTGCACAAGGGTTAATTGACTTGTTTTTAACACTTATTCGGACATGTACGACATACCGCTTGTATCACAGACTAGAAAGCGGTGAATTTGTCCAATTTTAGTTTGACATCCGTGGTGCCAATGTTTAATTTAAACGAGTGTTTTAAATTAATTCAAGGTCACGGAATGGCAAGTCGATCCGATACAAAAACTAGAATACTTGATGCCGCAGAAAAACTGTTCGCCGAACGGGGCTTTTCTGAGACCTCCTTGCGACTCATTACCAGCAAAGCTGAGGTGAATTTAGCATCGGTCAATTATCACTTTGGTTCTAAAAAAGAGCTGATCCGTGCAGTGTTAGCCCGCTATTTAGACGTGTTTATGCCTGCCGCTTCAAGCCAAATTCATCGTTTAAATGCCGCTCCAGCACAAGCAACACTCGAAGAGATCCTGTCTTCTTTGGTCGATCCTTTATTGGATTTAAACGCGCTACGTACCGAAGGCACCACGATCTTCCTGCAGCTTTTAGGCCGTGGCTATATCGAAAGCCAAGGGCATTTACGTTGGTTTATTACTACCCATTACGGCCAGCATCTCGATGCTTTTGTTAAAGCCGTTTCGGCCAGTGCACCACATATTCCACCCGCTGAAATGTTTTGGCGCTTACACTTTACCTTAGGCACTATCGTGTTCACTATGGCGTCCGCTGATGCCCTAAATGACATTGCTGCTGCTGAGTTTGGTGAGCATAACGACATCGAAGCCGTGATCCGTAAAGTGATCCCCTACATGGCGGCTGGCGTATCAGTCCCCGTTTCTTCTTAATTAAAAGGTCTTGATAATGTTGACGATTATAATTCTTGCCCTGATAGCCATTGTCGTGTTGTTTGCGGTGAAAAATATCCGGATGCAGTTTATTACCCGCCCAGTTTTTAGTTTTTTCAAGAAGGTCTTGCCGCCACTTTCCGATACCGAGCGTGAAGCGATGGAAGCGGGTGATGTATGGTGGGAAGGGGAGTTATTTCGCGGAAATCCTAACTGGAATACCTTGCATAGCTATGGCAAACCCACGCTAACTGCAGAAGAAAAAGACTTTATTGATAATCAAGTAATGACAGCACTGACGATGATCGATGATTTCGACATAGTGCATAACCGCAAGGATTTACCGCCAGAGCTGTGGGAATACTTTAAGAAAGAAGGTTTCTTCGCACTGATCATTCCGAAGAAATTTGGTGGTAAAGCTTTCTCTGCCTATGCAAACTCGACCATTGTCAGCAAATTAGCCAGCCGTAGCGTCAGTGCCGCTGTGACTGTGATGGTGCCGAACTCTTTAGGCCCTGGTGAGTTGCTAACCCACTATGGTACGAGCGAGCAGAAAGAACGTTGGTTACCTGCTTTAGCTAAAGGCGATGAAATTCCTTGTTTTGCATTAACTGGTCCAGAAGCGGGCAGTGATGCCGGCGCTATCCCCGATGTAGGTATTGTGTGTCGTGATATTTTCAACGGCGAAGAAATGCTTGGGCTTAAACTTACATGGGATAAGCGTTATATCACGCTGGCTCCTGTAGCAACAGTTCTGGGTTTAGCGTTCCAAATGCGCGATCCTGAAGGTCTGCTTGGCGATAAGAAAAACTTAGGCATTACCTGTGCGTTGATCCCAACGGATCATCCTGGTGTGGTTATTGGTCGTCGTCATAATCCGCTGAGTATGGCGTTTATGAACGGTACTACTCAAGGTAAAGAAGTGTTTATTCCGCTCGATTGGATTATCGGTGGCCCTGAGTTTGCTGGTAAAGGCTGGCGTATGCTGGTTGAGTGTTTGTCAGCGGGCCGCGGTATTTCATTGCCAGCATTGGCAACGGCTTCTGGTCACATGGCGACTAAGACGACAACGGCTTACAGCTATGTGCGTCACCAGTTTGGAATGGCAATTGGTCAGTTTGAAGGGGTGCAAGAAGCGCTGGCGCGTATTATTGCCAACACTTATCAGTTAGAAGCCGCACGCCGTTTAACAACCACGGGTATCGATCTTAAAGTCAAACCTTCGGTCGTGACCGCGATAGCTAAGTACCACATGACTGAATTAGGCCGTTCTGTGATGAACGATGCCATGGATATTCAATCGGGTAAGGGCATTCAATTAGGACCTAAAAACTATTTAGGCCACCCTTATATGTCGAATCCAATTTCGATCACTGTGGAAGGCGCGAATATTCTAACCCGCTCATTGATGATTTTTGGTCAAGGTGCGACTCGCTGCCATCCTTACGTACTTGCCGAAATGGAAGCCGCAGCGATGGAAAACCAACATGAAGCCTTAGAGCGTTTTGATGCGCTATTAATGGGTCACATGGGTTATGCCACGCGTAATGCTTTCAGTGCGTTGTTTAGCGCGTTAAGCGGTAGCCGTTTTGGCAGTGCGCCAGTGAGCGGTGAAACTAAGCAGTACTATAAAGATATGTCGCGTATTTCGTCTGCATTAGCCTTAATGACAGATTTATCAATGCTGATCATGGGCGGCGATTTAAAACGCAAAGAAATGCTGTCTGCACGTATGGGTGATGTGCTCAGCCAGTTGTATTTAGGCTCAGCGACCTTGAAGTTATTTGAAGATAATGGCCGTCAACAGGACGATTTGCCTGCGGTACGTTATGTAATGGCCAATCGTTTGCACTTGGCGGCTAAAGCGTTGGAAGACACGATTCGTAACTTCCCGAGCCGTCCTGTGGCCTGGTTACTGCGTGGCTTAATTTTCCCGCTGGGTAATCACTTCACTGCACCGAGCGACAAAATGGCGACCGATTTAGTTAGCGGCATGTTGAAGCCTGGCCCTGCTCGTGAACGTATTACTTTCTTATGCCCTGAATTTGAAGGGGATAAGGGCGGTATTGCTGAAGTTGAGCAAGCATTTATCGCGCAATATGCCTGTAAAGATATCTATAAAAAACTGAAGAAAGCGCAGCGTGCCGGTGATTTGCCTGCAAAAGTGCCGAATATAGTTTTGTTTGCAAAAGCACTCGAGACTGGCGTTATTACTGCCGACGAAGATCAAAAGTTACAGCATGCTGATAAGCTGCGCTTAGCGGCAATTAATGTGAATGATTTCGAAGCGTTATAGTGATTGTTAGTGTTTGATGTTAGCGTTTAATGTTAGTGCAGTTTGGTCTAAGCGGTGTTAAGTTCGATGGCTACGCCGCTTGGATTTAGCTCTGCAATGAGAGACCAATAAATTTTCACCAACAGAAATCTGCACTTACAGATAACAGTCAATATAAAAAAACCACCTTCATGAGGTGGTTTTTTATTGGCTTTTTTCTAACGAGCTTGAGTTGTTAGAAGAAGCTTAAGCTACGATCAACACTTTACAGGTGTTAGTGCCGCCGATGGTTTCCATTGCATCGCCTTTGGTCATTAATACCATATCACCGCTATTCAAATAACCAGCCGCTGTTAATGCTTCTAACGCTTTTTGCGCTAGCTCATCGGCTGGGTGGATAGTTGAATCGAAGTAGATTGGTAACACGCCGCGGTACAAGGCCATTTTGGCTAAGGTTGTTGCGTGACGTGATAAACTCAGGATTGGCAGTGAAGAACTGATACGAGACATCAACTGTGGTGTTGCACCCGATTCAGTCAGAGCGATAATCGCCTTAACGCCTTCAAGGTGGTTAGCCGCATACATAGTTGATAGTGCAATGGTTTCTTCAACTGAAGTGAAACGTACATCTAATCTATGCTTAGACACAATCACACTTGGGTGAGATTCAGCGCCAACACACACGTTTGCCATTGCCTTAACGGTTTCTTCTGGGAAGTCACCGGCAGCAGTTTCAGCAGATAACATCACAGCATCGGTACCATCAAGCACAGCGTTCGCCACGTCCATTACTTCGGCGCGGGTTGGCATTGGGCTTGAAATCATCGATTCCATCATCTGAGTGGCAGTGATGACGACTTTATTCAGTTGGCGTGAACGGGCGATTAACTTCTTTTGTACTGCAACGAGTGCAGCATCACCAATTTCAACACCTAAGTCACCACGGGCAACCATAACAACGTCAGACGCTAAGATAACATCATCCATAGCGGCATCGGTCGCAACCGCTTCAGCACGTTCAACTTTAGCAACGATCAATGCATTACAACCTGCTTGACGAGCAAGATCGCGAGCATAGTCCAAGTCAGCACCACTGCGCGGGAAAGACACGGCTAAATAATCCACTTGGATCATTGCTGCAGTGAGAATGTCAGCCTTGTCTTTTTCGGTCAGCGCAGCAGCAGAAAGTCCGCCGCCTTGTTTGTTAATACCTTTGTTGTTAGATAAAGGGCCTGCCACAGTCACTGTGGTATGCACTTTACGGCCTTCAACACGCTCAACGCGTAATTGAACACGGCCATCATCTAACATCAGGATATCGCCAACAGTCACATCGTCTGGCAATTGCTTGTAATCGATACCCACTTGGGTCTCGTCGCCTTCACCTTTGGCTAACTCGGCATCAAGTACATAGGCTTGACCTAATACGAGTTGTACTTTCTTATTGTCTTTGAAAGTAGAAACGCGGATTTTAGGGCCTTGTAAGTCACCAAGAATGGCCACATGAACGCCTAACTCTTTAGCGATTTCGCGCGCTTGAGTTGCTCGTTTTAAGTGATCTTCTGGGGAACCGTGGGAGAAATTAAGACGTACAACGTTTGCACCTGCCGCGATGATGCGGCGTAGATTATCATCACGATCGGTAGCGGGACCTAGAGTGGTGACGATTTTGGTTCTGCGGAACATAAGGATACTCCGTTAAAGTTAAAAAAAATCTTGGGACTATATTACCATGCAATTCCAAATTTTGTAGTAAAGTTACAATCAAATTGATCTAAAGTTATGTATGAAAATTGTGAGGTATCGCTGATATTTGCACGATAAATGGCTAGGTTAAGGATCAACACTAGCCATTTTTAGAAAAGGAAGTGAGTTACAGTATCGGATCTTTATTGATGCGAGACTCTTTTAACACTTCTTTCACTCGTTTCAAATTATCGCGGAAACGTGGGCCTCTACGTAAGGTAAAACCCGTTGCCAATACATCTATAGTGACTAATTGGGCTAAACGCGAGGCCATAGGTAAATACATGTCAGTATCTTCTGGCACTTCCATTGTCACGGGCAGTGTACATTCCATTGACAAAGGCGAGTTGCGGGCGGTAATACCAATCACAGCTGCACCATTTTCTCTCGCTAAACGCGCTATTTCAATCAATGACTTAGTACGGCCAGTGTGGGAAATCAATACCACCACATCGCCCTCATTACTGTTGATACAGCTCATGCGTTGCATTAGAACATCGTCAAAACAGATGACAGGGACATTAAAGCGGAAGAATTTATTTTGCGCGTCATGGGCAACTGAAGCGGATGCGCCTAGGCCAAAAAAGGAAATAGTCTTAGCTTGAGTGAGAATATCAACGGCTTTATTAATGGCTGAAATGTCTAGGCTTTGACGTGCGGTATCGAGCGAAGCCATTGAAGATTCGAATATTTTTGTCGTGTAAGACTCAGTTGAATCATCTTCTTCAACGTGGCGGCTCACATAAGGTGTACCGTTCGCAAGACTTTGCGCTAGATGTAACTTAAAATCAGGGAAACCTTTAGTATCTAAGCGGCGGCAGAAACGATTCACAGTAGGTTCACTGACATCTGCCATCTTAGCCAGTGTGGCGATGCTAGAATGTATAGCTGTCTGTGGTGATGCTAAGATCACCTCTGCAACTTTGCGTTCTGATTTACTAAAATGGGTGAGGCTTTTTTGAACCTTTTCTAGGGTATTCATACGCGTATGTCCGCTAAATTGAGAATGTAATTTTATTTATTTTTATTTCGTGGGAGCAGATCAAGACTGGCAGCCCACTAATAGACTCTATGTAGTAACTTTTCAGTACAATTTTGAAATAAGACTTTACTACCTTCAGTAATTTAAGCACAAAAAGCATATCAGATTTATGCAGCAAGTGACTAGTTAGCAAGAATGTTAATATTTATAAAAATAGATGCATTTAACAAATTCTGTTGTTATATTACAACAAAAGTGTGGATTTCTTCATCGACATGAAGGGACACGACATACAAAGGAGATCGTAACGCAATGGGCAAAACAACATCAGGCGCCAAAGCTTGTGACTTCGTACTCTTTGGTACTAAAGGCGATTTGGCACGACGCAAGTTGTTACCTTCTTTATACCAGCTAGATAAAGCTGAACTTCTCGATAAAGATACGAAAGTGATCGGTGTCGCGAAAGACGAGTTTACTCAAGATGAGTTTATCGAATTAGTCACGCTTGCATTAAACACCTTCGTGAAAGAGCCTTTGTGCGAAGAGACTCTCCAACGTTTCCTGTCCCGCTGCCACTATATAGGCACTAACTTTACCGATTCAGCGGGCTACAGTGCCTTCCATGATCTGCTCAAACCAGAAGAGCGCGTTATGGTCAGTTACTTTGCTACGCCACCTGCAATATTCGGCGACATTTGCCGTTGTTTGCATGAACAAGATCTTATCCACCCAGATTCACGAGTGGTGCTCGAAAAGCCCATCGGCTCAGATTTAGACTCTTCTCGCGTCATCAATGACCAAGTTTCCGCTTACTTCAAAGAACGTCAGGTTTACCGTATCGACCATTACTTAGGTAAAGAAACCGTACAGAACTTGATTGCCCTGCGTTTTGCGAACTCTTTATTTGCCTCTAAGTGGGACAACCGTACGATTGACCACGTCCAGATCACAGTCGCAGAAGAAGTGGGTATCGAAGGCCGTTGGGGTTACTTCGACAAAGCGGGTCAGATGCGTGACATGATCCAGAACCATTTGCTGCAAGTGTTAACGCTCGTTGCCATGGACCCACCTGTTAACTTAGACGCTGACAGCATCCGTGATGAAAAAGTTAAAGTGCTTAAATCACTGCGTCCGATTAATTCAGACAATGTGTATGAAAATACCGTACGCGGTCAGTACAGCGCAGGCTTCTTAAAGGGCAGCCCAGTCCCGGGTTATTTAGAAGAAGAAGGCGCCAACCTTCAATCACACACAGAAACCTTCGTGGCTATTCGTGTGGATATCGACAACTGGCGTTGGGCGGGCGTGCCTTTCTATTTACGTAGCGGTAAACGTATGCCGTTTAAGAGCTCTGAAATTGTGGTGTATTTCAAAAACCCACCGCATAACTTATATCGCTCAAGCTACCGTAATCTGCCACCGAACAAGCTGACGATCCGTCTGCAGCCCCATGAAGGGGTTGAAATCCAGATGATGAACAAAGTGCCAGGTTTGGAGCAAAAACAACGTCTACAAACCACTAAACTCGATTTGAGCTTCTCTGATACCTTTAAAAATGAACGTATCGCCGATGCCTACGAGCGTCTATTACTCGAAGCTATGCTCGGTAATCAAGCGCTGTTCGTGCGCCGCGACGAAGTCGAGCAGGCATGGACTTGGGTGGATGGCATTATCCAATCGTGGGAACAAAGCAACGAAAAACCAAAACCTTATCCTGCGGGTACTTGGGGTCCAGTTGCGTCAGTTGCTTTGATCACCAAAGATGGCCGTTCGTGGGACGAGTAGGAGACTTTGATGATTAAAGAAACCGTATTCAAATCTTTCGATACGCAAAGTGCGTTAGAACAACAGCTTGCGAATAGAATTGCGAGCCAGTTGCAGGAAGCCGTCGATGCCCGCGGAAAAGCGAGCTTAGTCGTTTCCGGTGGTTCGACGCCGCTTAAGTTATTTCAACTATTGAGCATGAAATCCATCGATTGGAGTGATGTTTATATCACGCTTGCCGATGAGCGCTGGGTTGAAGCCGACGCCGATGCTTCTAATGAGCGTCTCGTGCGTGAACATTTATTACAAAACCGTGCGGCGAATGCCAAATTCCGCGGTTTAAAAAACATGTTTTCGACTGCAGAAGCGGGCGCCGATATGGCCGCCGAGTCCTTGTCTAACTTCCCACGTCCTTTTGATGTGGTGGTGTTAGGCATGGGTAACGATGGTCATACCTGCTCTTGGTTTCCCTGCAGTGCTGAGCTTGAAAATGCGCTCACAACCCAAGCCCTGTGTGTGGCGACGAACCCCACCACAGCGCCCCATGGTAGAATTACGCTCTCTAAGAGTGCGATTCTGAACAGCAGACAAATTTATCTGCACTTGGTCGGGGAACAGAAATTATCCGTATATCGTCAAGCGTTAGAAAGTGATGATGTCCATGCTATGCCTATCAGAGCCGTATTAGCGCAGCGTAAAACGCCCGTTGATGTGTTCTGGAGCGCTTAAGGAGTCACTATGCACTCAGTAGAAATACACTCAGTAGTTCAAGCTGTTACCGACAGAATTATTGCCCGTAGCAAAGCGTCACGTGAAGGTTATCTCGCCGCATTGAATGATGCTCGTAACCATGGTGTACACCGTAGCTCATTGAGCTGTGGCAACTTAGCCCATGGTTTTGCCGCCTGTAATCCAGACGACAAAAATGCATTGCGTCAATTGAATAAGGCGAACATCGGCATAGTGACGGCATTTAACGATATGTTATCTGCGCACCAACCCTATGAAAGCTATCCTGAATTGCTGAAAAAAGCCTGTCAGGAAGTCGGCAGTGTTGCACAAGTGGCAGGCGGTGTTCCGGCCATGTGTGATGGTGTGACTCAAGGTCAACCCGGTATGGAATTGAGCTTACTGAGTCGTGAAGTGATTGCGATGGCAACGGCTGTGGGTTTGTCTCACAACATGTTCGATGGCGCTTTACTGCTCGGCATTTGCGATAAAATCGTTCCAGGTTTACTTATCGGCGCCTTAAGTTTTGGTCACTTACCTATGTTATTCGTGCCGGCAGGGCCGATGAAATCAGGTATCCCGAACAAAGAAAAAGCCCGTATTCGTCAACAATTTGCCCAAGGTAAAGTAGACCGTGCACAGCTATTAGAAGCTGAAGCCCAGTCTTACCACAGTGCAGGAACCTGTACTTTCTACGGCACGGCAAACTCGAATCAGTTGATGCTTGAAGTGATGGGTCTGCAGTTACCTGGCTCATCTTTTGTGAATCCTGATGATCCACTGCGCGAAGCGTTAAATAAGATGGCGGCTAAGCAAGTGTGCCGTTTAACTGAAATGGGCACCCAATATACCCCAATCGGTGAAGTGGTCAGCGAAAAGTCTGTGGTTAACGGCATTGTGGCACTTTTGGCTACTGGCGGTTCTACTAACTTGACGATGCACATTGTCGCCGCGGCTCGTGCTGCCGGTATTATTGTGAACTGGGATGATTTTTCTGAATTATCCGATGCTGTACCATTAGTGGCGCGCGTGTATCCAAACGGTCATGCCGATATTAATCATTTCCATGCAGCCGGTGGCATGGCGTACTTAATCAAAGAATTGCTCGATGCGGGTCTATTGCATGAAGATGTGAATACCGTTGCGGGTTTTGGTTTACGCCGTTATACCCAAGAGCCAAGGCTGCTCGACGGTGAACTGCGCTGGGTCGATGGTCCAACGACTAGCTTAGATACTGAAGTGTTAACGTCAGTCGCATCACCTTTCCAAGGCAACGGTGGCTTAAAATTACTCAAAGGTAACTTAGGCCGCGCTGTGATCAAAGTGTCAGCAGTACAAGAACAACATCGTGTCGTTGAAGCGCCCGCAGTGGTGATTGACGATCAAAACAAACTCGATGCCTTGTTCCAAGCTGGTGCTCTGGATAGAGATTGTGTTGTGGTGGTTAAAGGTCAAGGCCCGAAAGCCAACGGTATGCCAGAACTGCACAAGTTAACCCCACTATTGGGAACGCTTCAGGACAAAGGCTTTAAAGTCGCGCTGCTGACCGACGGTCGTATGTCTGGCGCGTCGGGTAAAGTCCCTGCGGCCATTCACTTGACGCCAGAAGCCTTAGATGGCGGTTTAATTGCCAAAGTCCAAGATGGCGACTTGATCCGTGTCGATGCGTTAACAGGCGAACTGAGCCTGCTTGTATCTGAAGCTGAACTTGCCACCAGAGCAGCGGGAATAGTGGATTTACATCGCTCACGTTATGGCATGGGCCGCGAGTTATTTAGTGCGCTACGTTCAAATCTAAGTAGTCCAGAAACTGGTGCGCGTTGTACTAATGCCATCGATGAACTTTATTAATACAAAGGAAGAATAACGCAATGCTTGAGAATAACTGGTCACTACAGCCACAAGATATTTTTAAACGCAGCCCTATTGTTCCTGTTATGGTGATTAACAAGATTGAACATGCGGTGCCATTAGCGCGAGCACTGGTTGCCGGCGGCATTAGCGTGTTAGAAGTGACTTTGCGTACGCCTTGTGCACTCGAAGCTATCACTAAAATCGCCAAAGAAGTGCCTGAGGCCTTAGTCGGCGCAGGGACTATCTTAAACGAAGCTCAGCTTGATCTTGCGATTGCCGCGGGTGCGCAGTTTATTATTACCCCAGGCGCGACGGTTGAACTGCTCAAAGCGGGTATGCATGGTCCAATCCCTTTAATTCCAGGGGTTGCGAGCATTTCAGAAGTGATGACGGGGATGGCGCTCGGTTACACCCACTTTAAATTCTTCCCAGCTGAAGCTTCGGGTGGTGTTGATGCTCTTAAAGCCTTCTCGGGTCCGCTAGCGGATATTCGCTTCTGCCCAACAGGTGGCATTACGCCAAGTAGCTATAAAGATTATTTAGCGCTGAAAAACGTCGATTGTATTGGTGGTAGTTGGATTGCGCCAACGGATGCAATGGAACACGGCGATTGGGATCGTATCACTCAACTTTGTAAAGATGCCATTGGCGCTTTATAAATCGAGTTTGAAATAGTGACAAAATAAAAACCACCGCGAGGTGGTTTTTTGTCTTTTATTTTTCGCATTTTGATAAAGAACGGCTGCGATAGCTGACTCTGTAGAAAGTCTGGTTTTTACAGTAACTCGCACATTTACAAACGGTCTGGATTTATAGCAAGTCGGGCTACGTAATGTCAGCTTGGCTACATTTCCTTACTCAATTCGACATTTGAGCCGGCTTTGGGGCTAAATAACTGTTGATACAGTCGCCCCGCAAACTCATCTGTCATCCCTGAAATATAGTCCGCCAACACTCTGTGACTGTTTAAGCCTTGGTGCTCACTTTCGCGCCAGCGCTCTTGGGTGTTCAGTGGCAGTAAACGCTCGGGATCGGAAGCGAAGGCTTCGAATAATCCCATCACAATCTGCTGGCCCTTATATTCGAGCATTTGGATCTCGGGTTTACGAATAACGTATTTATAAACCAGTTGCTTAAGTACATTGAGCGCAATGGCAAACTCCGGCTCTAACGTCGCATTAAAGCGCAATAATGGCTCTTCGAACACGTCATCTTCTGAGATAACAATAGCGGTGACAAAGCCATTAACGAGTGTGCCTATGGCATCTTTACGCAGGTGATGCTCATGTGAAAACAGCTTGTTGCCAATATCTGCCAGCTCTTGTTTTATCCACGCATCACTGCTGCTGGTCAGTGTCGGCGCCACATCTTGATGCCACTGGGACGCTGTGACTATGCCCATCACAATCGCATCTTCGAGATCGTGCACCGCATAGGCGATGTCATCTGCCAGTTCCATAATCGAGCAATCGAAGGATTTAAACTGGGTTCGCAGATGTGGATAGTGGTGCAGGGCGGGGTGTGAACCTTGCTGTGTCGAGGTAAAACGACGGCTATCCGCCTCAGACAAAGGCTCAAGCACCCAAGCGAAGATGTCGTTATCATCGTCGAAAATGCCCTTAACCGGCGGCCATTGTGACGGCTTGAGCTGTCTATGGTTGGTGATTTCATTATGTTCACCCGCGACAAACAGCTTCGAGTGCGGCGCGGGGTATTTTAAAATCCCGAGCATAGTTCGGCGGCATAAGTTCATCCCGAAATCTAAGGTATAGGGCTCAAGTTTCGATAAAATACGAAAAGTTTGGCCATTGCCTTCAAAGCCGCCGTGGTCGCGCATCATGTAATTTAATGCGACTTCACCGCCATGGCCGAAGGGAGGATGACCAATATCGTGGGCTAAACATAAGGACTCTAATAAGCTCATAGAGCAAAGCAACTGCTTATGTTGTGGATATTTGCGTCTGAGCTGCGCGGCTATGCCAGTGCCAATTTGCGAGACTTCGAGTGAGTGGGTTAATCGGGTGCGATAGAAGTCATTCATGCCAACACCGAGCACTTGGGTCTTGGCCTGGAGGCGGCGAAAGGCGGCCGAGTGGAGAATACGCGCCCTGTCTCTTTGGTAAGGGCTGCGGTGATCAAAGCGCCGTTGTTTATCTTCACCATGACGGCGTTCTTGCCAAACACTTGAAGTCATATGCATTCCTAGCGAGAGTGGAAAATCAAAGCATCTTGTTAATTTCGTCTAAATTCAAAGTGAAACTGGGTACAAAGCAGCTCATAAAATACTGTACTGCGGGATCTGGATTTGTCGCCAGCATGTCTTCGAGACGCTTACGGGCAGTATTGAATTCACTGTTGCCAGCGCGGTTTTCCTCAAGGCATTTAAGATAAGCACACAGAGTATCAGCCGATTTCACTATGGTCTTGTAAACGGGATCGGCGTAATCGCTGATGAACAGACTGCGATAATCTTCTTTAAATTCCTCAGGTACCATATCTAACATGCGCTGCTCGGCAATCGCCTCAATCTTTTTATACTCGGCTTCAATTTCTTTATTGAAGTATTTTACCGGCGTCGGTAAGTCACCCGTGAGAATTTCACTGGCATCGTGAAAAATCGCCAGACTCGTGGCTTGATGGGGATCGAGCGTCGTGCCGAATTTCTTATTACTGATAATCACCAGTGCATGGGCCACCATGGCGACTTGCAGCGAGTGTTCTTGAACATTTTCAGTGCGAACGTTGTACATCAAAGGCCAGCGTTGGATAAGTTTCATGCGAGCTAAATGCGCAAATAAATGACTCATAGTTTTCCTGCTAAAGAGTGAAATCGGAAGGCGACAAGCTGCAATGGAAGACATGAAACGAGTGAATAGGCAGTATTGACGCTAGTGAAGTCTTAGATTATCACAGCCTTGGATGACACGTGAGCATGAGCGTAGAGGATTTAAAGAAATAGCTAAAAATAAAGCGACCACTAGGATCGCTTTATGTCTCAAACCGTTAAAGGGATATTTTACTGTCGATAGTTTTCGAGGAAGGCCCCAAACTCGGTAAATGCTTTCTTCAGATCTTCTTTATAGGGCAAGAAAACCACTCGTAAATGGTCAGGCTCAGGCCAGTTAAAGGCCGTGCCGTGCACTAACAGAATTTTCTTTTCTCTGAGTAAATCCAGCACTAAACGCTCATCATCCCTTAGGTTGAATTTCTTCATATCCAGTTTAGGGAAGGCATAGAGTGCGCCCTTTGGTTTTTTAACGCTCACACCTGGAATTTGGTTAAGTAATTCATAACAGGCATCCCTTTGAACTGTGAGGCGGCCATTAGGCAAAATAAGCTCGTTAATACTCTGATAACCGCCGAGCGCAGTTTGAATCGCATGTTGATTGGGCACGTTTGCACAGAGGCGCATCGAGGACAGCATCTCTAAGCCTTCGATGTAACTTTTAGCAGCCTTAAGATTGCCAGATAACATCATCCAACCAACACGAAATCCTGCTGCACGATAAGCCTTTGATAAACCGTTAAAAGTAACAGTTAAAATATCATCTGATAGACCCGCAGCAGGAATATGCTTGGCTTCGTCGTATAAAATTTTATCGTAAATTTCATCGGCAAAAAGGATCAGATCATGTTGACGACACAGTTCAACCACTTGCAGCAGTAATTCTCTGCTGTATACCGCTCCGGTTGGGTTGTTCGGGTTAATCAGCACTATGCCGCGAGTACGTGATGAAATTTTACTTTTAATGTCATTGAGATCGGGGAACCAGTCCGCTTCTTCATCGCAGCGATAATGCACAGCCTTGCCGCCCGCGAGATTCGCCGCTGCTGTCCACAGGGGATAGTCTGGTGAGGGGATTAAGATCTCATCATCGGTATTTAGCAGGCCTTGCATTGCCATCATAATGAGTTCTGAAACGCCGTTACCTATATAGATATCTTCGATATCGACACCAAAAATCCCTTGGGCTTGGTAATGCTGCACTATGGCCTTACGGGCAGAGAATAATCCTTTTGACTCGCAGTAGCCTTGGGCACTGGGTAAATTGAGGATCACATCGCGCACAATTTCTTCAGGCGCTTCGAAACCGAAGGGGGCCGGATTACCAATGTTGAGTTTGAGGATTCGATGCCCCTCGTCTTCTAAACGTCTGGCTTCCTTGTGCACTGGGCCGCGGATGTCATAGCAAACGGTATCCAGCTTGTTGGATTTGATGATAGGGCGCATTTACACCTCGGAACATGCATAAAGTTTTGGCTTAAGTTAGCGCACCATAACGAAATTTCATTGCAGATGAAAGGGGGGATAAGCACAGAATTGCGCTTTTTTTATAAATATCCCTCAGTTAAATATGCTTTAACAGTCGATTAAAGAAATCTGCACAAGTTTTATATTCTGATATTGGTATGATTTTGAGATTGTTTATCTATTGGGTTGGTAGGGAATCTTGTTTATGTTTTTTCATTTCGACAGATGAAAATGCGTTTTCATTAGCTGACCAATATTTAATTTCTCTATATTAGCCATATTAATCGTGACAGAAGAAAATGTATTTTAGCTGATACTTAATGGTTGATTTTTAATCATAGATTTTTGATAAGATAAACTTATGCAAGCGGCATTTTATCTTGTGATAATTAGGCATATTTATTGAATGCTTATTAAGCTAAGAAGATCATAAATGTTTAAGTTACAATGGCGTTAAAAGTCTTTTAGATTATGCGGTTATGTAAAATTGTCTCACGGGAATTAAATTTATTTTCTATCAAGTTAAATTTATAGTTGACTCAATATTCGATGCGCTTTATTTTCTGCGCGATGTTTTTGGCAAGGCACCTTAGATAGCAAGCAATTCGCGGGTTTTATCTTCAGGGTTAGTCATCATGAAGCAGCTGTGTTGACGTTCTGAATCGTGTTGATTTCAGGCGTTATTCTAAAACCATTTGCCTTTTAGGCGATTTATTTAGAGGACCTAAGTGCATGTCTGAACCGACAGCGTTAAGTCTCATTCCACCTTTGGTGGTATTGGTGTTAGCTATTTGGTTACGCCGTCCTATTTTATCTTTGATCATAGGTGCGGTAACCGGTTTCCTGTTACTCGATCCCAGTCAAGTCTTAAACAATTTTGCTAGTGTGTCATTGAAGGTTATGGCCGATGAAACCATAGGTTGGTTGATTCTGGTGTGTGGTGGTTTTGGTGCGCTCATCGCACTTTTAGTACGAACTGGCGGCGCATTAGCGTTTGGCCGCAATGCACTTAAATTGGCGAAAGGACCTAAATCTTCCCTATTAATGACTTTTATCCTTGGGATCGTGATTTTTATCGATGACTATCTCAATGCGTTGACCGTGGGTGAAACCATGAAGCGTGTAACGGATAAATTTAAAGTGTCCCGTGAAATGCTCGCCTATGTCGTGGACTCCACCGCCGCGCCCGTGTGCGTGTTAGTGCCATTATCAACTTGGGCGGTATTTTTTGGTGGATTACTGGTGGATAACGGTGTGGCAGCCGAAGGTCAAGGCATTGCAGTTTATATGCAAGCCATTCCTTACATGCTTTATGCTTGGTTAGCTGTGGCTATGGTGCTACTTGTCGCATTAGGTATTGTGCCCGCTATTGGTCCAATGAAGGCTGCGCAGCTGCGCGCTGCCCAAGGTGAACCCGCTGAAGCGCAAGTGGATTTCGACCAAGTGCAAACTTCGGATGAATATGCGGTTAAAGCCATAGAAGAGGAATTTAAGCACGCCGATAATCAGGGCAAACTGCATAACTTTTTAGTGCCTATTGGTTTGTTAGTTGCCTTTACCGTGTACTTTGATATCGACGTGTGGAAAGGCTTGCTGGCGACCTTAGTTATCACGATTCCTTATTATGCAGTGCAGCGTTTGATGCCATTTTCAGAGATGATGGACCAAATGATCGATGGCTTTAAAAGCATGCTACCGGCCATTAGCACTGTAATTGCGGCGTTTGTGTTTAAGGATGTGTGCGATCAGTTATTACTGCCGCAGTATGTCATTGAATCATTAAGCCCATTTATGACACCTAAATTGCTGCCTGCGGTAGTGTTCTTATCTATGGCTATACTCGCATTTGCCACAGGTTCGAGCTGGGGTATATTTGCCGTGACGATTCCTATCGTGATGCCATTAGCGCAAGCGGTTGGGGCGGACATCCCATTAGTCATTGGGGCCTTATTGTCCGCATCATCATTTGGTAGCCAAGCGTGCTTTTACTCAGATTCAACCGTATTGGCCGCCCAAGGCTCAGGTTGTAACTTAGTGAGCCATGCTGTGACTCAGTTACCTTATGCACTTATCGCAGCGGTAATAGCATTTATCGGCTTTATTGTGATTGCATAACTTCTGTCACGATTAATATAAGAAACCAGCTACGGCTGGTTTTTTTATGTCTGCCGTCATTGGGTTAGGCGGCTAGAGTGAGTAAAAGGTGAGTAAAGAGTGATGAGGCTTGAACTAGGATAAACAGGATTACACTGTTAAATGAAGATTTTCAACTGATGTCAAATTATATTTTACGAAATTGTCATTTATATTTTACATATTTCATCGTCGCCATGTAGCTTTTCAAATCAAAGCCTGATTATACTTTGCATCCTTCAGGGCATTATTTTCAACATTAGTGGCAAACGAATCAAATGGACTCAACTCTTCTTACTGCGTTTTTCGAGCACGGCATAATACGTGATGTCGAGTGTTTATTCCCTGATATTTCAGGCTATCCAAGGGGAAAGCTTATGCCAGCCCGAAGTTTTGCTCAGGGTGCTGAATTACGTATTGCCCAAGCTATTTCGATGCAAGCGATTACCGGTGAGTATTCCTACGATCCTGTTTTCCCTGATGCTGATCCTGATCTTTTACTCGTCCCCGATTACAGCACCCTCAAGATGATCCCATGGAGCACAGTGCCGCGCGCATTTGCCATCCATGACTGCGTATTACTGGATGGTAATTTATGTCCATTTGCGCCGCGCTCTATGTTAAAAAATGTGCTGGCTCGTTACCAAGCCTTGGGGTTAACCCCTGTGGTGGCACCCGAGATTGAATTTTATCTTACGGAGGCGAATACCGATCCGAGTGTTCCGTATCAGGCGCCCATTTCAAAAAGTGGCCGAGTTGAAAATGGTCAATCCGCGTTTAGCATGAATATGCTCAATGAACTCGCACCATTTTGGGATGAGTTTAATGCCGCCATCGATGCGATTGGGATTAAAGGTGATACTTGGATCCATGAAATGGGGCTATCACAATATGAAATTAACTTAGTGCATGGTGATCCGTTGGCTCTTGCAGATCAAGCCTTTATGTTCAAATATGCCGCGAAAGAAATCGCCATAAAACATGGTTTGAATGCGATTTTTATGGCAAAACCCATAGCGGGTCAACCCGGCAGTTCTATGCATTTACATCAAAGTGTCGTCGATGAGAAAGGTCATAATATTTTCAGCCATGCAGATGGTAGCGACACTGACCGTTTTCACCACTACATCGGCGGATTACAAAAGTATCTACCTGATTTAATGTTGTTATTCGCACCCAATATCAATTCATTTAGACGTTACATTTCCGGCAGTCAAGCGCCGATTAATTTAAGTTGGGGCGTTGATAATCGCACCACTGGCTTACGTGTGCCATTGAGTGCTCCGGTGGCGAGACGGGTAGAGAATCGCATTGCGGGCGCCGATGCTAATCCGTACCTGATGATTGCCGCATCTTTGGCAGCGGGCCTTGCCGGAATAGAAGAAAAATTATCGCCAAGTGCACCAGAAACCGGGAGCGCCTACGATAGCAGCCATGACCTAGCGCAGACATTTTTAGCTGCGTTAACGCAAATGCGCCAAAGTGATTCGGCACGACGCTTACTCGGGGACGATTTTGTCACTGGCTTTGTATCGGTGAAGGAAATTGAATTCCAAAGTTATTTGAGTGAGATAGGGGCTTGGGAGCGACGTTTCTTAGGGCCGCAATGCTAACGCTTTTATGAATAAGGGAATTATTACTTATAAAAGTTTTACCCCTTCAATGACTTAAGAGTCTTAAAAATGTTCAACTAAAAAATAGCAACAAAAAAGCCAGTGCAAGCACTGGCTTTTCTTTGTCTGGAAACGAGAAGGGCGATTAAACGCGCTTCTTGAATTCACCAGTACGAGTGTCGATTTCAATTTTGTCGCCTACTTTCACGAAGTCAGCAACACTTACTGTGCCACCGCCAGTGATAGTCGCTGGCTTCATTACTTTACCTGAAGTATCGCCACGAGCTGAAGGCTCAGTGTAGATCACTTCACGGACGATAGTGGTTGGCATTTCAACAGAGATAGCTTTGCCATCATAGAAAGTCACTTGGCAAGTTTCTTCCATACCGTCAACGATATAAGCCGCTGCATCACCTAGGTTTTCAGCTTCTACGTCGTATTGGTTGTATTCTGCATCCATGAATACAAACATAGGATCTGCAAAGTAAGAATATGTGCAGTCAAGACGATCTAAGATGATGTCTTCTAACTTATCTTCACCTTTGAAAGTCGTTTCAGTACCAGAGTTAAGCAGTAAGTTTTTCAACTTTAACTTAACGATAGCAGCGTTACGGCCAGAACGAGTTGTTTCAGTTTTCTGCACAACCCATGGGCTGCCATCTAACATGATCACGTTACCAGGACGGATTTCATGAGCAGTTTTCATTACACTATTTCCTATATTTAGATTTTTCTGTTTTCGCGCAGTATCTTAGCTGTTTTTAACGAACTGAACTAGTCGAGTAGCGAGATCTGCAGCATTTAATGCATTAATTGGCCATTGTTTAGCATGGTGATGCAACAAGGGCAAATTAACAGGATTAAGGTTTTGCCAGTGAAGGCTCACGGCTGATTGCTGTGCTTGGTTGAACGCGAGATTCAATTCAGACCAATAACAAGCAATTTTAGGTGGCAGATTATCGCAGTAAAGTTTGAGAAAAGCTTCTAATTTTACGAGGTGATAATCATCTTCTTGGGGATAAATGTGCCAAATGAAGGGTTTTGCGGCCCATTGGGCACGTAAAAAGGAATCTTCACCGCGCACGATATTAAAATCACAGCTCCAGAGCAGGCGATCAAACCCCTGTTGGTCAGTCATAGGTAAAATGTGCAGGGTTAAATTACCATGATTTATCTGTTGACCCGGCACTAGAGCGGCAATTTCACAGGGTAGTAGATGCGTCAGACTGTTTAAGCTACGCCCCTTGGGGATCAGCGCATGGATTTTTTCTGCCGATTGCTGCCATAACTCACATAATGCAGGTAGCGCCTCGGTCTCATAGCTAAAAACGCTAATAACAGTGTCTTGTGCCTGAATGTCCTTAAGACCTAGAACAGTAAAAAGCTGCAATTTATTGGCAGTATCAGCTTGCCAAGCATCACGCTCTGCAAACAAATTTTGCTCGCAAATGAGTCCACCCGTTTTGGCGCTAAAACCGGGAAAGTAGAAATACTTCTTCAAACCATTGGCTTGTAACGATGGCAAACCATGGCAGCCTTCAACCCAATCCTCTGCGCTTAAATACTCTAAATTCAGCCAAACAGGTACAGATTTTGGGGCGTTCTGATGTAAATAAACCAACTGCTCTTTTACCTGTTCGGGGAGTTCACAGGCAAAGGCTTCGATGAGCACAGCTCCTGCGACAAACGCTACAGGCAAACGCTCTTTCCAATGAATAATATTCACACCATTGAAGGTTTGAGTGGCTTTTAGTGGTTCAAGTGTCGGTAAAATATGGGAGAAGCTTGCGAGGTCGTCGACCCACAAATTAACTGGAATGTGGTACTCATTAGCCATTTGTTTGGCTAAACGCCAAGTGACGCCAATATCGCCATAGTTATCGACGACGGTACAAAAGATATCCCAATGGGTGGAGCTGGGTGTGTTGGTCATGAGTGTGGTATGTCGTTATTCTTAGTTACAACAAGTAGATAGTTGCAACAAGTAGAAATATATGCATAAAAAAAGCGGCGTTAAGCCGCTTTAATCAAATGGTTAACAGAATTAATCTTCTAATTCAGCTAAACACATTTCTTCGTAAATTTGCTTAACCCAAGCATCAACACGTTCTTCAGTCAGCTCTGGCTGGCGATCTTCATCGATACCTAAACCAATAAAGTGGTCGTCATCGACTTGACCTTTAGAGGCTTCAAAATTGTAGCTTGCAGTTGGCCAATGGCCGATGATGATGCCACCACGGGCCTGAACAATATCGCCAACCATGCCCATAGCATCAAGGAAGTACTCAGCGTAGTCTTCTTGATCACCACAACCAAAAATAGCGACAAGTTTGTCAGTAAAATCAATTTGCTCTAATTCAGGGAAGAAATCATCCCAGTCACATTGCGCTTCACCGTAATACCAGGTCGGGATGCCGAACAGCAGCAAGTCATACTCTGCAATCTGTTCTTTGGTACTTTTGGCGATATCTTTCACCTCAACCATTTTTTTACCCAGTTTTTTCTGGATCATCTTGGCTACAGCTTCGGTGTTACCTGTGTCGCTACCGAAAAAAAGACCTACAGTTGCCATTGTCTATCCTTTAATGTCTAGTTCACTTATTAGGTTAATCTTGCTGGTACTCGTTCAGCACTCAACTTGTTGCTGAAGAATTAATTCGATTAACTGGCTACGGCTGATGTTACTGGCCAATGCCTGCTCATTCAAGGCGTCATACAAATCTTGTGACACCTTTAACTCTATTCGCTTTAATCCGTTGGCTTTATCGCGCTGGATTTGATTGCGTTTGTTGACCTTAAGCTGTTGGCTACGGGACAAAGGATTACTTCTTGGGCGGCCCCGGCGCTTTTCATTGGCAAAAAGGTCAATAGTGGTTCTGTCTGTCGCTTCTTTTGCCATGTTCTTATTGTTAACCGATCCCTGAGCCTTCCCAAGTGATCTGGATAATACCTTTTACAATAAACCCGGCGCAGCCGAGAAATAACACTAACCAAACAATAAATCGACCAAATTTTGGCACGTTACCTTGTTTAAGCACATCGTGGATGGCCATGCCGATAAAGAAAAATATCGAGGCAAAAAACAGGTTCAGGCCGATGGTTTCAATTTGTTCCATGTACTGAGATAACATACTTTCTTAGTCCTTGAGAGTGTTCTAAGGCCAAAAGAGGCGCGAATATATCACAACAAGATGGCGGCTGCCATATGCTTTCGGTCGAGTTTGCTGCTGATTTACATTGAATGTTTGTCAATAAATTCAGACACGATCCGGTTAAAAATGACGGGTTTTTGCGCATGCAACCAATGACCACATCCTTCAAGTGTTTTTGCCTGTGCCGCGGGGAATTGCGCCATGATAGCGCTTCTGTGCTCGCTAGTGACATAATTTGAGTCGCCGCCGCGAATAAACAGACTTGGTCCAGCATAGCTTTGTACTGGATTTAGTGTCTGATTTTGCCAGCCAATAATATTAGGATAACAAGCCTTTAGACCACTTAAGTTCATTTTCCAACGAAAACCAGTATCAGTGCGTTGTAGATTTTTGAGTAAAAATTGTGCCGTTGCTTCGTCAATACCATTGTCAATTAAGTGGTTTAGGGCAAAGCGTCTGTCGGTATGGCCTTCTAAGGGCAGGCTTTCTAATGCCGCAAACACTGTGTCGTGTCTTGGCTCATAGGCGACGGGGGCGATATCGGCTGCCACCATACTGATAATGCGCTCAGGAAAGGCTAACGCCGTCGCCATGGCGATTTTACCCCCCATGGAGTGACCCACAATATGGGCGCGTTCAATAGCCAGTTCGTCGAGCAAGCTGATCATTGCAGTGGCGAGGCGAGGGTAGTCCATTTGATCCCAATGCTCACTTAAACCATGATTGGGCACATCGACACGAATAACTTGATACTGATTTTCTAATACTTGCCCTAGACCTTTGAGGTTATCTAGATTACCGAACAAGCCGTGGATCAAGAGCACTGCGGGTCCTTGGCCTGTAGAAACAAAGTTCATGGTGATTCCTGTTGGAGATTTTTAGCTTAGCGTGACGCGAATTGTGCCCTTAATGCCGTTGGCTTGACAAGTCAGTTGCTATTTCTATAGTGGGGGCGGCCAGTAACTTGTGTGCTTTTTCGGCAATTGTCGATTAACTGCTAGTTTGCTGTGCTATTTCCCGCACTTTTAGAATAATGGCGCTTTATCAGATTGATAGAGATAGATACACTGGTAACAGATCGCAATGATCTGCCCCGATCGCTGTGGTACACTTTTTTCGGTTAAGCCTGTTGAATAACAAAGGATAATTAAGGTTATGAAATATATCGAAGTAGATGAAGAGCTCTATCGTCATATTGCCAGCAAAACAGAACGAATTGGTGAGAGCGCCTCTGACATTCTTCGTCGATTACTCGGCCTGTCCGTCGATGCGGTCGAACAACCTCAGCCTTTGGCGATTAGCCAACCGAGCCTTGAAGCTGAACCTATTCAGCCCGTCGCGGCGCAAACAGTGCCAGCAGTGAATGATTTTAGTCGCTTAGTCGATGAACATCAGTTATCGCAGCAAAAAGGCGCAGTAGGTCGTTTTCTGTTTTTGCTCGAAAGTTTGTATCAATTAGCCCCAGAGCAATTCTCACAAATTTTGCAGATCCAAGGGCGCGATCGTTTGTATTTTGCTCGCTCTAAGGAGCAACTGCTCGAAGCGAGTGCTTCGGCTAACCCAAAAGAAATTGGTACAAGTGGTTTCTGGGTAACGAGTAACAACAATACCGCCAAGAAACGCACTATTTTATCGGAAGTTTTAGTGCAATTTGGTTGTGATGCGACAGTAGCAGCGGGTATCGCCGAGCGCGTTTAATCCGCGGATGAGCCAAGTTAGTACGACATTTTTCTACTTTTTCTAATTGTAATTGAGTGCAGGAGAGCCATCGGTGGCAATACATCAAAGGGCAGGACAAATCGCTAATCAGACGGATCTGGTCAATATTCCAAAACTGATGAGCCATTATTACAGCATCACGCCAAATATGGATGACGTACAACAACGCGTCACCTTTGGCACTTCTGGGCACAGAGGCTGCGCCTTCAATGGCAGTTTTAACCAACAACACATTTGGGCGATTACCCAAGCTGTAGTGGACTACCGTCAATCGGCAAATATCGATGGGCCGCTGATCCTTGGGATTGACACCCATGCGTTATCCTATGCGGCCTATTTGTCGGCAATTGAAGTGCTGGCGGCAAATAAAGTCACAGTGAAAATCCAACAGAACGACGGATTTACACCTACGCCAGTGGTTTCCCATGGGGTGATTTGCGCCAATCGCGAAGCCAATATTACGGGTGCTGCATTGTCCGATGGTTTGATCATTACGCCTTCCCACAATCCGCCTCAGGACGGTGGCATCAAGTACAATCCACCCCATGGTGGACCGGCCGAAGGTAATATCACGGCTTGGATTGAATCGCGGGCCAATGATTACCTGCGCCAAGCATTAGTTGGCGTGCAAAAATCAGCCTATGCCGATGCGCTGACTTCGGGTTATGTGCAAGCCATTGACTTGATTACACCCTATGTGGCTGATTTAGAGAATGTTATCGACATGCAGGCGATTGCCAACGCTAAGCTGCGCATCGGCGTTGACCCGCTCGGTGGTTCAGGGATTTTCTATTGGGCACCGATTGCCGCGCGTTATGGGCTCGATATCACGTTAGTTAATGATAAAGTTGACCCAAGCTTTAGCTTTATGCCGCTGGATAAAGACGGCAAAATCCGCATGGATTGCTCATCTCCCTACGCGATGGCCGGGTTACTCGCCCATAAAGAATCCTTTGATTTATGCCTTGGTAATGATCCCGACTATGACCGTCACGGCATAGTTTGCCCTGGTACGGGTTTGATGGATCCGAATCATTATCTTGCGGTCGCTATCGATTATTTACTGACACACAGACCAGATTGGAGCGATACCTTAGCCATAGGTAAAACCTTAGTATCGAGTGCGCTTATCGATAAAATCTGTGCTTTCCACGGCAAAAAGTTACTCGAAGTGCCAGTGGGCTTTAAGTGGTTTGTCGACGGTTTAGCCGAAGCCACAATCGCCTTTGGCGGTGAAGAGAGTGCTGGCGCGGCATTTTTACGTCGTGATGGCAGTACATGGTGCACAGATAAAGACGGCTTCATTTTAGGGTTACTTGCCGCAGAAATTCTTGCGGTGACAGGGAAAACCCCAGGTCAACGCCATCAAGAGCTAGTAAAACAATTTGGCCAAAGTTTCTATAAGCGTATCGATAGCCCAATCAGCCTTGAAAACAAAGCCAAGTTTGCTTTGCTCAATGCCGATACTTTAAATGCCACTGTGCTTGCAGGTGAGACAATCGAAAACGTGTTAACCCATGCGCCAGGCAATAATGCGGCGATTGGCGGCATCAAAGTTACCACAGCTAATGGGTGGTTTGCGGCGCGTCCATCGGGCACTGAAGCGTTATTTAAAATCTACGGCGAAAGTTTTATCAGTGAGCAGCATTTGGCTGAGATCATCAAAGATGCGCAGGCATTAATTGATAAGGCGCTAAACGCTTAATGCAGTAGTAGGTTTAGCTAACGTCTCAAAATAAAAAACGCACTCAGATTTGAGTGCGTTTTTGTTTGTGTCTAATTCAGCTGTGAGTAGTTGATCTAATACTGATTTGACCGTATTTAGTACTCGATATGACAACTCGGTAAGTTATTCTTATCGATGTAATTTTGATGATATTCCTCAGCCACATGGAACTGTTGAAGTGGCACTATTTCAGTAACGATATGGCGTAATCCCCAACGGCCCGAGCGGGCAAAAGCTAACTTTGAGGCTTCTGCGGCCGCTTTTTGCTCACGGTCGTGGAAGAAAATGGTGCTGCGATATTGAGTGCCAATATCTCCGCCTTGCATGTTCAGACTCGTAGGATTATGGTTTTTCCAAAATACATCGAGCAAGTCTTCATAACTGACAAGGGCAGGGTCAAATTCCACTTGCACCACTTCGGCATGGCCCGTTTTGCCTTTTTTGACTTCTTCATAGCTCGTCGCCGCATTATTGCCGCCCATATAGCCGCAGGTGGCATTGGATACGCCGTTCACTTGTCTAAAAAAATACTCTACGCCCCAGAAACAGCCGGCACCAAAGGTTGCTAACGCCATAATTAAATCCAATAGAAGTCTAGATGGCTAAGGATTGTGATAAAACTTGAGTGCAAAAGCAAGCCTCAAGCTGGAATATTTATCATGGGAAATTCTTAGGGAATGTCCTAAGAATTTAACAATCAGCTTAGTTGAATGTCATTCCGCTTAAAACTGGGTCCTACGGCAATAAATGTCTGAGAACAGCACTAAAAACATGTGTTAGTATTGAAGCCGTTTTTTAGGTGCGAGTGAGACTAACCGCAGTGAGATAAATGCTTAAGTGGTTATTACTGCCTGTACTTATGCTATTGCGCCAATACTGTTACACATCATTATAAGGAGAATTCTGTGTTACAAGCTCTGTTAGATTCAAAGGATTTTTTAGCGCTCACCTTAGCCCATCCTGAACAGTTCGATGGCGAATTTTCATTTAACTTAGGCGATCATACTCAAGTGGAAGTGTGGGATACCGGTGTTATTGTTTTCGAACCAATACAGAATGAAGGAAAAGATATTGTGCTTTCCTGCGGTGTTCACGGTAACGAGACCGCGCCCATTGAACTCTGCAATAGCTTAATTAAACAACTTCTACAGCAAAAGATCATCGCAAAGCAGCGCACTTTATTTCTCATTGGTAACCCATTAGCGATTAATAACGGCACGCGGATTATTGACGAAAACATGAATCGTCTATTTAGTGGTGAGCATTCCAATCCACCAGGGTTAGTGAACCCTGAGCGAGTACGCGCGAAAAAACTCGAAGCCTATGTCGATCGTTTTTATACTGCGGTTGCCGATGGACGTCAGCGCATTCATTATGATTTGCACACGGCGATGCGCGCCTCGAAGCATGAAAAGTTCGCTATCTATCCCTATCGTCCAGGGCGCGCCTTTAGCGGCGAGCAAATTATGTTTTTAGCCGCAAGCGGCGTCGATACAGTACTTTTCCACCACGAACCGACCACGACCTTCAGCTATTTTTCCTCTGAACGTTACGGCGCTGATGCCTTTACCATTGAGCTTGGCAAAGTGTATCCCATGGGGCAGAACGACATGACGCGTTTTATCGCCACCCATGAAATGTTCATGCGCTTGATCACCGCTAAGCCGTTGGCGCTGGATGAATTTGATGCCGATAAGGTCAACTTGTACCAAGTGTGCCGCGTCATCAATAAACATTTCGATGATTTTGAATTTACCTTCGCAACTGATGTCGAAAACTTCAGATCTTTCCCGAAGGGCTTTGTTTTAGCGCGGGAAGGTGGGCAAGAAATTAAAGTAGAGCACGAGTTTGAGTCTGTCGTGTTCCCTAATGCCAAAGTGCCTATTGGCAATCGCACTGTGATTTGCCTGATCCCTGCGGTGAATGCGGACGTGCGTTAGGCTTGTAAAGCAATATATACATGCGTGGCAGGGATAACTTGTGGTTTGAGCTATGCCAATGGTTGATAGGTAGTTTACGTTAACGTAATGTTCGTCGGGCATATTCGTATAAACAGACGCATCAAAACGCTTTGATGCGTAATGAGATAACAAGAGCACAATATGAGCAAAGCAACACTCAACACTGATACAGTGCACCGTGTCGGCTTCTTGGATAAGGCATCGCTACACATTCCTATCCTTCGAATTCTACAAGCCGACGGCACCACTTATGAAACCGCGGTTTTGCCTGTGATAGATGAAACCTTAGCCACTAAAATTTACGATACCTGTGTATTCACTCGGGTACTTGATGAACGTATGCTTGGCGCCCAGCGTCAAGGACGCATCAGCTTCTACATGACCTGTACGGGTGAAGAAGCGGCGATTGTCGGCAGTGTGGCCGCACTCGATCAAGAAGATGTGATCCTCGCACAATATCGTGAGCATGCGGCGCTGCGTTATCGCGGCTTTACCACTGAACAGTTTATGAATCAGATGTTCAGTAACGAGAAAGATCTTGGTAAAGGTCGCCAAATGCCAATCCATTACGGCAGTGCGGCATTGCATTATCAAACGATTTCGTCACCGTTAGCCACGCAAATCCCGCAGGCGACTGGTGTGGGCTACAGCTTAAAAATGCAAGGTAAGCGCAAAGTCGCGGTTTGTTATTTTGGCGAAGGCGCTGCATCGGAAGGGGATTTTCATGCTGGCCTAAACATGGCCGCGGTACTGAAATGCCCAGTGATTTTCTTCTGTCGTAACAATGGCTACGCGATTTCTACCCCCACTGAAGAGCAGTTTGCTGGAAACGGTATTGCCAGCCGCGGTGTGGGTTATGGCATGCACACCATTCGTGTAGACGGCAATGACATGTTGGCCGTGTTAGCGGCAACCCAGCAAGCACGTGCCTATGCGATTGAGCATAATGCGCCTGTGCTGATTGAAGCCATGACTTACCGTCTCGGCGCACACTCTTCTTCAGACGATCCCTCAGGTTATCGCTCGAAAGATGAAGAAGCCAAGTGGCAGCAACACGATCCGGTTAAACGCTTCAAATTATGGCTTATCAACAAAGGTTGGTTGGCTGAAGCGGATGATGTGAAACTGCATGAAAAATATCGTGAAGAAGTATTGGCTGCGGTAAAAGTGGCTGAAAAAATTCCTGTGCCTATGCTGGATGAAATTATTGAAGATGTGTACGACAAGCCGACGCCAGTGCTGAAAAAGCAACTCGCCGATCTTAAAGAACATATCAAGAAATATCCGCAAGCCTATCCAAAAAGTGCAGGGAGACTATAAGCCGTGGCTGAAATGAATATGTTACAGGCCGTCAATGAGGCCTTGTCGATTGCCATGCAAGCCGATGAACGCATGGTGGTTTTTGGTGAAGATGTGGGCCACTTTGGCGGGGTATTTCGCGCCACCTCCGGTCTTCAAGAAAAATTCGGTCGCGCTCGCTGCTTTAATACGCCGTTGACAGAGCAAGGTATTGCCGGTTTTGCCAATGGTTTAGCCTCAAATGGCATGACCGCCGTGGCTGAAATTCAATTCGCCGATTATATCTTTCCGGCGTTTGATCAAATCGTCAACGAGTCGGCTAAGTTCCGTTACCGTAGCGGTAATGAATTCGATGTCGGTGGATTAGTGTTCCGTACGCCCTATGGCGGCGGTATCGCGGGCGGACATTATCACTCGCAATCACCTGAAGCCTATTTTACCCAGACGCCGGGGTTAAAAGTGGTGGTGCCACGCAACCCTGAGCAAGCCAAAGGCCTGCTGTTGGCGTCAATCCGTGACAAAAATCCGGTGATCTTCTTTGAGCCTAAGCGTTTATATCGTGCATCGGTTGGCGAAGTGCCCGCGGGCGATTATGAAATTGAACTGGGTAAGGCTGAAGTGGTTCGCGAAGGTAAAGACATCACCTTAGTGGCGTGGGGCGCGCAAATGGAAATCCTTGAAAAAGCCGCCGATATGGCCGCTAAAGAAGGGATCTCCTGTGAAGTTATCGATTTACGCACCTTGTCACCCTGGGATATCGATACCGTTGCCGATTCAGTCAAAAAGACCGGACGTTTACTGGTTAACCATGAAGCGCCATTAACCGGTGGTTTTGCTGGTGAGATAGCGGCGACGATTCAGCAAGAATGCTTCTTGTATCTAGAGTCGCCCATCAGCCGCGTTTGTGGTTTAGATACCCCGTACCCACTCATTCATGAAAAAGAATACATGCCAGATGCATTCAAAACGTTTGAAGCCATCAAAGCATCAGTGACCTTCTAGGAGTCCGGTATGATTAAAGATTTTATTTTGCCGGATATTGGCGAAGGTGTTGTGGAGTGTGAGTTGGTTGAATGGCTTGTCAAAGAAGGCGACACTGTCGTTGAAGATCAGCCGATTGCCGATGTCATGACAGACAAAGCCTTAGTGCAAATCCCTGCGCCTTTTGCGGGCGTGGTCACTAAACTGTATTACGCCAAGGGCGATATTGCGAAAGTGCATGCGCCGCTCTATGCCGTAAAAATTGAAGGTGCAGTTGAAATCGCGGGCGAATCTGTTACTGCTGAATCTGCTGTGGCTGAGCCAGTGGCAGTAACAAACGCGACCACGTCATCTCATTCATCTGTCAGCATTGAAGAATTCTTGCTACCAGATATCGGCGAAGGCATTGTTGAATGTGAACTAGTTGAATGGTTGGTGAGTGAAGGTGATTGGGTTGAGGAAGATCAACCGATTGCCGACGTGATGACAGATAAAGCGCTGGTGCAAATTCCTGCCATTAAAGCGGGTAAAATAGCCAAACTGCATTATCGCAAAGGTCAGCTTGCCAAAGTGCATGCGCCTTTATTTGCCATTGAAGTTGAACAGGCGGCTTCTGCACCTGCGGCAACAACAAACACAGATACTGTGGCCAATGCCGCACCTGCAGCGCAGGCTGTGAGTGCAGAGCCTGCTCGCCAAGGTAAAGCCTTAGCCAGCCCCGCAGTTCGTCGTATGGCGCGGTCGTTAGATATCGATTTGAGCCAAGTACCTGGCACAGGAAAGCACGGCCGTGTGTATAAGGAAGACATATCTCGCTTCCAACAAGGCGCGAGCAATGTTTCTGCTCCAAGTGTGGCTCAGGTAAAAGAGGCGCCAGTTCAAGCGACTCAAGCATCTCAAACCCAAGTTCCAACATCTACAGTGACTCAACGCGCTGACACGGTTGAGCCTATTCGCGGCGTAAAAGCTGTGATGGCACGCATGATGGTGGAATCTGTATCGAGCATTCCGCACTTTACCTATTGCGAAGAGTTTGATTTAACAGACTTAGTTGCACTGCGTGAAAGCATGAAAGTGAAGTATTCGTCAGATGAAGTGAAGTTGACCATGATGCCTTTCTTCATGAAGTCAATGTCGCTCGCGTTAAGTCAGTTCCCTGTGATGAACAGTCAAGTGAATGCTGATTGCACTGAACTAACTTACAAGGCACGTCACAATATCGGCATGGCGGTGGATTCTAAAGTCGGTCTCTTGGTGCCCAACATCAAAGACGTGCAGGACAAGAGTATTTTAGAAGTGGCGGCAGAAATCACCCGTCTGACCCAAGCAGCCCGCAGCGGCCGCGTGGCGCCAGCGGATCTGAAAGACGGCACGATTTCCATATCGAACATTGGCGCCTTAGGTGGCACAGTGGCGACGCCTATTATCAACAAACCTGAGGTGGCGATTGTGGCCTTAGGTAAGTTGCAAACCCTACCGCGCTTTAACGCGAAAGGGGAAGTCGAAGCTCGCCAAATCATGCAAGTGAGCTGGTCAGGTGACCATAGAGTGATCGATGGCGGTACGATTGCTCGCTTCTGTAATCTGTGGAAACAGTATCTTGAGCAGCCTCAAGAGATGTTATTAGCGATGCGCTAAGCCGCTGGCACGAATAACTGACACTAAAAGGACGCTAAAAGGACGCTAAAAGCGTCCTTTTTTATTTGCTTTGCACAAATGGGTTAATCTTTTGATCCCGATTACGTATAATTCCCGAACGTAGTTATCCTGATGGATGTGTTATGAGTCAGTTAGCCCCCAGCCCATTTGCTCCAACAATAGAAACCATTGATTACCCGTTTCCGCCTAAACCAGTGCCTTTGTCCGATGCGCAAAAAGCCGATTACAAGGCGCGTATCAAGCAACTGCTCATTGAAAAAGATGCCGTTCTGGTTGCCCACTATTATACCGATCCTGAAATCCAAGCCCTTGCCGAAGAGACTGGCGGCTGCGTTTCAGACTCCTTAGAAATGGCGCGCTTTGGCCGCGATCACCCAGCAAAAACCTTAATCGTTGCTGGGGTCAAGTTTATGGGCGAAACCGCCAAGATTTTAAGCCCAGAAAAAACCATTTTAATGCCGACCTTAGAAGCAACCTGTTCATTGGACTTAGGTTGCCCAATCGATAAGTTCAGCGCTTTCTGCGACGCGCACCCAGATCATACTGTGGTGGTTTACGCCAATACTTCGGCTGCGGTTAAAGCGCGCGCCGATTGGGTGGTGACCTCCAGTATTGCCCTTGAAATCGTAGAGCACTTAGACAGCGAAGGCAAAAAGATCATTTGGGGACCCGATCGTCATTTAGGCAGCTATATTGCCAAGCAGACGGGCGCCGACATGTTGATGTGGCAGGGCGATTGTATCGTTCACGACGAGTTTAAATCTAATGCGCTGCGCGATATGAAAAGCGTTTACCCAGATGCGGCTATTCTTGTGCATCCTGAGTCGCCAGCCAGTGTGGTGGCGATGGCCGATGCAGTTGGCTCGACCAGTCAACTGATTAAAGCAGCGCAGACCATGCCAAATGAGCGTTTTATCGTGGCAACCGATCGCGGCATTTTTTATAAAATGCAGCAGGCGGCGCCAGGTAAAATTTTAATTGAAGCGCCAACGGGCGGGAATGGCGCAACCTGTAAGAGCTGTGCCCACTGTCCTTGGATGGCGATGAACGGTTTGCAGGCAATTGAAGCGTCACTCGCCGACAGCGATAAAACCACCCATGAGATTTTTGTGGATGAAGACTTAAGAGTTAAAGCGCTTATCCCACTGACGCGTATGCTGGATTTTGCCAAGACACTGAATATGAAAGTGAAGGGTAATGCCTAAGCCCATTATTTAGCTTTTCTTCAGCCTAATAAAAATCCCCGCCATAGAGTGGGGATTTTTATGTCTGTTGTTTTTATTAAAACTAAGGCAATAAAAAGCCCCGCAAATGCGAGGCTTAATTGAGTAACGCGGAATCTAGTGACTAGATTACTTTACGCTTACTTACTTGGCGTTCATCAGGGCAACCGCGTTATCTAACATACGGTTACTAAATCCCCACTCGTTATCATACCAAGACATCACTTTCACTAAACGACCGTTTACACGGGTTTGAGTTGCGTCAAAGTTTGAAGAAAACGCATTGTGGTTAAAGTCGATAGACACCAATGGCTCTTTGTTTACCGCTAACACTTCGCTCAATGGCGCAACGCTGGCAGCACGTTCAATAATGGCATTCACTTCTTCAACTGTAGTGTCACGGGCAGCGATGAAAGATAAATCCACGAGTGATACGTTAACTGTAGGTACACGAACCGCTAAACCGTCGAATTTACCTTGTAATTCAGGTACAACCAAACCTACAGCAGCAGCTGCGCCAGTTTTAGTTGGGATCATTGACAGTGCCGCAGCACGGGCACGACGTAAATCTGTGTGGTACACGTCAGATAAACGTTGATCGTTGGTATAAGCGTGAATGGTGGTCATCAGGCCTGATTCGATACCAATCTCGTCATTTAACGGCTTAGCAAAAGGGGCTAAACAGTTTGTTGTACAAGAAGCATTTGAAATCACTGTCATGTCTGACGTCAGCACGTTGTTGTTCACACCGTAAACTACGGTGGCATCGACGTTTTTGCCTGGAGCAGAAATAATCACTTTCTTCGCGCCAGCGGTTAAATGTGGTTGAACGGTTTCTTTAGAAGTGAAGATACCGGTACATTCGAAAACCACGTCAACCTGTAGCTCTGCCCATGGCAGTTTTGCAGGATCACGTTCTTGGAAAGTGAGGATCTTATCGCCATTCACATAAATGGCTTCTGCATCATGGTCAACCTTGGCATTGAAACGACCATGAACAGAATCGTATTTTGTCAGGTGAGCGTTGATTGAAGCGTCGCCTAAATCATTAATAGCGACAATCTTGATTGGATAAGCTTTTTCGCTTTCGTACAAGGCGCGTAATACGTTTCTACCGATACGGCCATAGCCATTTATTGCTACACGGATAGTCATCTCATATCCCTCTGGTGATTATAAAATTCAACTGGTAGTAAAATTACCAAACTGACAGCTATCGTCAAGTTAAATCGGCATTTTACCGCTGTCTTGATTAACAAATTAGGTATTTTTTTTACATCGGTCGCGAAATCGCCATTTTTTACGCGTTAATTGGGTAAAAAATTACAAGATGGCAAACATTTTGCCATCGATTGCTTAGTTTACTTTTTCGACAGGCGCAGGCGGCACCACCTCAGTTACAGTTGGCGCTTGGGCAACCGCTTGAGGATCAAGCCATTGTCTTACTGGGCTCATAGAATAAGTGCCCTTTTTTAGCGCATCGATAAGGGCTTGGGCTTTTAAATCGAGTTCAGTCGCCAGCGTTTTATTGCCACCGAGCAAGGCTAGCATTTTTTCTTCAGAATACTTCTGCTGCGTAAGTAGTAAATTTGCTTTTGTTAGCATATAGGATTTATCTAAAACCTGTTGCTGGCGATAGGCAGATGCGAGCCCAAGTAACCAGTTAACGTCGAAATCATCGTATTGGATCTCCGCAAAGACTTTAAGATAGAGTTGTTGCGCTTTGATGGCATTTCGATTGCTGTAATAGGTTGCGACTTGGGCAAGTAGAAAGGGGTCAGTCACTTCGCCGGCGTTTTCCTGTTCTAATAATCTATTTAACGCAGCGGTATCGCCAAAGCGAGTCCATTGGTAATAGGACATAAAAGGGTCTTGCCGTTCACGGGTTTGATCTTGTAGTAAACTTAAATTTTGAGTGCTTAGTCTAAAGGCTCTGGCTCTATCTGCTGTGCGATTGGTGTGGATGATATGCTGAACGCCAGAGGCGAGTTCAATGCAACGGCTGTAATCCTCAAGGTAGGTTAATTGTGAGTAGAGCTGCTTACCTGTGAGGTTTTCGTTGTCTTTTAACATGTAGCGGTTTTGGATAAGTTTGGTCTTTTCAGTCAAACACCAGCTATCCTTATGCAAATCGGCACAAATTTCAGGATTATTTTTACAAATTGCTGAGATATTTCGGTCATTATCACAACCGAAAAGACCGAAAAAGCTCATCCCTAAGGTAAATGATGTAATTATTACTAGATTTTGTCTCAAAACACTCTCCAAACGATAATTATTTCTAATAAAATTACAGATTTACAGAAAATATCTTACTGGCAACAAAGCGCGACTTTCATTACAATGGCGCCGACCAAAACAGGGTTTTCCCTAAAACCCGCATTAGATTATTGGTCTTTTCGTCATGTTACTCAAACCTTTCAGTACATTTTATTGAAAAGTGAGATAAAGGATCTGTAAATGAGCGCTGATAAACACCTACAAAGTTGGCAAGAACGTTTTGAAATGGCAGAGGCGATGCAGCCTTTGTTAGGCAAGTTGTACCGTAACCAAGGCGTTGAAGTCGTGGTCTACGGCAAGCCGTTACTCAATGCTTCTACGATTGAAATCATTAAAGCGCACCGTTTAGTTCGTCGTCATGTCGGTGAAAAATTACGTTTACGCGAGAGTTTCCCCTTCGTTCAAGCTTTGAGCAAACTCGCAGTTAAACAATGTAAAGTGGATATTGGTAAACTCGCTGTCAATTACTGGCGCGACCATACTGATGTCAGCGAAATTGAAAGCTATATGGCAAAAGAATTGGCCGATGCTATCGACCATGCCGATGATGTCGCGCCGCGTGACGTCGTGCTTTATGGTTTTGGCCGTATCGGTCGCTTATTGGCACGCTTGCTGATTGAACGCACAGGTCGCAGCAATAAGTTAAGATTACGCGCTATCGTTTTACGTGGCGGCAAGAAAGGTGATTTAGAAAAACGCGCGAGTTTACTGCGTCGTGACTCAGTCCATGGTCCTTTCAATGGTTCTGTTGAAGTTGACGAAGAGAACAACGCCATCATAGCCAACGGCACTTATATCCAAGTGATCTATGCTAATTCACCCGACGAAGTGGATTACACTAAATACGACATCAATGATGCATTGATTGTCGATAATACAGGTATTTGGAAAGATGAAGCGGGTCTTGGTTTACACCTTAAGAGCCCAGGTGCCAGCAAAGTATTACTGACGGCTCCTGCAAAAGGCGCGATTAAGAACATCGTTTACGGTGTGAACGAAGGCGATATTACCCCTGAAGACATTATCGTTTCTGCGGCGAGTTGTACCACCAATGCTATTACGCCAGTACTGAAAGCTGTGAATGATAAATATGGTATCGAGAATGGTCACGTTGAAACGATTCATTCTTATACTAACGATCAAAACCTGATTGATAACTATCATACTGCTGACCGTCGTGGCCGTAGTGCACCATTAAACATGGTGATCACTGAAACGGGTGCAGCAAAAGCGGTTGCTAAAGCTTTACCTGCATTAGCCGGTAAGTTAACAGGTAACGCGATTCGTGTGCCGACGCCTAACGTCTCTATGGCGATCATCAGCATGAACCTGAATGCTGAAACCAGTAAAGATGAGCTTAACGAGTATCTGAAAGATACGGCGCTACAATCACCACTGCAAAATCAAATTGATTACACAGACTCTACTGAGATTGTATCGAGCGATTTAGTGGGTTCTCGCTACGCGGGTGTGGTTGATTCACAAGCGACTATTGCAGAAGGCAAGCGTGCCATTCTTTATGTATGGTATGACAACGAATTTGGTTACAGTTGCCAAGTGGTTGGCGTAATGCAAACTATGTTAGGTTTAACGACGTTATCTCTACCTGCGTAAATTGCCCGCGTAGTTTTTGCTCGAGTGATTAATGACTTTGCCTAACCTTTGAATAAAGCGCCCAATAGGGCGCTTTTGTTTTTCTATACTTCTACAATTTTATTGGACTCTACTCCATAACTCATTATGAACTCCTGTTTATCTGCCGCGTTTAATTAGCGGTAGCATCGGCATCAGTATCGGTAAAAAGCCTAAATTGATGAATGAAACATCAACTTTACTGAGGTGTGGCGGTTTATTGGGCAAACGATACGGCTTAGATCATTTTTTAAAAATTGTTGATTGACTCTGAGGTCTAAATCGGTAGAATGCCAATCCGCAGTCAGGGGAAAGCATGCCGAGCATGAGTTCAAATGATTAAGCGCAATGATAGGCGACATTAGCTCAGTTGGTAGAGCGATACCTTGCCAAGGTATAGGTCATCGGTTCGAACCCGATATGTCGCTCCAAATTTTAATAAATTTGGCAGTTTGGGCGCGATGGCAGAATGGCTATGCTGCGGATTGCAAATCCGTCGATCTCGGTTCGACTCCGGGTCGCGCCTCCATAGATTAAAGTATTAATGACACGATTCCCGTTGTTAATATAAAGAGTTTGCCCGAGTGGTGGAATCGGTAGACACAAGGGATTTAAAATCCCTCGCTGGTAACAGCGTGCCAGTTCAAGTCTGGCCTCGGGTACCAAAAAACAAAAAATCCCTGACTGATGTCAGGGCTTTTTTGCTTTATAACTTCTACACCCACATTTCATGATTCTTAATCTAGTATCACTACAGCTATAGATTGGTTAGGCCCAAGCCCACTATTTTACTCATTCAGTATTGCGACTTCTGACCTGTTTCTTTTCTACAATACAAAACTGAGTGATTTTGTGATCTAGATGTTGTAAATCGCTTTATTTAAGTAATGTCACTATTGGGCTAATAATTGCGTAATAAAATGTACTTTTTATTATTGAATCGACAATAGTGTAATAATTTCCCTAAGAAGGGACTTAAGTCGCTATTACCCCCTTAAAGACAGTGGTATAAATAAGCCGAAATTTCCCCTACACGCGCATATTAGGATACGTAGTCATGATTTTCTCTCAAGTATTACTCGCACCCGCTGATCCAATTCTTGGTTTAACCGATACCTTTAAAGCTGATCCGCGTCAGGATAAAGTTAATCTTGGTGTTGGCATTTATAAGGATGAGGCAGGACAGACTCCCGTTCTGGCTTCAGTGAAAAAAGCCGAGGCCATTTTACTTGAGCAAGAGAAGACCAAAAACTACTTAGGCATTGAAGGCGTTCAAGCTTATAACCGTGTAGTACAAACATTGTTGTTTGGCGAAGGCAGTGCATTAATTTCTTCTGGCCGTGCTGCCACAGCGCAAGCTCCTGGTGGTACAGGAGCACTGCGTATTGCTGCTGAGTTTTTACTGCGTAATACCGATTCGCACACGATTTGGGTGAGTAATCCAACGTGGGCCAACCATCAGAATATTTTTGAAACGGCGGGTTTAACGGTTAAAGAGTACGGTTATTACAAAGCAGAAGCCCATGACATCGATTTCGATACCATGATGACTGATTTATCTAACGCCAATGCGGGTGATGTCGTGCTGCTACACGGTTGCTGCCATAACCCAACGGGTATCGATTTAACGTTGGCGCAATGGGAACTTGTTGCTCAATTGTGTGCTGATAAGAAACTCGTGCCACTGTTTGACTTTGCTTATCAAGGTTTTGGTGCTGGCATTGAAGAAGATGCGGCAGGTCTGCGTTTAGTCGCGTCTAAAGTGTCTGAGTTGCTGGTCGCTAACTCTTTCTCTAAAAACTTTGGTTTATACAACGAGCGTATTGGCGCCGTGACTGTGGTGGCTGAAGATGCTGATGCTGCCGTACGTGCTTTTAGCCAAGTGAAACGTACCATACGCGCCAACTATTCTAATCCGCCAGCCCACGGCGCACTGATCGTCAGCACGATATTAAATGATGCAGCTCTGAAAGCCATGTGGGTGCAGGAAGTCAAAGAGATGCGTGAACGTATCGCCGAAATGCGTACTCTGTTTGTTGATAGCTTAAAGGCTGAGGGCGTGACTCAGGACTTCAGTTTTATTTCTCGCCAAAATGGCATGTTCAGTTTCTCAGGTTTAAACAAAGCCCAAGTGGCACGTTTGAAAGACGAATTCGGTGTCTATATTGTCGGCTCTGGACGCATTAGCGTTGCAGGCATGACTAAGACGAATATGCCTGTTATCTGTAAAGCCATAGCACAAGTGTTGTAATGGTTATAGCAGCCTTATAGACAGACTAAAGGGACATTCCTTTTAGCTTTACAATATAAAGGACAGCACTTGCTGTCCTTTATTATTTCGATTAAATGATTAACAGGTAAGAACTAGCAGGCAAGCGGTTGTTGAGTGAGATCATTGATCCGCAGCAGGGCGCTTAATGCATCTAATAAATTAGCTTGATCATGTAGATTGGGATTATGGCGATTCTTCAACGGAAAATAGTTAATCAGTGGCCCTAAACGCGTTTGTTCACCGTGGCGAAGTACTTTGTGAATAATGGGCTTGCCAATCACTTGGTGACACCAAGCGATACGTTGCTCAATGCTAAACCGACCTGCGGGTGAGGCCTCTTCGGCAAGGTTATCGATAAAGATTACCTGTGCTTTAGTAGCGGCGAGGCTTTTCGCGAACTTAGGTAACAGCAGCGGCGGCATGATACTGGTTAAGAAACTCCCAGGGCCTAGGATAACTAAATCTGCGTGCCGAACGGCCTCACAGGCTTCAAAGGTGGCATCGACCTGCGGCTCAAGGCAGAGCGCGATAGGAGCCTCATTCATACTGTCGACATTAATTTCCCCAAAGACTTTACTGCCACAGGCTTGCAGGGCCACTAAGTGAGTGGGCTGCTCTGACATGGGAATAAGTTGGGTTTCTATCTTAAGTAAGTTACGGATGAGATTAACTGCTTCTAATGGACGAACGCAGAGTTGATCAAGAGCCAGTAAGATTAAATTACCTAAATTATGGCCACTGAGTTCAGTGGCACCTTGAAAACGGTATTCGAACAATTGCGAGCCAACGGAAGGACGATTAGCTAAATGGGATAAGCAGTTACGTAAATCACCCCAAGCAATGCAGTCTTGTTCGGCTCTCAGTCGACCAGTAGAACCGCCATTATCAGTGGTGGCGACAATCCCTGTAAGGCGGTTGCCTAAAAAATCGAGCGAGGATAATACTCGGCCTAAACCATGGCCTCCGCCGATGGCGACGACACGTTCAAATTGATTTAACATCAAATGCTGCATCTGGGTTTTTCCTTCCTGAATACCCGAAAATTTAATGTCATAGCCATCCATTGTCGCTATAAGCGGGATGACTCATGAGCCGTTGTGCAATGGTGATAACGCTAAGGAACCTTAGTATAAATACTCAGTCAAATGCTTGCATCTATAAATGACGGCGTAATAGCAAGCTCGACTCGATAATGGTGCCTCAGGCGTAATATTGTACCTGAGTTCGTGATCATGATGATGGGCAAATTTCGTGAAATCTGACAAATAGCTTATAATCCGGCCTTTATTTGCCCAATAAGGGCGTTACACCTAAGGTGAATGATTGAAAACGGGTAGAATCGGTTCGTTTACATTGGCATTAGCCATGGTCATAGTGGCGATTTTTGCATTACGAGTTTGGATCATTCCTCACTCGAATGACTCATCCGCTATTGCGCCCCAATTCGTCAGCGATGTCGATCCTGTTACGCAAGTCCCTGACTTTTCAGCGATCAGCGACATTACCGAAAAGAAGAAAGCTTTTTTTGATTTCCTGCGGCCGATTGTTCAGCAACAGAATGCCATTATCTTGATGGAGCGTGGCTTTATCAATGAGATGCTTGCCTTAGTCGATAATGGTAAGAGTTTATCTAATACCGAATTAGCGCAGATCAATGCGTTATTCGATAAATACCAATATGCGGCGCGTAACGTAGATGCTAAGTCATTAGCAAGCTTACTTAAACGTGTCGATATCGTGCCGGAATCTATGGTGTTAATTCAAGCCGCGAATGAATCGGGTTGGGGGAGTTCACGTTTTGCGAGAGAAGGTTTTAACTTTTTTGGTGAATGGTGTTTTACTTCTGGCTGCGGCATAGTGCCGTCCTCACGTGGTTCGGGTAAAAGTCATGAGGTGAAAGTGTTTTCATCGGTCGATGAATCGGTTTCATCCTATATGCGTAATTTAAATTCTAATACTGCCTATGCGTTATTTCGCTCTATTCGAGCAGATTTACGTTCACAGGAGCTAGAGCCAACAGCGGATCAATTGATTTACGGTTTAGTGAATTATTCTGAAAGACAAGAGGCTTATATTGATGAGCTGCTTGATATGTTACGTCATAATGAAAAATATTTGGTGAATGTCGATGTATAAAAAACTGTTGTTTAGTAGCCTATTTTTTTTGGCAACTAGCGCCGCTGCAGAAACTGTATCCCTTGAATATAAAGGCTTTTATGATAGGTTGAAACAAGTCAATAAAGGCGGTTATCAACTCGTGGAAGTGGCTTTTAGTGTTCCAATGCAAAAGAATTGTTTGATCCAAAGTGGTTCTATTTCCAGTGAAAAAACCTCAACGCCACTGACGTATACTGATGATCAGCGGTTATTCATTCCCTTAGATGATGATTTAAAAGATCAGCGAGCCTTGGTTAATCTGCATTTCGCTGGCAGCGCTGAGGGATGTGGTATTGCAATGCAAGTTAGAGCAAAACAGACATTAGCCGAGTACGATAAAACGCGCCTACAACAAATCATGACTGAGATGGACACGCTGCTCGGTGCTATGCAAGGCTTCCCGATGCGTTATTTTAGGGAATCCATTACTGGCTTAAACTTTGAATTCTCACCTGAACAAGAAGTCTATATACGCCTTAATGGTCGTGAAGAAGCGATAAAAGGCAGTTATAAATTAGCCGCTAATGAGCTTGAAAGCATCACCACGCTAAGCTTCAGTGCCAAGCCATTAGTGTTGAGTCCTTGGGTGAAGTAATCATCTTTATATCTTCAGAGCGATTCAGAAGCGCTGGCTCAAAGATAAACTTATTCTGTAGCCATAAAAATGCCCACATTAAGTGGGCATTTTTGTTGTGTTAATTTATCTTGTTTACTTTCGTTGCGTTAACTTCTCTTACTGAATAGGCGCTAAATTCAGTCTAAGTTAGACTTCGTAAGTGTTAACAATATCAATGCGTTTTGCTGCATCCAAATCGATACGACCACTATTGGCGATATCAAGAAAATCGAATGCAGGCAGATTGGCTTCAGCAACATCACCACGCATAGGCGCATCGGGGTCACGTGTTAGAGACACAAAGTCGAACTGTTCACGGTCAACACCCTGTGATGGTGCGGTGTTTTGCATGGCGGTGAAAATCGTTTCAATGCGTCCGGGGTATTGTTTATCCCATTGATTCAGCATGTCTTTGACTGCGGCGCGTTTTAAGTTTTCCTGTGAGCCACACAAGTTGCATGGAATGATTGGAAATTCTTTTAAGCTTGCATATTCTTCGAGATCTTTCTCGCGACAATAGGCTAGGGGACGTATGACGATATTAGCGCCATCATCCGACAGCAGCTTTGGCGGCATTGCTTTCATCTTACCGCCAAAGAACATATTTAAGAACAAGGTCTCAATAATATCATCCCTGTGATGGCCTAGGGCGATTTTAGTGGCGCCGATACGCTGAGCAAAGCCATAAAGCGTGCCGCGGCGCAGGCGAGAGCACAAGGAGCAGGTGGTTTTACCTTCAGGAATTTTGTCTTTCACTATCGAGTAAGTATCTTTCTCGAGGATGTGATAAGGCACATTGAGCTTATCGAGATAGGCGGGCAATACATGCTCAGGGAAGCCTGGTTGCTTCTGATCTAAATTAACCGCAATGATTTCAAACTGAATGGGCGCACGTTGCTGCAGATTCATCAAAATATCGAGCATGGCGTAGCTGTCTTTACCGCCACTGAGGCAGCACATGATCTTATCGCCATCTTCAATCATATTGTAATCGGCAATCGCGCTGCCCACTTCACGACGAAGCCGCTTCTGTAATTTATTCAGACGGGTAGTTTGTTTTTTTGATAATTCTTCCGGCATAGGATTTACCGTAACTTCAGATATAGCTTCAAGCATAAAAAAGCGCCCAGTAACACAGTTTCAGGGCGCGTATTATTCCAGCTATCTTTGGCGGGGTAAAGAGCCGCGTATTGCTTAGGCTTCTTCTAACGGTGATTTATAACCGTCGGGCTTTATAGCCAATAAATCGCAGTTGATGCTATCGATAACATGTTCAGCGGTATTACCTATCAGTGCTGCTGAAAATCCGGTACGACCGACAGTCCCTAGGATCACCAATTCAGCATCAAGTTTTTCAGCCAGTTCAGGGATCACATCCTCTGGTAAACCTTCTTTTACATGGCAATGACTTGGATTAATATCATAAGCGCCTGCAAGATAACTCACGCGCTGCTCATGCTGCATGCGAATGGTTTCGTTGTATGACTGGGCATCAAAGTCAGGAAGCTCAATGGCTAAGTTAACTGGCGTGCCGGGATAACCATTAACTAAATGTACTTCAGCAGAGAACTTTTTCGCCAAATCTTTTGCATGTTCAATAATTTTACCGTTAAGCATTTGATGATCGGTATCTTCGGTTGCCACATTCACAGCACAGAGGATTTTGCCTGCGGCTGGCCAGTCATGGGCTTTCACCATCAACACTGGCACAGGGGCTTTACGCATTAAATGCCAATCAGTTGGAGTGAAGATCACCGCCTTGAGTTTGTCGTGGGCATGGGTGCCTTTAACAATCAAATCATATTGCCCTGAAATAGCATGATTAATAATGCTTTCAAAGGGGCGATTATGCCAAATGACTTGAGTATCGATATTGAGTTGCAGATGAGTATAAGCGGCGAGTAAGTCTTGGATCCAGGCGAGCCGTTGATCTATGACACCTTGACGCATGGCTTCGCGTTCTTGATTCGACAGAATCGAAGTCATTTCGTAAGAGAAGTCGAAGATAGAAAGAAACACAGTGACTTGAGCGTTGCATTTACTGGCCAAGGCGACCGCTCGTGCAAGGGCAACTTGATTCTCAGTGGTAGGGTCAACCACAACCAGTATTTTTTGATAATCCTTCATGTTTGGTTCCTTTAGTCATAGGCTCAATATCATCATGAGCCTTTGGCAGTGAGCTGTATTGTTCTAGATCAAACTCATTTGAAATTGATTAAAACTCGCTTAAAAATCATGCCTTAATCTGCATGACATGTCTAGCAAGCACAGCTTTTACCATTAAACTGTTATGCTATTGGCGACAATTATTTAGGCTTGACCTCTCACGGTTAATGCTCTTGCGATTGACTATCTCGCGATGCGAGAATTACCCGCTAACAGATTTAGCTCTTGCGAGTCGAGGATAGTGATGTACTTACCCTTAACCTCAATCAAGCCTGACTTTTGGAAGCGTCCAAGTAAGCGGCTGATGGTTTCAACGGTTAAACCGAGATAATTACCAATGTCACCGCGGGTCATGGTTAAGCGGAATTCTTTGGGTGAGAAGCCACGGCTGCCGAAACGATTTGCTAAATTGCTGATAAACGCTGCTAGACGTTCTTCGGCATTTTTCTTACTGAGCAGCAGGATCATTTCTTGATCGCTCATGATCTCATTACTCATTAGACGCATGATCTGCTGACGTAACTTAGGCATAGTGCCCGAAAGTTCATCGAGGATATTAAAGGGGATTTCACAGACCATAGAGGTCTCGAGGGCCTGTGCAAAACTCTGGTGCAACTGAGCGTGAATACCATCAAAACCAATCACATCACCCGCAAGATGGAAGCCCGTTATCTGCTCATCACCTTGCTCGGTAATAGTGTAACTTTTGATGGTGCCAGAGCGGATCGCAAACAGGGATTTCAATGCATCACCTGACTTAAAAATTTGCTCGCCTTTCTGGATTGGCTTTTTACGCTCAATAATATCATCGAGCTGATCTAGCTCACTTGCATTGAGGGTAAAAGGAATACAAAGGGTACCCATACTGCAATCGTGACAATGGATTGTGCATCCGCTAGCGGCAGGACGACGATTCTTATTTTGTTCAATTGTCATGTTGATTCTCAAGTTTATCCACTGCAACCATGTTAAACCAATTCACTCACTTGGGCTAGTTTAGCTGCGCGAGTGCGATATATAAAGTTTGACCACCAAAAGCAATTAACAGTAAGCCGCTCAATAGTCTAACGGTTTTCTTTTGTACCCATGCAGCAAGGCGTTTTGCCGCAACGCCAGCGCTTAATAGCGCGGGTAAAGTACCCAAGCCAAAGGCTAACATAATTAAGGCGCCTTGGCTGGCAGAGCCAGATGCAACCGACCAAGTTAAGGTGCTATAGACGAGGCCGCAGGGGAGCCAGCCCCAAATGAATCCTGCCATGACTGCTTGGCTCGGATTCTTGATTGGAACAAGGCGCTGCGCTAGCGGTTTTAAATATTGCCATAGCCATTGACCTACACGCTCAATTTGCACTATTCCAACCCAAATTTTAGCGATGTAAAGCCCTGTTGCAATCATCATCAGTCCAGCAACCATGCGCAGGACAATCAGATAAATATCCAGTTCAAATAAGTGACCAAGACCTGCCGACGATGCACCCACTAAGCCGCCTGCTAAGGTGTAACTTAAAATACGGCCTAAATTGTAATTCAGTAAATATTTAAGCTGATGGGCCAGCTGGTTACCTATTTTAGGATGAGGGATTTGGGCGGAAAAAGCGCCCACTAAACCGCCACACATACCAAAACAATGTGCAGCTCCCATCAAGCCGACGAGAAAGGCACCGGTGACATTGTACTCAATCACAAAGGCATGCCTTTTTGCTGATTTTTTATCGCTTGCTGCGCTGCGATGTCATCATGTTCTGCTGTTGACTGAATGGCAGGGGTGGGTAGATGGCCTGGTTTGTCAGTATTTTCATCAAACAATATAGAAACACTTTGACGGTCAAGATCGTCAAATTGCTCAGATTTCACTGCCCAGAAAAATACCATTACCGCAATGGCGACGAAGATCATGGCAATGGGGATAAGCACATAAATAATTTCCATAATGACCTCTTAGTATCTGGTTAAACGTTTTATTATGATCACACTTTTACCCGTAATAATCTCAGGCTATTACCGACCACAATCAAAGAACTCGCCGACATGCCAATCGCGGCAATATAAGGTGCCACATGACCAGTGACAGCTAAAGGCAAGATAAGGGCGTTGTAACCCAGCGCCCACGCTAAATTTTGTTTAATAATTTGCGTGGTCAGTTTAGCGACCGCGACAGCTTGGGTGAAACGGGATAGATGATCGCCCAGCAAAATCAAATCGGCACTGTTTTTGGCAATCGCACTGCCACTGCCCATGGCGACCGACAAATCAGCCCCCGCAAGTACTGGCACATCATTGATGCCATCGCCAAACATCGCCACGCGAGTATGCTGTTGTAATTTCGTTACTAGGGCAAGTTTGCCCGCGGGGGTTAATCCGCTGTGCACATCTTCAATTCCCAGCTCTTTGGCCAGTTGATGCACATGTCCGGAGCTATCGCCGCTGGCGATACTAATGCGACAACCTTGTTGCTTTAATATTTCAATCGTGGCCTTACTGTCTTGACGAATATTGTCTTGGATCTCAAAGCTGGCAAGCACTTCAAGCTGCTCATTAGCTGAGCGTGCTAACCAAATCTTTTGGGTTGGGTCCTGAGTATCGACACGTGCACCAGTAAATACAGCATTACCAATTAAATAATCAGTCCCCTCGATACGGCCTCGAACACCAAAGCCGACTTCATGGTGAACTTGTTCTGCGACCAAGGTATTATCGGCAAATAGGGCAAATGCAGCCGCAATCGGATGACGAGAGCCTGTTTCCAGCGCTGCGGCAATAGCTAAGGCCTGCGTCTTTGTTAAATCGGCCATGCACTGCGTTTGCCCGATAGAGAGCGTACCACAGGTAAGGGTGCCAGTTTTATCAAAGACCACATGTTTAATCTGCGGAAGTTTTTCAAAGACACCGGCTTTGCGGGTAATGATCCCAAGACGGGTAAAAATGGCGGTTGCACAGGTGACGGCGGTCGGTGTCGCTAGCGCTAAGGCACAAGGACAAGTGGCGACCAGAACCGATAACGTTACCCAAAAGGCATCCTCTGGGGAAATCTGTTGCCAAACCAAATAGGTGATCGTCGCGATTGTTAGAATCGTACCCGAGAAATAGCGGGATAATTTATCGGCTAATAGGGCTATCGCAGGTTTTGTATTGGATGCCAGTTCCTGCAGTCGAATAATTTCAGCCACGAGTTGGTCTTGCCCCAATGCGGTAACTTTAACTTTTATCGGTTGGTCGACGTTGATAGTACCAGCGTACACTTGCTGATCTTGCTGTTTTTCAATGGGCATTTGCTCACCTGTGAGCATAGCTTCATTGATATTTGTGTGGCCTTCAATCACCACACCATCGGCCGCAACCATTTCTCCTGGTTTCACAAGGATCACATCATTGAGGCGTAACTTTTTGGCCGGAATTTCTTCTTGACCATTTTCGGTGACTAAGTGTGCAGTGAGCGGCACCAATTTATGTAAATTACTGGAGCTGACCGAGGCCTTTTGTCTTGCCTTTTGCTCGAAGTAACGCCCGAGTAACAAAAAGAATGTAAACATGGATACGGATTCAAAATACACTTCGCCTGTGCCATTCACTGTGGCAAAACAGCTTGCGGTATAGGCACCACCAATGGCAATCGAAACAGACACATCCATATTGAGTTTGCCGCTGAGCAGGGTACGAATGGCACTAAAATAGAAGGGCTGCGCCGAATAAAGCACCACAGGCGTGGCAAAAATCATGCTGACCCAGCGGAAATAGTCCCGATACTGCACGTCTAAATCAGTGAAGTAGCCAGTATAAAGGGCGAGGGCGAACATCATGACTTGCATAGTCGCAAAGCCAGCTAAGCCTAAACGCAGTAAAAATTTGCGACTATTGAGTTTATTGTTGAGCTCTTGTTCGTCAACTTGGTAGGGCGCGGCTTGATAGCCAATACGACTAATTTGTCCGAGAATATCGCTAAGTTTTACCTTGCGTTTATCCCAACTGATCATGGCGCGTTGGGTGGTTGAGTTGACTAGCACTTGGCTCACGCCCGCGAGTTGTTTGACTTTGTGTTCAATTAACCAAGCACAGGCGGCACAGGTGATACCATCGATGGAGAGTGATACTGATTCGACATTGTCCTCAGAATGCACAAAGTCTTGCTGCACTTCGGGCAAGTCATAGGCGCTAAATTGCGTTAATGCTTCGGGGACCAGGGCATTCTGTTTACTGCCAGGCTCAGTGCGGAACTTGTAATAACTGAGTAATCCCGCATCGACAATCGCTTGAGAAACCGCCTGACAGCCAGGGCAACACATAAGTTCATCACGGTCATTAATGCGAGTCACAAACTGCTGGCCCGTCAGAACGGGCTCTTGGCAGTGAAAACAACTTGGATACGTCATAGCGCTACTTATTTAACCACAATCAATTCAGCCAAAGTTGGACGTGATCTTTTAATTCAACGCGTTGGTGAATTCGCCATTTACCATCGTAACTTTCGAGGCGAACTTCCCAAGGGCCGGTTAGGGTAGTAGGGATGGTAATGCGATACACATTGCTGGCATCGGCCGTCGCAGTGAGTTTCATATCTCTGTCGGCAATGGTTGGATGATAGAACTCGACTTTCAAGGCGGCTTGATATGTAGGTCCCCCTTGTTGCGTCAGTAAAATTTCATTATTAGTTTGTTCGAGTAAAAAGCTCATGCCGATTTGTTTGGCATACTTCACTTTACTCAAGTCCATATTAATGGCTTTGCCTTCTTTGTAGTAATCCTCGGCGACTAACGAGTCCGAGTTAGTAAGGGCAATTTTCAGTGTGGTAAAACTTGCGATGACAGCACATAAAGGAAGAATAATTAAAAACCAAGGCCAGAACTGCTTATACCAGGCTTGTTGTTCGTTCATGTCAGATACCCATTCTAAAAAATTTGCGCCATTTTACCGTTAAAAGGTGGTTTTAGCACTTTAAAAAAAAGGCCTCGAAGTCTTCGAGGCCTTAGCGTTACTCATATCTAATTACTTGTTTGACAAGCTATAAACATAAGCTGCGATTACGTGAACTTTCTCTTCACCGAGAACGTCTTTCCACGCCGGCATCACACCTGCGCGACCATGTTTAATGGTTTCTTCGATCACGCCGCGGCTACCGCCATATAACCAAACATCGTCAGTTAAGTTAGGAGCACCCATAAACTTGTTGCCTTTAGCGTCCATACCATGACACGCAAAACAACCTTTCATGAATGACCCTTGACCTTGGGCAGCGAGTGTTTCATCGTGCTCACGACCAGACAATTTAACAACGTATTCAGCTAAACCCGCAATTTCGCTGTCATCGATTGGCAAACCACCTTTCGGCGGCATCATGCCATGACGACCACCCATGATAGTGGTTTTAATCGTGGCTAAGTCGCCACCATATAACCAGTCACCATCGGTGAGATTAGGGAAGCCTTTGCTACCACGTGCGTCAGAGCCATGGCACTGTGCGCAGTTTTGTAGGAACAAACGGCCACCCACTTTCAATGCTTCTTGGTTTTTCACTAATTCATCTAGTGGTGTTGCCAAGTAAGCCGCGAAGATTGGGCCATATTTTTCACTAGCGTGTTTTACTTCTTGGTCATACTGAACATAACGGCCTTCTTTTGCTGCAAGCTCAATGGCTGCGGCAGAATCGGCTTTAATACCTTGTTCAGTACCAATGCTTTGGTTAGAACTCGTCCAGCCTAAAAGGCCTTTGTAGTTACCTAAACCAGGAAATAAGGCTAGATAGATCAAGCCAAACACGATAGTGATATAGAACATATAACTCCACCATTTTGGCAGTGGGTTATTGAGTTCTTCAATACCGTCGAAACTGTGACCCATGGATTCGCCTTCTTTTACGCCCGTGGTGTTCTTAGAACACACGCGGAGTAATAGAAAACAACCCGCGATCACGACTAACGAGAGTACGGTAATCCAAACACTCCAGAAGCTACTCATCACTTATTCTCTCCTGAGTCCTTCGATTCCTTGCTGATTTCCTCATCGGAAAATACAAGGTTAGCTGCTTCATCAAATGATTTCTGACGGCGCGAGCTATATGCCCAAGCAAAGATACCGATAAAGGTCAGCATCACAATAATGGTTAAGATGCCTTGTAATGTGCCGTAATCCATATATTGCCTCCTTATTTGAGTGCGTGACCCAAAGACTGAAGATATGCAATCAAGGCTTCCAGCTCTGTCTTACCTGCAACAGCTTTCTGTGCGCCAGCGATTTCTTCATCGGTATAAAGATCATTACCTTTGTAACCGCCTTTATGCATGTTACGTAGGATAGTCATCTTCGCGCCCGTCAGTTCGCCGTCTAACTTGTTTTCGGCTAACCATGGGAACCCAGGCATATTCGATTGAGGTACTACAGCACGAGGATCGATTAAGTGAACTTCATGCCATTTATCGCTATAACGACCGCCAACACGTGCCAAATCAGGACCTGTACGCTTAGAACCCCATAGGAATGGATGGTCCCAAACCGATTCACCCGCAACAGAGTAGTGACCATAACGTTCAGTTTCAGCCCGTAAAGGACGAATCATTTGGCTATGGCAATTACTGCAACCTTCGCGCACATATAGATCGCGACCTTCGATTTGCAGGGCAGTGTATGGCTTTAAACCTTCAACTGGCTCAGTCGTATCTTTTTGAAAAATCAACGGTGTGATTTCAACCAGACTACCGAAGCTGATAGCGATAACAGTAAAAATCGCTAGCAAACCGATGTTTTTTTCGACTATCTCATGATTAAATTTCATCGAGTTTGCTCCTTTAAGCCGCTGTGGGTTCAGCCAATGCTGGCAATGAATCTTTAGAGGCTTTCACTGTACGGATCACGTTATATGCCATGATCAGCATACCGGTAAGGAATAAACAACCGCCGAGGAAACGCACAAAGTAGAAAGGATAAGAAGCTTCCAGACTTTCAACAAAGCTATAAGTCAAAGTACCGTCAGCATTCACTGCGCGCCACATTAAACCTTGCATTACACCCGAAATCCACATAGAGACGATGTAGAGTACAGTACCAATCGTTGCTAACCAGAAATGAACATTGATTAACTTGACGCTGTACATACGGCCGTGGCCAAATAACACAGGGATCAGGTGATACAAAGAACCAATAGACACCATAGCAACCCAGCCTAGCGCGCCTGAGTGAACGTGACCGATAGTCCAGTCTGTATAATGTGACAGTGCGTTAACGGTTTTAATTGCCATCATCGGGCCTTCGAAGGTAGACATACCGTAGAAAGACAGAGAAACAACTAAGAAACGTAAAATAGGATCGGTACGCAGTTTATGCCAAGCACCAGACAAGGTCATGATACCGTTAATCATACCGCCCCAAGAAGGTGCGAATAGGATCAGTGACATCACCATACCTAAAGACTGAGTCCAGTCAGGTAGCGCGGTATAATGTAAATGGTGAGGACCTGCCCAAATATACAGTGCGATCAAAGCCCAAAAATGGACAATTGATAGACGGTAAGAGTACACAGGACGACCCGCTTGCTTAGGTACGAAGTAATACATCATCCCTAAGAAGCCTGCGGTTAATAAGAAACCAACGGCGTTATGACCATACCACCACTGTACCATGGCATCGACAGCGCCACTGTATATAGAATATGACTTAAACAGGCTAACAGGTACTGCCATTGAGTTAACAATATGAAGTACCGCTACGGTAAGGATAAACCCCCCGAAGAACCAGTTTGCCACATAAATATGTGAAGTTGTGCGCTTAACAATCGTGCCAAAGAATACCGTAGCATAAGCTATCCAGACGATAGCAATTGCGATATCGATAGGCCACTCTAGCTCTGCGTATTCCTTACTCGATGTGTAGCCTAAGGGTAAGGTGATTACTGCGGAGATAATAATTGCTTGCCAGCCCCAAAACGTAAATGCAGCTAACTTAGGTGCAAATAGTCGGGTTTGACAGGTACGTTGTACGACATAATAGGATGTTGCAAAAAGGGCTGATGTACCGAACGCGAAGATCACCGCATTGGTGTGTAATGGTCGCAAGCGACTATACGTTAACCAAGGAGTGTCAAAGTTCAGCTGAGGCCAGATTAACTGAGCCGCAATTAATACACCGACTGACATACCAACGATACCCCACAAAACTGTGGTTAAGGCAAATTGGCGGACAATGGTGTAATTGTAATCAGCGCCTGTTGGCTGGGAATGGTTCATCATCATGCTTCCACTGCTTATTACTGATACTTTGAGTAAAGACAAGCTTTACCTGTTATAAAACGACATAAAAATCAGCTTCCCTATTCAGGTTGCTGAGTCATGTCAATGCGTTACCCTGCATATTTTTGCTCAAATATGAGGTTTCGCAATGATACTTGAGCAATATCAAAAAAGATACCAAAGAAGGGGTGTGGAAAGTTGATCTAGATCAACCTACGCCATAGAATGTTAACATATTGCGTCATAAGGTTAATCTTTGTGCTAAATCGTCCTAATCTCTATTTATTCATCGCGTTAATTCTCATCAATCTCACAGCTTGTACTGAAGATGCTAAGCAAGTCACACATAAAAGCAGTCTTGATCCTTCCCTCTGTCAATTTTCGGCAGGGGATTGTGTTAAACAATTGGACGATATCAAGCTTGCTATTAGCCTATCGCCAGCGAATGCCCCGAGCGAAAAGCCATTAACATTAAGGCTATTAGCTTCATCGCCTATCAAAAATGTGCAAATTCGTTTAGAAGGAAGAGATATGTTTATGGGGGTTATTCCTGTAAATGTGAAGCAAACCGATGAAATGACCTATATTGGTCAGATGGTATATGGCTCCTGTAGCAGTGGTTATATGGTTTGGCGCGGCTTTGTTAGTTTCAACCTTAATGGCGAAACTAAAACGGCAGTGTTTGATTTTCTCGCTGATGACAATGGCTAAGACTGGCTAGATATTTATTCGAATCGTCCTCAGCGTATTATTAGAGAGTGTTAACTCGGGTGATTAAGGATTAACTATCTTTCCAACTGTCTTTTACTTTGACAAAAATATCCACATTATCGATAAAAAGCTGTAATAAGTGCGGATCAAAGTGTTTCGCAGCGCCTTTACGCATTTCAGCTAACACCTCTTCTAAAGGCCAAGCCGTTTTATAGCAGCGGGCATGAGAAAGTGCATCAAACACATCTGCAATAGCCACAATCCGCGCGAAAATGTGAATTTCGTCTTGTTTTAAATTGGCGGGATAACCAGAACCATCATATTTTTCATGGTGTTGCAGTGCAATAATCGATGCAGCTTTGAGGATAGGGCGCTCTGAATTCGCCAAAATCTGATGACCAATCGTAGGGTGCTGACGCATGACTTGCCATTCTTCATCGTCTAACTTACCGGGTTTGAGCAGAACGGCATCGGGGATCGCTATTTTACCTATGTCATGCATAGGTGAGGCGCGGCGCAGTAAATCGGCTTCGTATTCAGGTAAACCAGCGAGTAAAGCGAGTTGGGAGCAATATTCCGCCATACGTTTCACGTGATTGGCGGCTTCTTTTGAGCGGCTTTCAACCACATCCCCTAAACGCAGAATGAGCTCAGATTGGGTATCTTCAACTTCTTGACTGAGCAGCAAGTTCTCAAATGCAACGCCGACGTTGATGGCAAAAATATCAATGAGTTTCTTATCAAGATCATCAATTTTATCAATACCATCCATATAGAGTAGATTGATTAGCCCGCTTTTTGTGGGGAAGTAACCGACAAAACAATTGTCTTCATAAAGGCAACGTTTTTGCGTGAGCGCATTGCGCAGTAAGCGGTCGATATGCTCTGGCAATTGAGTAATATGGTTTTTATTGGAAAACTGGCCTGTGCCCGCGAGGATCTCAATATTTACGGGATCAAGATGACCGCTGATCGCATCAATGGCATTGCACGTTAGCAGTAGGGTTTCTGAATCCAGATTGAGCAGGGTGGCGACTTGAGTAAGCAGTCCATCGGCGAATTTATGCAGGGTGCGCAGTTCAAATAATCCTGAGGTGGCTTCTAGTACTCTTTCTAAGCCCTTACGGTGATTTATTTGGGTGCGCCTTGCTTGCTCGATTTCCATGATATCGCGATAAGAGCGAAGGGCTGAGTAGACGCTGGTCATCAGCTTACGGGAATCGAGTTCAGCTTTTGCTTTGTAATCATTAATATCGTAATTGACGATAACGTCTTCTTCTGGTGCTTGCCCTGGCTGGCCTGTACGTAAGATCAATCGAGTGGTTTTATTCAGTAATTCTTCACGGATCCACTTTACTAGTTCTAACCCTGCATGGTCACTTTCCATGACAACATCAATAAAGGCAATGGCGATGTCATGTTCTTGATTGAGTAATTCTTTTGCTTGTTCGGCACTATAAGCATTGATAAAGGTGAGGGCACGGCCATCAAGTTTAAAGCGGGAGAGGGCAAGCTTAGTGACGGTATGAACATCAGGTTCATCATCGACCACTAATACCTTCCAAGGAATACCAGACTCTGTTGTCTCGGTAGACTTTTTACCGGAAAAAAGAGGGTTTTTCTTTGCAAGATCAATCAGCATCCGATACCTCATTCAAGTAAAAATAATGATCACATAATCAGTGTAGTAGACACATTTCAAAGCGGTGCAAAATCTTGCATAAAATAGCGAGATGAGTGGCAATCCTTAAATTACGTTGTTGATAACGATTCTCATTTGTGTATTCTATTACTATCAAATAATGATAGGGAGGGAAAGGGCATGACTAATCGAATTAACTTATCAATTTCAGCGCATAAATTGGCACAGCTGATACATGATGGACACATCTGCGCATCTGACTTCACGTGCTTAGATAGCCAATCGAAACAGCAAGTGTGGCAGCTATGCTTGATCTGTTGCAAAAAGCGTATTACTTGTCAGCAATGTTCATTTTCAAGTTGCGCTAAAAATCTGACATATCTTGATGCCGATAAATAACATTATCGGCATTTGCGTTTAAGTATTATCATACAAGAAACTCTTATAATTCAGATGTAATATGCAACTTCCTCCAGTAATCCCGTTATTTGACTCATTTGAATTCATACAAGTTGGCAATAGTATTGTTAACCAATATATCACCCAAATTAGCATGAAAAAGGTGGTTGATGCGGGCTTAGTCATCGAGCATGCCAGTGATTGGCTATTTGAGCAAAAGCATAACGAAAACAACTATAAAGCTTATCGCAGTGAACTCACTACGTTTCTGCATTGGTGTTTTGATGTAGTTTCAATGTCTCCCATTCAAGTTACGCGCAAAGACATGAGCCGTTACGTTGATTATTGCCAAGCACCGCCGATAGCACTGATCGGTTATTTTAATGTGCCACAGTTTAAGTACGATAAACTGCATGATGAACGGGTTCCAAACTCGCAATGGCGACCATTTGTCGGCAAAAAACAACTCGGGCAAATCCAGCCTTATGTGTTAAGCGATAATGCGTTAAAAACAAAAATGGCCATTTTGTCTTCGTTTTATTCGTATCTGACAAGTGAAGAATATTGTGAGCGGAATCCTGCTCAAATCTGGCTTAATCACAGTCGATTTGCAGCAAACAGGCAATATCAGCGTCAAAGTCATGAAGATGAAAATAGTCTCGCATTTACTGAATTACAGTGGTCATATATTATGGCGACCGTTACTGGACTAGCAGAAGAATTTCCTGAGTTACATCAAAGAAGTTTATTCCTCGTTATATTGATTTATTGCTGTTATTTACGCATTTCAGATGTGTCTGCACGTGCGGGTTATTCGCCGGTGATGAACCAGTTTAAACGTAATCAGCAAACGGGCATCTGGAGTTTTCATATTCCGTTGAGTAAAGGTGGTAAAAGACGCAGTGTTGCGATTTCAAAAGCTTTGCTCGATGCATTAGTCAAATATCGTCAGTTTTTAGGATTAACGGATTATCCAGGACCAAACGAAAATCATCCTTTGTTTGTACGGCATAAAGCTGCTGGACGCGGCCGAGATGTTGGTATCCTCAATGCCAATCTAGGCATTCGTCATGTTCGCGACGAAATTCAAAAAATAATTAATCTGGCTGCAGAACGTATAGAAATCGATGGCTTTACACAAGATGCGGCGCAGATGCGCAAACTTACTGCCCACAATATTCGTCACACCGGCATTACGCACGATATCAATATCAACCGCAGACCGTTATCCCATGTACAAGCCGACGCTGGCCACGAAAGTATCGACACTACATCGCAATATTTGCACACAAGCCAAATTGAACGTCATGAGAGTGCGTTCAACAAACCAATCGACCATTTGAAAGGCATAGAGTGATTAGATACAGAGCTGCGCACAATAAGACTCAACATTATGTTGAGGTACTGCGGTTTGTATAATGCGCAGCACAAACCGACAAAAATTAGCGCGGGACGTGGGTGAGGTACGAGAATCGTTCTAGCTGATTTTTGACCGTAACATAAAGTTCATTGTGCGCGGTTCTTTCAGGGTATGTCATTTGGCATACCCTTTTTATTTGATTTCTGTATACAAAAATATTTTATCTTTTTTATTGAAATATGTAGACAATAATCAAAA
>NZ_JAKKRN010000081.1:0-1026 GCF_025654245.1 Shewanella sp. SM29
AAAAACACTCTAGAAAGATCAACAGACCCTAGATTTTTAATATTACATCAGAGTTGGTATTAATAATAAGCTCTGCATTCCTATTATCTATATTACTCAATTCATTATTATAAAAATCTAAAACGACAATACCGAGCCGGTCTCCTTTTTGTTTACGCTGTAAGAATTCAGTAAGCCCTGGATTCATCATGGGCTCGACTTTACCTAGCCCGCCGCCCCAACAGTATTGATAGGGAGTATGCCCACCTTGAGAGATACTATTGTAAGTAATGTGCATGACACCATCATTAGGGGTCTGTATGGCGCGATTAATTGAAGATTCAACTGCCGCCATTTTCTTATGAGTATCATGCTCTTTATATTGATCTTCAATTTCAAAAATCTGGTTTTCAGGTGTTGTTAACGCAAAAGTTTCATCAACCTTCCAACCATGTGATAAATCTATACCTGAGCAGCCAGAAAAGCGCCTTAGCAAGACAATCTTACTTTGAGATTGCTGCAATGTTGGTATTCTAGCTCCCAAATAAAACAAATTTCGATATTTCTCTTGCGCAACGTAATCATCGAACTTCTCTTGTACGCCTTCAACGCTGCTTGTTGCTGCATTCATTAACATTACAATTRTTTCACTTGGGTTTTCGGAAAGAAAACGGAGACAATCATTAAGCACATCGCCTAGAGAAATATCACAGCTGATGATACCGTGATAAATATTTAGAGGATCRGATTTTGAACCGTTTGCTGTGACTCGAATGTCTAGAAAACGAATGCCATCATTTAGCTGGGTATAAATATCAAAGTTTTGCGTTCTGGCGCCTATTGGGGGGGCCTTTTCTGTACCTGAGTCATGTGTGCCAGGTATAGAAATTTTGTCTAATGTTAAACTTTTATTTAGTGCACTCATCCAATTATTTGTACTTACGTGAGACATATTATTCTCCAATTTTGGCTATCTGTCGAAATAATATCTGATAGGCTATAACTAACAAATAATAGCCTATCAGTAAGTTTCTTATATGGACGAAC
>NZ_JAKKRN010000082.1:0-999 GCF_025654245.1 Shewanella sp. SM29
TAACCTGAACTCGGGATAAGAAATGTTGAACTAATAGCCCTCCAAGTGATCGGATCTTTCGACCAAGAGAAACCCCATCACACCGGAGGGCCTATGCATAAATTAGTGGAAGTGTTTTGCGATGTCGATGATTTTTGCGCTGTTTTYATTCCAGAATGGGAAAAAACGCTGTTAAYCGATGGTACACGCAAGCGTCATCGCGCTGGCCGTATGACGATGAGCGAAGTGATGACCATCATCTTACTTTTTCAGATGTCCCACCACCGTGATTTCAAGAACTTCTACATCGGCTATCTGGCTCATTTCTACAAATCCGCTTTTCCCAATTTACTCAGCTATACCCGCTTTCTTGAGGTGATGCCCACTGCTTTAGTGCCGCTTTGCAGCTACTTTGCCAGCCTCAAGAGTGACCCCACTGGCATCGAATTTGTAGATTCAACCAGCATCAAAGTGTGTCATAACCTACGTATTCATCGCCATAAAACCTTGGCGGGGCTGGCGTGCAGAGGTAAAGGCACCATGGGTTGGTTCTATGGCTTTAAGCTGCATTTGATTGTGAATCATCAAGGCGGAATAGTGGCGGCCAAAGTGACCCCAGCGAATGTACATGACACAAAACCGGTGAATGAGATGGTGCACAGTGACATGAATAAACTCTATGCAGATAAAGGGTATATCAGTAAAGCGCTGTCCAGTGAATTGCTTGAGAAAGGCGTGAAGTTGGTGACGAACGTGCGTAAGAATATGAAAGCGAAGGCAATGTCGTTGTGGGATAGAGCGATGCTGTCGAGACGTTTTATCATAGAAACCATCAACGACCAGTTAAAAAATATCTCTCAAATAGAGCACTCAAGACACCGCAGCGTGCATGGTTTTATGCTCAATATGATTGCGGGACTCATCGCCTATCAATTGAAAGACAATAAGCCACAACTGAACCTCACTAATGCGGAGTTTAATGCTATTACAGTTATGGCTAGTTAAACCGATCTCAGGTTA
>NZ_JAKKRN010000083.1:0-916 GCF_025654245.1 Shewanella sp. SM29
TGAAGAAATCACATAAGAGTTATCCCCAGGCATTTAAAGATGAAGCTGTCTTGATGGTGCTAGAACAAGGTTATAGCGTTGCCGATGCGGCAAAGTCTCTTGGAGTTAGCACGAGCCTGCTTTACAACTGGAAGGAAAAACACGAAGCCCTGCAACAAGGCATCACCTTAGAAGAGCCTGAGCGTGATGAGTTGAAGCGATTGCGTAGAGAAAACAAAGAATTACGCATGGAGAAAGAAATTCTAAAAAAGGCAAGCGCCTTCTTTGCGAGAGAAATGATGTAAGATTTCGTTTCATCAAACTGCAATCTCACCTGTTTCCCATAGCACTGTTATGTCGAGTAATGAGTGTCAGTAAGTCAGGCTATTACGATTGGCATAAACGCCCTGCAAACGTGATAAGCCTTGAAACACTGAAGCTTTATCGCCTTGTTCGACAGCTATTTAAGCAAAGTCGAGGCAGCTTAGGGAATCGTGAAATGGTGAAGAAATTGCGCAAGGAAGGCTACCAGGTTGGTCGCTATGTCGTTCGTAAAATTATGCACCGCCTTCGACTCAAAGCAACCCAACGACGCGCTTACAAGGTAACTACGCAGCGAAAACACTCAGATGCAGTGGCTGATAACCTGTTAAATATGAACTTTAATCCAGTATCGGCTAATGAGGTCTGGGCGGGTGACGTGACCTATTTAAAGACGGGTGAGGGCTGGATGTATTTAGCTGTGGTGATGGATTTATATTCACGCCGGATTGTGGGATGGCACATAGACAAACGCATGACCACAGATTTGATATCTAAGGCATTAATGAAAGCCTACAACCTGCGCTAACCAGCGCGAGGGTTGGTATTTCACAGTGACCTAGGCTCGCAATATACCAGTAAGCAATTCGGTAGGCTGCTATCGAGCTATGGTATC
>NZ_JAKKRN010000084.1:0-888 GCF_025654245.1 Shewanella sp. SM29
TTTTCAAACTAATTTCTATCGCAATTAAGCGATGATTTTAGCTACTACACCAGCACCAACTGTACGACCACCTTCACGGATTGCGAAGCGTAAACCTTCGTCCATCGCGATTGGGCAAATCAGAGTCACTACCATTTTGATGTTGTCGCCAGGCATTACCATCTCTACGCCTTCTGGCAGTTCGATAGTACCGGTTACGTCAGTTGTACGGAAGTAGAACTGTGGACGGTAGCCTTTGAAGAATGGAGTATGACGTCCGCCTTCTTCTTTTGACAGAACATAAACTTCTGATTCAAAAGTCGTGTGTGGGTTGATTGAACCTGGTTTAGCCAATACTTGACCACGTTCTACGTCATCACGCTTAGTACCACGTAATAACACACCACAGTTCTCRCCTGCACGACCTTCGTCAAGCAGTTTACGGAACATTTCTACACCAGTACACGTTGTTTTAGTCGTTGTGCGAACACCAACGATTTCAACTTCGTCACCCACTTTAACAATACCACGCTCAACACGACCAGTAACTACTGTACCACGGCCTGAAATTGAGAATACGTCTTCGATTGGCAGTAGGAACGGCTTATCGATRTCACGTTGTGGTTCTGGAATGTAAGAATCCAGTGCWGCGGCTAATTCAAGGATCTTAGCTTCCCACTCTGGTTGACCTTCTAGGGCCTTCAGAGCTGAACCTTGGATTACTGGTAAATCATCACCTGGGAAATCGTATTCTGACAGAAGTTCACGCACTTCCATTTCAACCAATTCCAGTAACTCTTCGTCATCTACCATGTCACATTTGTTCATGAACACGATGATGAAAGGTACGCCAACCTGACGAGAAAGCAGGATGTGCTCACGAGTCTGTGGCATTGGACCGTCTGTAGA
>NZ_JAKKRN010000085.1:0-865 GCF_025654245.1 Shewanella sp. SM29
GCAAGCGCTAACATCATACGCGTCACAATTTTCTGCGCGACATCGACCGACGTTTCTGGCAGTAATAGCGCAAATTCCTCACCGCCGAAGCGACCAAAGATATCGTATGGGCGCGTGCGAGCACTGATAAATTGGGTAAAATGCTGCAGTATCTTGTCACCCACTTGATGCCCATAGCGATCATTAACGAGTTTAAAATAATCGATATCCATCATGACAAGGCACAAAGGTAACTGTAGACGACTCAAGCGTTTGATTTCATGCTCTAACTGCTGGAAAAAATGCCGTCGATTAGCAATACCGGTTAATTCATCGGTGAGTGCGAGTCGATTCAACTCAGTCTGCGCATTCCTTAGGGCAAATTCGACCTGTTTTAACKGGGTAATATCGGTGCAAACAATSACCATATCGCCATTGTGATAAACCTGCTCAGAAAGTTGCAACCAGCTACCGTCGACCAGATCCACTTCAAAACGTCGAAAAGCTGATTTACGTTGATTCGCATGAATAAGTTCAAGCCATTCCTCTATGGTTTCATGATCAATTTTAGGCCCTTGCTTATGGGTAAAGGCAAAGTGCATCATGTCGTCAAAATGCCGGCCAGCCATGTCTTGAWCAACAAAACCAAACATTTTCGCAAAGGTATGGTTATAAAAGATAAAATGATTGTGCTTGTCCAAAACAGCGAGGCCATTCTCGCTTAGCCGTAAGGCTTCGGTTAAAAAGGGGTAAACAGACTCAAGAGATTCTTTTTCCATCGATTATTCCTAGCAATGACGCTTTTAGAGAAGATCTCCGACATGTTTAGATTAGCAGCGTTCTACACTAATCACAGCGTCTTTGTCTTTACCCCCATATTACCGCA
>NZ_JAKKRN010000086.1:0-863 GCF_025654245.1 Shewanella sp. SM29
CCATATTAATTGTCTGAATTTCAAGCTTGTGTAATGCGAACCTTGATCGCTGTGATATATCACATTCTCAGGCTTACCCCTTAACTCAAATGCCATTTTCAAAGCTTTACAGGTCAGCGCACTATCTGGTGATAATGACAAGGCCCATCCAATAGGCTTGCGGGAAAATAAGTCAAGAACAACGGCTAGATAGGCCCAACGATTACCGACCCAAACATATGTCACGTCGCCACACCACACTTGATCTGGTTGAGTTACTGCAAACTGTCGATTAAGCGTATTGGGGATTGCAACATGCTCTTGTGTCGCTTTCCGATAAGAATGCTTAGGCTGCTGACAGCTTAATAACCCAAGCTTTTTCATTAGATTACGGGCTCGATAACGACTGAGACCAATCCCTTTATTAGTCACTAATTGCGCTATCGTTCGCGCACCGGCAGAGCCATGACTAATATGATGTGCGGCCTTCACTTCACTGCATAAAATAGTCAAGTCTGCATCAATATGTTCTTTTCTTTTTAGCCAATACTTATAGCTACTTCGATGCACTTTGAATGCATTACAAATTGTGAGAATAGAGTGGCTCTGCTTGAGTGCGCTGATTAGCGTAAATTGTTCATCGAGTCTGACATCAAGAGAGCGGTAGCCTTTTTTAGGATAAGATTGTGCTCCTCAAGACGAGCTATTTGCTTCTTCAGTTCACGGATTTCAATTTGTTCAGGGGTAATCGGAGATGCTTTTGGTGTGCCACCCTGGCGTTCTAGTTTTAACTGTCTCACCCATTTATCCATAGTGGATTTACCTACGTTCATCGCCTTTGCAGCTTCGATGATGCTATGGTTTTTATCGAGGACTAATTGGGC
>NZ_JAKKRN010000087.1:0-837 GCF_025654245.1 Shewanella sp. SM29
ATACCATTGGTCAGACTCATACCAGTGTGCCACCAAGCCAATCAGCACCATTATACCGCAGGGAATAATGACAACGAGCCACCCCATGGCATACACGGTCGCTACCTTAATATCCCACTCATAGAGGGTGGGCGCCTCACGCACCCGCTGCTGACGTAGCTTATTGAGCCGGTCTTGCTCCTCTTGGGGTAATTGCAGGAACTCACTGCGTGGCAAATCTTCATACCGGCTGTCGTTCAACGGTTGTGTGTCATGCTCTGTCGACGCCGACTGCTGCGGCGCTGATCTCTTATTCATATAGCTATTCCTTTGCTGTGCCCACGGTACTGCATGGTCATCGTTAACCTACCCACACGGCTCGTACTTAATGTCTTCTCGCTCTTGACGACCTCGCCGCTAAAGGTCTGTTAGCCTATATCCAGATAATGGCCGTAATTGGCGTCACCCTAGCACAAACAGACCTGTCAGCATCTTGGTGGTAAAACTGCCACTGATGGACACCGAATCTCGCGCCAATAACAGGCGCGAGAAAAAACGTTAACTGGGCAGGGTATTGTCAGGGGTAAAATCTGATAGTTGGGCTAGTTTGCCGTCACGGGTGCCAACTTTAGAGAGGCCAACTATTCGTTCATTTTTCAATAAAAAGAGTTCCGACCCCGGTAATTGCTTCATCAGTAGCGACAACACTTTATGCATATCTTCGGGATGGCAATAACAGTCGAGATTTGAATAATATCCGAAATAAAACCTGTCTGTATCACACGATATATATGGCCTCTTGTGGGTCACTTTTATCATATGGGGGTGTCCACGCTTGATAGCACTTATTGAGGTGGT
>NZ_JAKKRN010000088.1:0-823 GCF_025654245.1 Shewanella sp. SM29
TAACCTGAGATCGGTTTAACTAGCCATAACTGTAATAGCATTAAACTCTGCGTTAGTGATGTTCAGTTGTGGCTTATTGTCTTTCAATTGATAGGCGATGAGTCCCGCAATCATGTTGAGCATAAAACCATGTACGCTGCGGTGTCTAGAGTGCTCTATTTGAGAGATGTTTTTTAACTGGTCGTTGATGGTTTCTATGATGAAACGTCTAGACAGCATCGCTCTATCCCACAACGACATCGCTTTTACTTTCATATTCTTACGCACGTTTGTCACCAGTGTGATGCCTTTCTCCAGCAATTCACTGGACAGTGCTTTACTGATATACCCTTTATCTGCATAGAGTTTATTCATGTCACTGTGCACCATCTCGTTCACCAGTTTTGTGTCATGTACATTCGCTGGGGTCACTTTGGCCGCCACTATTCCGCCTTGATGATTCACAATCAAATGCAGCTTAAAGCCATAGAACCACCCCATGGTGCCTTTACCTCTGCACGCCAGTCCCGCCAAGGTTTTATGGCGATGAATACGTAGGTTATGACACACTTTGATGCAGGTTGAATCAACAAATTCGATGCCAGTGGGGTCACTCTTGAGGCTGGCAAAGTAACTGCAAAGCGGCACTAAAGCAGTGGGCATCACCTCAAGAAAGCGGGTATAGCTGAGTAAATTAGGAAAAGCGGATTTGTAGAAATGGGCCAGATAGCCGATGTAGAAGTTCTTGAAATCACGGTGGTGAGACATCTGAAAAAGTATGATGATGGTCATCACTTCGCTCATCGTCATACGGCCAGGGCGTTGACGCTTGCGTGTACCATCG
>NZ_JAKKRN010000089.1:0-811 GCF_025654245.1 Shewanella sp. SM29
TGATTTCTTTTCCTAAGGGTACTTAGATGTTTCAGTTCCCCTCGTTCGCCTCGCAACACTATGTATTCATGTTGCGATAACAGCTTATGCTGCTGGGTTCCCCCATTCGGACATCGTTAGCTCAAATGCTTGTTACTAGCTCGCCAACGCTTTTCGCAAGTTACTACGTCCTTCATCGCCTCTGACTGCCAAGGCATCCACCGTATACGCTTAGTCGCTTAACCATACAACCCAAATGAGTTTCACTCATCTGCGCCGCATTGCGACCAGCTTGGTTTTACTTGTCTCACTTCTGACCAAAGAAGTGGACGCGCCTTAGACGTAAACTATGCCACTAAGCATAATTTACTATTGAATATTCAAGACACTTAATAAAGTGTTTGAGAACTCATGTTCAATGCTTTCGCATTAAACGTTTTGTAATTAATTACATGACAGACTCATGCAATTAAATACTATCAGCTTTCCAAATTGTTAAAGAACAATGCGTACCGGCTAGCGGCGCATTCAGCTCTGACTTCTCCTAAGAGAAGCTAAACAAGCAATCTGTGTGAACACTCAGCAAACATTAAGTTAGTCGTATAGGTAAGGAGGTGATCCAGCCCCAGGTTCCCCTAGGGCTACCTTGTTACGACTTCACCCCAGTCATGAACCACAAAGTGGTGAGCGCCCCCCCGAAGGTTAAGCTACCCACTTCTTTTGCAGCCCACTCCCATGGTGTGACGGGCGGTGTGTACAAGGCCCGGGAACGTATTCACCGTGGCATTCTGATCCACGATTACTAGCGATTCCGACTTCATGGAGTCGAGTT
>NZ_JAKKRN010000090.1:0-789 GCF_025654245.1 Shewanella sp. SM29
TCCTTTGTTAAATTAACACTCGTTTAGTGAACTAAACGTCGCGTTAATTTGCCGCGGATAACTCGATTTGGCAAACCAATCCTTTTAGAGGTTTGGAACATCTTACTTACTCGCACTGCATGTAAATGGGGCTATAGCTCAGCTGGGAGAGCGCCTGCCTTGCACGCAGGAGGTCTGCGGTTCGATCCCGCATAGCTCCACCATTTACACCTTATTCTGACTTTATTGCAAAGTAATAAGGCATATGCACTATGGATAGAGATGCCAAAGATAAACTTAAAAATTATCTTTGGCTTTTTTAAGCCCGCTCTTTAACAATTTGGAAAGCTGATAGTATTTAATTGCATGAGTCTGTCATGTGATTAATTACAAAACGTTTAATGCGAAAGCATTGAACATGAGTTCTCAAACACTTTATTAAGTGTCTTGAATATTCAAAAGTAAATTATTCTTTATTGAATAGTTTACGTCTAAGGCGCGTCCACTTCTTTGGTCAGAAGTGAGACAAGTAAAACCAAGCTGGTCGCAATGCGRCKCAGGTGAGTGAAACTCATTTGGGTTGTATGGTTAAGCGACTAAGCGTATACGGTGGATGCCTTGGCAGTCAGAGGCGATGAAGGACGTAGTAACTTGCGAAAAGCGTTGGCGAGCTAGTAACAAGCATTTGAGCTAACGATGTCCGAATGGGGGAACCCAGCAGCATAAGCTGTTATCGCAACATGAATACATAGTGTTGCGAGGCGAACGAGGGGAACTGAAACATCTAAGTACCCTTAGGAAAAGAAATCA
>NZ_JAKKRN010000010.1:0-159419 GCF_025654245.1 Shewanella sp. SM29
GCGAAGGCAATGTCGTTGTGGGATAGAGCGATGCTGTCGAGACGTTTTATCATAGAAACCATCAACGACCAGTTAAAAAATATCTCTCAAATAGAGCACTCAAGACACCGCAGCGTGCATGGTTTTATGCTCAATATGATTGCGGGACTCATCGCCTATCAATTGAAAGACAATAAGCCACAACTGAACCTCACTAATGCGGAGTTTAATGCTATTACAGTTATGGCTAGTTAAACCGATCTCAGGTTAGTTATCGTCAGTAAGCCGTTAAAATACATAAGCTCAAGCTAACAATTTAATTAAATAGGTCACTGGTTGTGAGTGTGATTAATTCATTATTCAGAATGCTGGCTTGTTTATATCAAAGGTTAGTGAGCTTAATTTCGCGCGGGTAACATCTTGTGTGCTGGTTCAAGTTTAAGACTCATCTGTAACAGAACATAAAAAAGGGACTCCTAGGAGCCCCTTGTTCATTTTAAAATGACCTAAATATTAGTGGGTCATCTTATTTTTGATCAGCACACAACGCTGCTCTATTTGACGGGTTTCCAGTAGATTACGGCGGGTAAGGTTAGATAGCCCAGTTTGGCGATCAAGTACTTTGTCCAATGCCGCTATGCTAGTGTAATTACAATCGGTTGGGATGAGGAAATGGCTATAATTACGCATAAATACTGGCCCTTTTTTGTCCATATCCATTAAGCTCGCCAGACGCTCTTCCGCTGTAGCTGCGCTTAATAGTTTTTGCTCAGCAGGATAAAGATTTTGCATAATAATCCGCTGTTTGGAGAAAGGCAGGCTGTCTAGATGGACTTTACTTAACCAACGACGTTTTGCGGCCGCTTCAGGGCGGATCACTTGTGCCGCAAGTGCCGCTTTTTCACCAGAGTCTGAATTATCCTTGGCAGCTTCTTTGGTTAAGCGCTGCAGCGCGTTAGGAAAATCATAGCGATTAAGCTGGGTAATGATTGCCCATCGTAAATCTTGATCTAAGGTTAATCCCTTAATTTTTGTTTCACCGTCAATGAGTTGTGCTAAATGACGCAGTGAATCTCTGTCGCTTGCTAAACTGACATACGCATTGAACCAGATCCGTTGGAAGTCATTATCGCCTTTATTTTCCATTGCTTTTCTCAGACTCATTTGGCTTAAGCCTTTAATTGCATTTTCAGCGTAGTTTTGCTGAATAGGGGCGATCTGCGCGAGATATTCCTTCGAGCGCAACATGCTATCGATGATCTGACCAACAATTGTGTAGTCCGTCTCAGCAGGCGCGTTAACAAACACTGTGCTTAGGTATTGATCTAAGCTCAATTTACCTTCGCGGACGCTGTCCCACAGACTTTGCCATAGCATAGATCTCAGTAGTGGATCGGAAATATTACTCAGTTGTTGTTTTGCGGTATTAAATGACTTGTCATCAAGCTCGACTTTCACAAAGCCCCAATCATCAAAGTTTGGATAGACTAGGTCTGGGCAGCGCTCACCAATCAGTTGTTTAACTTCGGTACGCTCGCCTTTGTAAGTCACTGGCACTGTAATGTCATTTCGCAGATCAAAACGACCTTGGGTAAATAGAGCCACTTGGACTTTTTGTTCACGTAATGTGGGTAGTTCTGCGCTTGCAGGGAGCTGTCGTAGGCTAAATTCGCTGATTCGGTTACCCTCACAACGATATTCCGCCTTAATGGTGTTAACGCCCGCGCTGTAGAGCCATTCTTGAGTCCATGCACTTAAATCGCGGCCAGCGGCTTTCCCTAGGCTATTGATAAAATCGTCTAACTCAGCGTTTTGATAACTGTATTGTTTTAAATAGTTACTGACGCCACGACGAAACACCATGTCGCCGAGTAAATGGCGTAATTGTTTCAGCGTTGATGCGCCTTTTTGGTAAGTGATAGCATCGATATTGTCGAAGGCGTTCTGGGTTGTTGCTACGGGTACTTCAATGGGGTGCGTGGTGACTAAGCTGTCTTGCTCATAGGCTTTTTGCTTGCCTTTAGCGTAGAAGGTACGCCAAGCATTAGTGAACTCTGTGGCTTCTTGAGTCGCAAGTGTACCCATAAATGAAGCAAAACTTTCATTTAACCACAAGCCGTTCCACCATTTCATGGTGACGAGATCGCCAAACCACTGGTGCGCCATTTCGTGCATGATCACGCCCGCAAGATTTTGCTTCTGATCCGCTGTCATAGCCGCTTTATGAAGGAAGATATCTTCGGAAAAGGTCACTGCGCCCGCGTTTTCCATCGCGCCATAAAGGAAGTCTGGCACTAGAATTTGATCGTATTTCTTAAAAGGGTAAGGAATACCAAAGTAATTATCGAAAAAAGTTAACCCTTGTTTCGTATAGGTAAACCAATCTTGCTCCGTGACTTGATTTGCAACGGATTGACGGGCGAACAGGCGCATAGGATAGCGGCCTGAGTTGTCTTGCCACATGTGATAAGGGCCCGCGTGCATCGAAAAGTTATATGGGCTTAGCTTAGGTGTTTGTGGGAAAGTCCAACGATTGTAAGCACCTGCTGGGGTGATTTGGCTTTCACGCATTGAGCTAATGACTTGCCAGTCTTTGGGTGCTGTTACCGTAATTTGATAGTTAGCCTTGAGATCCGGTTGGTCGAATACTGCGAACATCTGCTGAGCTGCAGCGGGTTCAAAATGAGAGTAGAGGTAGACCTTGCCATCGATTGGATCTTTAAAACGGTGTAAACCTTCACCATTGGTGCTGTGGGCACGGCTAAATTGCACTTCAATGGTATTTTCACCTGAGGTGAGCAAACGCGTATTTAAGCTGATGTAAGCGCCATTGTAATTGGGGTATACGGCGGTACCGTTGATGATAAAGCGTTTTATCTGCGCCTTGTTTAAATCTAAGCTCAGTTGTTTTGGCACTTCACTTAATTGAAATGTCACTTTGGAGGTGGCGGAAAACTCGGCATCCCCTGTGAGCTGAAAATCCAAGTCATAGTGAATATCGGAGATGACCTGCGAGCGAAGCGCAGCCTGATATTGGCTAATATAAGCGCTAGCATCACGTGGACCTGTATTGAGTGTACTTTGGGTTGCACACGACATTAATGTGCCGCAGGTAAGGGCAACGAGACTGGCTTTAAACAAGTTCACAACTTAAATCCTTCAACGATTTGTTTTGTTTTCTGCTTGGATGTTTGCATTCAATATCGTGTGTGTAGGTTTGCCTTTGTGGCAAATTATCCCTCGCGCCAGCGCCAATTTTGAGCATCATCATCGCAGTGTATTTTGGCCGAGTACACTACCTTATTTACCTTGGATTACCAATGTTAAAAATGTAAAAAGAAGCCAGCGTTAACGCTGGCTTCTTGAGATTACTGTTTGGCAGAATTAAGTGCCAATAGGACAATTACATGCCTAAGAAAGACTTAGACTTCATCTTACGGATTTCTTTTTCATCAGACCATTCGATAAGGCCTGTTTCTAAATCCATTAAACGCATTGTCATCTTATAGTAGACGTCTTTAGTGCTACCGTCTTGCTTCACTATGCTAGATAAATTGCCATATAACATGTATTGAGCGCCAATTTGACGACCAAACTTGATGGCGGTTGATGGGTCAACCATGCCAGTGTTGTTTTGGTAATCCAGTTGTTTACGGACTGAATCTACTTTAGTCATGTCGATAAAACGGAACTTGCCTGAGCGCAATAATTTGTTACTGATAGAGTCAGTGACAGACTCAGTGTCGATATGTTCTGAGGTTTTGTTTTTGATGCTGTCAACAAATAAAATCGGGCGGTCATTGGCAGTTATTGCCACGATAGGAGGGAAAGTCATCATGCTATCCACCATCTTGGCTGCAATAGCTTGTAGATCCGTTGAGCCAAAGTTCTCATTGACGGTTTCAACTTCTGTGGCATCGCCATATTCGACTTTAGATTGACATGCAGCTAGACCCATAACGGCAGCCAGTACAAAAATCAGTTTAAATTGTTTCATAGTCAGTTCCATTTTGTGATTGTATAAACTTAATGACACACGTCTTATTCAAATACCACAACCGCTAGGCTAAATGATTATTGAATAAATTCGGGTGTAATTACCAGTATCAATTGCCCAGACTAAGGTGGTTTTGCCTGCTGCAACATCAATTTTAGCCGGTGGCGCTTTGTCTAACTGCAAAGTGTATTCACCTGCACTCAAATAACGCCGCCCGATCTGTGCTTGTTTAGGGAGCGTCAGCCAACTACGACGATCCGCTTGTTCTGTTACTACGTTAAAAATCTGCATCGCTATACTGCCAATATCGGCAGCATTGTTCCCTGGTTTGCCACTCTTCTCAATCTGATAGGCCATCTCAGATTTAGCATAGACCCTAGCGACTTGACGAACTAGAGTCGCGGGCAGATCTTCCTTGAGTGCTGTGATGGCTAAGGCATCGATATTGGCAATAGGTTCAGTTTTCAGCACTGTACCTAAACCTTGCACTTGCGTCTCTGGCACAAAAGTATTGTTTGGCATGTAGGTAGCGAGTGACACTGTCTGCCAGTTACCATGGATAGTAAAAGGTACAGTGAGAGCTTGTTTTGCTGGCGCAAAGCCGCGCTCGACCATCAAAATTACTTGGCCATCTTTGGGGTTGGGCAATTTAGCATCGCCCCAACGGCGCTTAAACTCATCATACTGTGGCATGCCGAGTTGCTTGGCGAGACGGACCAGATCTTGTTGTAAATAGGTGTTATCTGGAGTGATTTGTGCTGCTTTACGATAATCGATATAGGCATCGTTCGGCTCACCCAGCACTTCGTGCAGTACGCCAGTCGTATAATAACTGTAAGCGTTTAAGAAAGAACTGGTGACTGTGCCCGCGGCTTGTCCTAGTTTATTAACCTCGGCATCTATGGTGCCGTTTGCCATGGCTTGAACTGACTTTTGTGATTTTTGATAGCGTTCTTGCTCGCTGCTCTGTAGTTCGTTACTGCGACGAACTTCGACTAGAGCCCCCTGATAGTCGCCACTAAACAAATAGTTAAGAGCTTGGTATTGGTGCAGCATGATGCGTTCATACCCTGGGCCTCGGTACGGAATCGCATTGTCGTTTAACACTAAGCTGCTGGCTGTTGCGCCAATGTCACTAACGCTGACTTTGGCCTTATCATCAAAGGCGGTATAAGCATCTACTGCTTGCTGATAATATTTTTTACTGGCAGCAAAATCGCCAGCGACTTGAGCAATACGTCCCGCTTCTTGGGCATAGAGTAAGCCGTCATTGCCATTGATATTACTGGCAAGTTTGTCGATATCGGCCATGGGAGTCGCACTATTAAGCTCTTGTTTGAGTGGTTCGATCTGCGCAGGATAATTAATGAAAATACTGTTATAAGCGCAGCCCGATAAGTTTAAAACCAATCCCATTGCCAAGGTTGGTGCAATAAATGCGCGAGAAAAAGGTGTAACGAAGGACAGTTTCATTATTGCGCTTCACCTTTTTTGATGGATTGGGCTGAAATCGCCTGAGTCTGTTCTGGCATAAGTGAACGCTCGAGTAATGTGATCCCTTGAAGGTGATCAAATTCATGTTGAAAAATCCGTGCAATAAAGCCCGTTAATTCGGTTTGTTGCCACTCGCCTTGTAAATTTTGATAGCGTACTTCAATGGCTTGATGTCTTTGCATCGTAAATCTTTGCCCCGGTACAGATAAGCAGCCTTCTTCTCCGCTGACCAACTCGCTTGATGCATTAATGATTTGCGGATTAACCACGACCACAGGCGCCATATTAGGCGCGTCGGGATAACGCTCATTAGGGCGAGAAGCCATAATAAATAAGGCTAAAGGGCTGTGAACTTGGGGGGCTGCGATACCAACGCCATTGGCAGCGTCCATGCTGGCAGACATTTGCTCGGCAAGATGCACGAGCTCTGGATCGAAATGGTGCACTGTGATTGCAGTCTGCCTTAGAATGGGTTCACCCACTAACGCTATGGGTAATAGAGTTGGGGTTTCTTTTGGCATTAAATGTTTAAACATCGCATTCCCTGGATATTTTGCAGTAACTGTTTTTTAATCAAAGTTAACATCTAAAGCGTCAGTGTTAATAATGTGGTGGTGGCGTTTCTTCAGCCTGAGTCGCCATATTACTCGGTTCCATGTCCTGCAACTTACCAATTAACATGTGAATTTGGTGTTGCTGGTGAGCCACCAGTCGATTTAATTTGATGACCTCTTGGTTTAATTCTTCGACTGTGAGCTCTTGAAAAGCCAATTTGGTTTCTAGATCTTCAATCTGTGCTTGTACGCCTTGCATGGCTAACCTCTATTTCTGCCAAGTTTCAACTAAGCCTTGGCTACTGATACTAACGACTTTATTGGTATCTCGAATTGCCACAGAGTATACAACGGCTCCTCGATTTTGGCTGTTTTTAGTGAGTGCAACCTGCCATTTTTCAATTTGTTTACCCGAGTCACGTTGCCAGAGTATAACTTCCCGCGCTGGCGTACCTGTTAATATCTGGCTGTCTTGTTTGATAAACCTCACCGCTGAAAAGTTCATTTGACGACGGGTAATATCCAGCTTGTTTAATAGCTTACCGCTTGTGTTATCCCAGATTTTTGCTTCATCTGTGCTGCCATTGGTAAAACTTAAACTACCACTGTCGTTGAGTGCCACTTTGGTTATACGGCTGCCGAGTGTCCACGTATGAAGCGGTTGGCCAGTTTGTGCCTGCCAGAGAATCGCCTGCATATCATTTGACCCCGTTAATGCTAATCGGCCATCAGCAGAGAGGGCTACACTATTGACGCGCTCTTTATGTCCAAGAAACTTGATTAAGGCAGATTTTTCGGCATTAAGCGACATGACTGAACCATCATTTAAACCAATAAGTAGTGCGCCATTATCTGCTACCGCGACACTTTCACCGGATGAAGGTAAGGACCACCAGCCCAAAGGCTTACCGTCGGCTATTTTCCACATAGCAACTGAATCTCGGCTTAACGATGCTGCAAATATCCCGTTGGGAGAAATCGCTGTACCTGTGACGCCAGTATTAATATCGCCATGTATCCATTGGTATTTGAGGGTGTGGGTACTGAGATCCCAGCATTGAACTCCACTACTTTGAGTGGCAACTAAGGCGAATTGCCCATTACTTGATAGGCTCGCGCTATAGCTGGGTTCTGTCGTGAGAACACTGATATCTTCTGCTTTGGGGTGGCAAGCGATTAGAAAAACTGTGCAAATTACCAGCAGTAGATTTTTCTTCATGAACTTGCTCCCTAAGTTGTTGTCTTTAGACTTGATCAAGTGACATTAATCACTGTTAACCCATAAAGAATCTAGTTGGTATAACCGAGATAACTAGTATAAAGTTGTCACGCTTAGGTTATTGTAACCGCTTGAGGATGCTGAGGAAGCTTTAATGAAATCGATTTATAAATTATCGTTAGTTGCATTGGCTATTATTGGCCTATCTGCTTGTAATCAAGAAGAAAAAGCAGCTACGAGTACAAATGTTGAATTAACGACTGAAGCTCAAAAAGAAGCTTACAGTGTAGGCGCTTCAATCGGTCGTTATATGTCTGGCCATATCAAAGAGCAAGAAGAATTAGGCCTGCCAGTTGATCGCACTCTGATCGTCACTGGTTTCACTAATGGTCTGAATGACCAATTAAGTTTAACCGAAGAAGAAATGCAAACCATTCTTCAAGGTCTAGATAAAAAGTTAAACGATAAACGTCAGGAACAAGCAACAGCGATTTCTGCGAAAAATATCGAAGATGGTAAAAAATTCCTTGAAGAAAACAAGGTTAAGCCTGGTGTAGTGACAACTGAGTCTGGCTTACAATATGAAGTATTAACTCCAGGCACGGGTGAAAAGCCTGCCGCAGAAGACACTGTAGAAGTGGATTATGTCGGTACTTTACTTGATGGTACTGAGTTTGATAGTTCTTATAAACGCGGCGAAGCAGCTAAGTTCCCTTTGAATCGCGTTATTCCAGGTTGGACTGAAGGCGTGCAATTAATGCCTGTTGGCGCTAAGTACAAGTTTGTGATCCCATCGGAATTAGCCTATGGCGTACGTGATACTGGTACTATTCCACCAAACTCTACGTTGATTTTCGAAGTTGAGTTGAAATCAATCGAGAAAGCTTCTGCGGCGCCAGTAGCTGAACCTGCTAAAAAGTAATTGATTAGCTGCGACGTGTAATACGCCGCCATTGAAAATACCGCTCCTAAATGAGCGGTATTTTTTTGTCTGTAAAATTCGCATTATTGTTTTAATATTTAGCTCACTATCTTACAGCCGTTGGTTCTCAGGCTGGCTCTATGTTTCATTTTTATACCCATCATCAACATTAATCTGTTGCAATAACCAAGGGTATAAATCATCCACTTTAGCAGTTTGACTGTTATGTTTATTTCAAAATAATGAATGCTAAATTAAGTTTTAATTATATCCATTACCTTTTAAGGACCCGTGTTCCTTATATTTTATTGGGTATTGCATACCGAATAATATCATCAAAATATCACATTAAAATATTGATTGTTATTTAAGCAGGATGCCAAATGCTTTGAGCTTATGTGTATTGCTCTTACTGTTTGTTTTTACATGGCTAATACTTTTGATTTACCATCCTGTTCTGTTAGGTGAACAGTGAAGTGTCTATAATTAGTTACTCATCAATGTGTTACATTGGCAATGTGCGATCTTGCCCTCTTTTTTTACGCATTCAACTCTGAAATAATCCGCTCGCACGTTAATAGAAGTTAGCGGCAATATTATAATAATGGGGTTGATGATATGGATAATGTTAATAAATTAACGGCTATTTCTTTAGCTGTAGCAGCGGCTTTGCCTATGATGGCAAGCGCAGATGTGATGATCACCGAATATGTTGAAGGTAGCTCAAATAATAAAGCGATTGAACTGTATAACAGCGGCGATACGGCAATTGATCTCGCGGGTTATAAACTGGTTCGTTATAAAGATGGTGCTACTGTTGCGTCGGATATGGTGGCTTTAGGTGGTCAAACTATTGCGGCAAAATCGACAAAAGTTATTTTAAATACTAGCGGTACTATTACTGTTGCTCAAGGAGTTGATAGTTACTCTGGTAGTTTAAGTTTTAATGGCGGTGATGCGGTTGCCTTAATGAAAGATGATGCCGTCATCGATATTATTGGTGATGTGCCGACTCCAACGGGTTGGGGATTAGACGTTACCTTAAAACGTAAATTAGATGCGTTAGTGGCGAATACTGTATTTAATGCCGCCCAGTGGGAACAATTACCTAAAGATACCTTCTCTGGTTTAGGTTCACTAGAAACGCCTGCTGAGCCAGAAGTGCCGCTCTTTAGCTGTACTGGCGCTACAATTGTGCCTATTTATCAAGTACAAGGTGCGGGCGAGTCGAGCCCATTTGTACCAGCAGGGGCATTCGAATCTGAAGCCGAAGTGACAGTGCGTGGCGTAGTGACTGCCCGTGGTGAAAGCTTGTTTAAAGGTTTTTACTTACAAGAAGTTAAGGGTGATAACTCACCGTATACCTCTGATGGTGTATTTGTATTCTTAGGTGAAGCGGCACCTGAAGCGATTCAACCTGGGGTTGAAGTTTGTGTGCAGGGTAAAGTGAAAGAATACTTTGGCTTAACTCAAATCGATATTAAAGCCGATAAGAAATTTGATGTTGGCGCTAAGGGTGAAGTCCCTGTTGCCGCGCCTTTCTATGTGGCCGATGGTGAAACCTTAGCGCAAGCATTAGAGCGCTATGAAGGCATGAATGTGGCCTTAGATGCGGGCAGTGATCTTAAAATCAGCCGTACCTTCAGCTTTGACTATGCGGGTAGTCGCAATAACATGCTAGTGTCATATCAAGCGCCTTTAATGAAGCCTACACAGCTGTATCCAGCGCTTTCTGCTGAAGCAACGGCATTAGTTAAATCTAACCGCGAAAACCAACTCTTTATCGAATCCGATTACAAGCCTGCCAATGGTGTTATTCCATACTTCCCTGATTTCAATGTGGAAACGGGTTACATCCGTGTTGGCGATCAACTGACTAACCTGCAAGGTGTGATTGGTTACAGCTACGGCGCTTATCGTTTAGTAGCGACTAATACTATTACAGCGGGTGATTTTATCCGTGGTGATGACAGAACCGAAGCCCCAAGTGTCGCAACTAAGGGAGATCTGCGCGTGGCTAGCTTTAACGTGCTGAACTTCTTTAACGATGTTGATGGTGGCGATACCAATCCATCAGGCAGTAACCGTGGCGCTCTAACGCTGGAAGAAATGGTGCTACAACGTACTAAAATCGTTAGCGCTATTACCGCCATGAATGCCGATATCGTCGGTTTGATGGAAATTGCTAACAACGGTTTTGGTGAGAAGAGTGCGATTAAGGATTTAGTCGATGCACTAAATGACAAGCAGACGCCTGAAAACGCCTATAGCTTTGTTGAAATCACCGATGCTGATAAGTATGACGGCAAGTACTTTGGCACAGATGCGATTACTGTCGGCATGTTATACCGTGGTGGTAAAGTGGCTTTAGCGGGGGCAGCACAAGTTATCGGTACTCCAGAACAGCACGCCAGTGCTGGCAGCGTGACTCGCACAAAAGATGGCAAAACTGAGACTAACCCTGGCAATGATGCTTATCAACGTCATAGCTTAGCGCAAACCTTTAAAATCCATGATGAGTCTCTGACCGTAGTCGTTAACCATTTGAAATCTAAAGGCTCAGGTTGTTTAGAAGATTGGGTTAACTTCGAAGAGTCAGTTGATCCTGCCGATCAACAGGGCAAGTGTAATGCTTTCCGCGTATCTGCAGCGAAAGTCTTGGGTGAAACGCTAAAAGACGTGAAAGGCGACTTACTGATCATCGGTGATATGAATGCCTATGGTATGGAGGATCCTATCCGTGTACTAACCGACTTCGATGCGAGCAAGTCAGAGCGTGACATCCTGACCGCTTCGTGGACGACGCTCGACGGCAAAGTGTTTGAACGCCAAGGCAGCAAGATTGAAAAAGGTTATGGCTTTATCAACTTGAACACGAAAGCCCACGGTGCAAGCACTTTCTCTTATAGCTATAACGGCGAGTTAGGTAACTTAGATCATGCTTTAGCCAATGCTAACTTAGCCAAACGTTTAGTGGATATTGAAGATTGGCATATCAACTCAGTGGAATCTAGCCTGTTTGAATACGGTAAAAAGTTCTCTGGTGATCTGGTTAAATCTGAAAATGCTTTTTCTGCATCGGATCATGATCCTGTGATTGTTGCTTTAAGTTATCCTGCGCCAGTAGTGCCGCCAAAACCTGAGCCAAAGCCTAAAGATGATGGCGGTGCTTTAGGTTATTTAGGTTTAGCACTGATGTCCTTGTTTGGTTTGCAGCGTCGTCGCCGTTAACCTGTATATGGGGTTAACTCACAAGTGCAATTTGTGAGCTAGACTGAAACAAAGGGATGGTTAACCATCCCTTTTTTATCTCTTTTTTTCAGTTTTTATTAGGAGTGAGTATGGATACCACCTCAAATCCGCTGAAAACCATGAATATCAAGGCGCCACTGTGGTTTTACTTTGTCGCAACGCTCAGTTTGTTGTGGAATATCATGGGGCTGATGGCTTTTGTGATGCAAATGACTATGACGCCAGATGCACTCGCACAGATGAGCCCAGATCAAATTAAACTCTATGAAACGACGCCAATTTGGGTTGATGCTGTGTTTGGCTTTGCCGTGGTTTCAGGGGTTCTAGGATGCCTATTATTGTTATTCAGAAAATTAATTGCTTATAAAGTGTTGGTCGCCTCGCTTATCGCTATTTTGTTGCAAATGACCTATGTATTTTGCATTCAGCAAGCGGCTGTGGTGCTAGGAGCTGACGCGTTAATTATGCCAAGTGTAGTCGTGGTGTGGGGATTATTTCTTGTCTGGTTTAGTCAGCTAAGTACCGTTAAATCTTGGTTAGTTTGAGCCTTATTTTTGCTGATATTGATGTGACCAGCTGAGAGTAAACTAGTTGAACTTCATCCACTTCACAGTAAACTGCTGATTGGTTTTATTGACTAGGAAGTTGCAATGAGTATTTGGTTTAGAGCTGTAACGTTAGAGGATTGCGCGCGTTTAGACGCCGGTATGGGTGGCAAAGGCACCTTGATGCAGACTTTAGGAATTGAGATCAGTGAGATTGGCGACGATTACATGAAGGCCACTATGCCAGCCAGTCCGGCGGTGCATAACCCTTTGGGCATAGTGCATGGTGGCGCGAATGTCGCGCTTGCTGAAACCGTTGCCAGCTATGCGGCAAATTTCGCGGTGGATTTTGAGCAGTACTATTGTGTCGGTCAAGAAATTAACGCTAACCACTTACGGGCTTCCCGTAATGGGGTATTAACCGCCACGGCTAAGCCTATCCACTTAGGGAAGCGCAGCTCTGTATGGGAGATTTTAATCCACAACAGCGCGGGTGAACTGACTTGTATTTCACGGATGACTGCGGCTGTCGTTAAACGCTAAATGCAATGAGCCAGCTTATTACCTGTGGTGTGAATGGCGTATCAATCGTTTGATTTAAATAATATATAGATAAGGATTGGATATGGATAACGCTACAATTTGGGAATGGGTTGGTTATTTAGCTTCAGTGGTCGTTGCAATATCACTGATGATGTCAAACATTAAGAAACTGCGCTGGTGGAATCTCATTGGTGCGGCTTTATTTGTGGCCTACGGTGTGGCAATTGGGGCTTATCCTGTTGCCTTAGTTAACTTTTTTATCGTGCTGATTGACACTTATTATTTGGTTAAGCTTTATCGTGAAGCCGACTTATCCAGCAGTTAATGGCAGTGTATCAGCTTAACTCCGCTTTCTCGCACCGCACTTCGCTCCATTGTCCTGAGCAGCTATTTGGTTTTTCAACAGCATCTTAAGTGATGTGAGCGGACCATTGGCTGTGAGTCCGTGTAATTCATTAACTGTCTTGCCAAACTCATTCTTAATCTTTTTTTTAGATTATATAAATCTAGTTTAATCGTTTTGTTCTCAAGTGGTAATTCTCTATTCTTGCTCTATCGACAACACGTCGCCAGCCAAGGAGATAAACCATGGCCACCATTTACGATTTAATTGAAACCTGGTTAACCAGCAATCAAGACTAAGGAGCAGGGCATGAGTCAACAACATCAAATAAGTCAGTACTTAACGAGCCAAAACGGCGCCCCAGTGGCCGACGATCAAAACTCACTGTCGGCGGGTGAGCGTGGTCCTCTGCTATTACAAGATTGGCATTTAATTGAAAAGTTAGCCCATTTCAACCGTGAGCGTATTCCTGAGCGTATCGTGCATGCTAAAGGTACTGGGGTTTACGGCACATTTACGCTGACTAAAGATTTAAGCGATTACACCATTGCTGACCATTTCAATGGTGTTGGTAAGCAAACCGAAACCTTTATTCGTTTCTCAACCGTAGGTGGAGAAATGGGTTCTGCCGACGCAGAGCGCGATCCACGCGGCTTTGGTTTACGTTTTTATACTACCCGTGGTAATCACGATATCGTGGGTAACAATACGCCGACCTTTTTCTTACGAGATGGGATTAAGTTTCCAGACTTTATCCATACGCAAAAGCGTAATCCTAAGACAAACTTAAAAGATCCGCAGGCTATGTGGGACTTTTGGTCATTGAATCCTGAAGCTATGCATCAAGTGACCATTTTGATGTCGGATCGTGGTATTCCTGCGAACTACCGTCAAATGCACGGTTATGGTTCACACACTTTCTCGCTGTGGAATGCCAAGGGCGAGCGTTTCTGGGTGAAGTTCCACTTTAAATCGCAGCAAGGTGTGGTCAACTTAACCAATGAACAGGCTGATAAATTAAAAGGGATTGATCCCGATTCATCGCAGCGCGATATGGTGGTTGCTATTACTGATGGTAACTTCCCGCGTTGGACGGTTAATGTGCAGATTATGCCTGAGGCAGATGCCAATACTTACCATATCAATCCATTTGATTTAACTAAGGTTTGGCCGCATAGCGACTATCCATTACTTGAGATTGGTGTATTAGAACTGAATCGTCTGCCACAAAACTACTTTGCTGAAGTTGAGCAAGTGGCATTAGCACCGAGTAATTTGGTCCCAGGGGTTGGGGCTTCACCTGACAAGATGTTACAAGCGCGTTTATTTGCCTATGCCGATGCGCAGCGTTACCGCATTGGTACTAACTACAACCAATTGCCAGTGAACTGCCCGCATGCCGCTAAGGCAAATCACCATCAACGTGCAGGTGCGATGGCGGGCACACAATGCCCTTACCATGGCAGTCAAACGGGTGGCGACGCTTCGGCAAACTATGGCCCGAACAGCACTGCTGATGCCTTGGTTGAGCCAGTAAACTTTAGCGAACCACCATTGCGTTTAGAAGGTGAAGCGGCGCGTTATAGCCGTTATAACCAAGACGATTACACCCAAGCGGGTAATTTGTATCGCATCTTCTCTGAAGTGGAGAAAGCGCGCCTAGTGGCAACAATTTCGGGTTCATTAAGTCAAGCGAGTTTAGATGTGCAGCAACGTATGGTGGCGCATTTTACTCAAGCCGATGCGGATTACGGACAACGTATTAAACTGGCATTAGGTCTTTAAACTGTTGCTGTTGCGAATGTTTGAATAATAGTAGAAACGATAAAACTGAGTAGGAAGCCTCTACTCAGTTTTTATTATCAGCGACAACAATATTAACATTCTCGTTAATGTGCTCTTAGGCTGCAATGAGTGCTGCGTTAGGGCTATTTAGTTGCTTTAACAATCCAAATGCTTGCTGCATTTTATCCTCGGTTACGATAAATCCTATAAATGTTTCATCCACGTCGAATGCTTTAATACAGCTTCCTTGAGCATCAATATCGACTTGCCAGCGATGGACGCCATTCACTGTTATACCGCTGAGCTGCATAGGTAACAGTGGCGTTTTCACTTTAATTAGCATGGCGGGAAAATTCACTGCTGTCGGTTGGTTCAGTAATGTGTTCGCTAGCGCATTGGCGCTCAGTAACGCAGGTTGCAAATAGGCCCTATTTTGGCCGTTGATTTGGGCGCAATCACCTAGCGCATAAATATGGGCATCGTTGGTTTGTAAGCATTCGTTAACGACGATACCTTTATTGACCTCTAGCCCCGCATGCTGGGCAAGTTGACTGTTAGGGAGAAGTCCCGCTGCACAGATAACCGCATCACAAATAAACCGCTGGTCATTATCTAGGCACACAGAGATACTGCCATCTTGGTGTTGCAGTTGGCTGACTCGGGTTTGCAATTGCACTGTGACGTTATACTGCTTTAGTACAGCGGTCAGTTTGTGGCTTAACATTTCGGGTAGCATATTCGGCATTAAGCTCGCTTGTGGATCGACCAAAAACACTTGCTTACCTGCAGTTGCTAAGTCCATTGCCAGTTCAACTCCGACCAAACCAGCACCGATAACCAGTACTCTCCTCGCGCCATGGATGTCTGCTTCGCAGGCCTGATACTCCATTAAGCTGTTAACTGTGTGGATGATATCGACGCCATCCCCCTCTATAGGTGGAATAAAGGGTCGTGCACCCGTGGCAAGCACTAATTTTTTGTACGCAATTTCGCGTCCTTGATGGCAACAGACTACCTGACGAACTTTATCTATTTTTATGACTTCACAGTGATTTATTACATCAATTTGTTGCTCATGTGCAAATTCAGTCGCGGTCAATTTTATGAGGTCTGACGCCATTTTTTTAAGGCTAAACACATGGCTTAAATCTGGTTTATGGTATTCGTCACCAGAGTCGGCTGTGATAACTGTAATCGGTTGTTCGCGGTTTAAACGTCGCAGTGTTTTGACTAGCTGATATGCCGCGAATCCACTGCCGATAATGACGATAGGTTTAGACATTAGTCACCTCATTTTTTATGATAGCGAAAACGCTTTTACCTAGGCCACATTCGGGACAGAGGAAGTCTTCGGCCACTTGAGTCCAAGGTGTGCCAGCAATGACATCTTGATTAGGCTCTCCTTTTTCAGGGTCGTAAACCCATTGGCAAACGGTGCAAATCATTGATTGTGTATCATTTAATTCGCACGCTTTTGTTGCAATCGGTGCCGTCACAGGGACGTTATTAGTAGCAGTATTTTCAGCTATTTGACTGGCTGTGGTGGCTTGGTTAGGTTTTGACATGACTTGATTAATGATAGAGCGACTATTCGCGCTATCGAGGGGACGCAATGCCCATTCTCGCGCGATTCGCTGGCCGTGCTGACGGCATTCTTGCATCGCATCTCGATCGGGACGCCATTTGACTTTTAATCCCACCGAGGTTTCAAAACCAGCATCCATCAAACGAGTGTGAATTCTATCGACTGCGCCGCCATTCCAGCCATAACTACCAAAAGCTGCCGCCTTTTTATTGCGAAAACGCAGGCCCGTGATTTCTTCAAGCATGGCGGCAATTTTAGGCATCATCACATTATTCATGGTGGATGAGCCGACTAAAATACCTTTTGACCTAAATGCCTGTGCAAGGATTTCGTTTTTATCATGACGTGCGACGTTATACACTTTTACTGCTACATTGGGGTCAACATCATGAATACCTTGAGCAATACCGTCGGCCATCATGCGAGTATTATTGGACATAGAGTCGTAGAAAATCGTGATGCGGTCTTCTTGATAAGCGTCGGCCCAAGCTAAATATTGGTGAATAATTTGGGCAGGATTATCACGCCACACAATGCCGTGTGAAGTTGCGATCATATCTACAGGTAAATTAAAGCTTAATACTTCGTGAATTTTAGCCGTCACTAGGCTGCTAAAGGGCGTTAAAATGTTTGAGTAGTACCGTAGGCATTGTTCCATTAATTCATTTTGATCAACCTCATCATTGAATAAATGTTCGTCGCAATAGTGTTGGCCAAAGGCATCGTTACTGAATAAAACCGCATCTTCGGTGAGGTATGTCATCATGCTATCTGGCCAATGCAACATAGGTGCTTCGATAAATATCAGTTGCTTACCATTGCCTATCGCTAAACTATCCCCTGTCTTTACGGTAATGAAATTCCATTCTGGGTGGTGGTGATGTCCTACAATGGAGTCGACCGCATTTTCACTGCAGTAAATTGGAGTGTTAGGAATTTTGGCCATTAATGCAGTCAGGGCGCCTGAGTGGTCTTCCTCTGCATGGTTCATCACAATATAGTCTATATCGGTTAAATTAATTTCAGCTTCAAGATTTTGTAAGAATTGCTGGCTAAAACGATGATCAACTGTATCAATTAACACGGTTTTTTCTTCACGGATAAGGTAGCTATTGTAGCTTGTGCCTTTAGTTATTTTGTACTCAGTACCATGAAAATCTTGCACTTCCCAATCGCGTTGACCCACCCAGTGGATATTGTTTTTTACATGAATAGTCATAAATACACCTGTGATAATTAATAATGAATGCGCTACGTAAATCTTGCTTATTTAGTTAAATCTCTTATTGCACTCACTATGCCAACATTGTAAGACGTTGATTTTTATTGGTATTAACGTATTTCAACATTTGAAATCACTTGTTGGTGTCATAATGACAATTTGACATTGGTCAAATTGACATTACACTGTTGTCAATATGACTTTATTTGACTGTGGATGTGCTATGAGTGCCCATGCTGATTTAACTCAGTTAGCCTTAGATTTAACTGTCGGCGTGTCGACGCAAGACAGATTTGAGCGTTTGTTGGCAGTGGTCAGGCGGCGTGTCAATTGTGATGCTGCGGCATTATTGGCATTTCGGGAGCAGCAATTTGTCCCCTTGGCGATAGATGGGCTCTTTGCCGAAGTGTTAGGGCGGCGCTTTCAAATTAGTGAGCATCCGAGATTAGAGGCTATCGCCCGTGCTGGCGATGTGGTTCGTTTCCCTGCCGACAGTGAACTTCCCGATCCGTATGATGGTTTAATTCCACATCATAGTGCGAACTTACATGTACATGCTTGCATTGGTTTACCACTAATCGCGAACGATCGCTTAATTGGGGCGCTCACCATTGATGGTTTCAACCCTCATCAGTTTGATGGTTTTAGTGATAGCGAGTTGCGTGTGATCAGCGCACTGGCCGCAGCCAGTCTTAATACTGCGTTATTGATGCAACAGCTAGAATCCCAAGTTGTTGAAGTTTCCAATGGCACTGAGGTGCTCAATCGTCCTGCTAGTCAGCAGGAGATCATAGGGCAATCCACACAGATCCAATCGCTAAAGCAGCAGATAAGTGCCGTGGCAGGCACTGACTTATCGGTATTAATTACCGGCGAAACCGGTGTGGGTAAGGAGTTAGTGGCCGCGGCGATACATAATCAATCGACCAGAGCCGATAAATCACTTATCTATTTGAACTGCGCTGCATTGCCGGAGTCCGTCGCCGAAAGCGAGTTATTTGGGCATGTAAAAGGGGCATTTACGGGGGCAATCAGTCATAGGCAAGGCAAGTTTGAACTCGCTGACAAGGGGACCTTGTTTTTAGATGAAATCGGGGAGCTTCCCTTGGGGCTGCAAGCTAAGTTATTGAGGGTTTTACAATACGGTGAATTACAGCGAGTGGGCAGTGATAAGAGCCTAAAAGTTAATACTCGGATTATTGCCGCCACTAATCGAATTCTGCACCAAGAGGCAACGGAAGGGCGCTTTCGTTTCGATCTTTACCATAGGTTGAGCGTATTTCCTATCCACGTAGCACCATTAAGAGAGCGTGGGCAAGATATTGTTATGCTGACAGGTTTTTTTCTTGAACGTTGTAAAGCGAAGTTAGGACTCACCCATATCAATATCACACCCGCAGCGCAGCAGTTATTAGAGCAATACACATGGCCGGGTAATGTGCGTGAGCTAGAGCATGCGATACACAGGGCTGCGGTGTTGGCGAAAGCCGAGCTAAAAACGGCTTACATCAGCTTAAGTGATAAACATTTTCAGCTCGATTCTTTGATGAATCAAGCACACAGAACAGTCGACGAAGATAGGCCATCAGATGCCGCAACGCCAGCCAGTGAATTAGCATTTAGGTCTGAGTCGGCCTGTCGTGAGCGACAATCGCAAGATAATTCCAGTGTTATACTGGGGCTTAAGGCGGCGACTGAGAGATATCAGCGTCAACTTATTCGTCAAGTTTTAGCCGCGAATCAACAAAATTGGGCTGCGTGTGCAAGAATATTGCAAATCGATACAGGTAATTTGCACCGACTTGCAAAACGGTTAGGTTTAAAAGAATAAAATATTGCGTGAAGAAATTTTATTCTGCAGCAAAACCACAGCCTCGATTCTTAGAAGAACAGTGTTGCTACGCCTAAGAGTGCGAACAATACCGCGCAGCCACGGTGTATCCACAACATAGGTAATTTTTCGGCGCTGAAGTGGCCTGCGATCACTACGGGTACGTTAGCAAGCAGCATGCCTAAGGTTGTGCCTGCAACCACCATCGTTAATGAATCGTATTTTGCGGCTAATACCACAGTTACGATTTGCGTTTTATCCCCCATTTCGGCGATAAAAAACAGGATAAAGGTAGCGAGAAAGGGGCCCATTTTATAGAAACGGCTCTCTTCTGCATCGACTTTATCTGGGATTAACACCCAAAGAGCGATCGCGAAGAAGGACGCAGCCACTAAATAACGTGCAAGATCTGGGCTTACCCAGTTAATGGCCCATTGACCAATCCAAGCGGCGGCAAAATGGTTAAATAATGTCGACAGCAAAATACCTAAAATAATGGCGGTTTTATTTTTAAATCTTGCGGCGAGGATTAGTGCAAGTAATTGAGTTTTATCACCAATTTCGGCGATAGCAACCGTAAAGGTTGAGGCAAGTAGGGCTTCCAAGTGTGATCCTTTAGGGGTGGTTATGACATAAGCACAATAAACCGTCCACCCCTAGGTGCGGTAATTGTGCTCAGGTCTTGCTGGGCAAATCTATGATTTGCTGTGAACACCATGGCATGTTGCCAAGTATGTTGATGTTCACCCTAGATGACGATGGTTCGAAATCCAGTTAGCTACTCCCCCGAAGCGAGGTGGGCATTATACCTAGGTAAGATTTAGTTTCAAGCACGAGTTTATAACAGTAGGTGCTGATAAATGTTTGACGGGTGTCAGAAAAATACCGATTCACATTCTGTAACTTAATGAATATAAATGAATTATTTTTTGACAACGTTGTCTTTTGTTGCTAATTTAGCCAAGTCATTTCTACTTAGTTACATACTGTTAACTCGTAGTGACTCAATGATAACGACTGTATTTGGCAAACTAATTGAAAAGTTAGGACGCAAAGCTTCCGGTCTAAGGTTGTAAATGGATTTTTTAGTGAACTAAGATAGCGGAGTTGCCGCAGAATTCGATTTCTGTGAAAGATAAACGACTGCTGTTTAATGCTGTTGTTTGCCCAAATACCACTTTTATATCTAAGCCTATCATTATGTTTAGGATGATAGGCAATCAATGGAGTGCATTAAAGTGGCAAATCCTACTGTTTTTTCCCCTATTTCTAAATTGAGTTTATTGGCCGCGGCAGTAATGGCGACGAATGCGTTTGTGAGTATCTCTGCGCAGGCGCACGGTTATGTTGTGGCACCTGAATCGCGTTCATATGCCTGTAAAACAGGTAAAAATGCCAATTGTGGTGCGGTGCAATGGGAGCCGCAAAGTGTTGAGGGGCCATCGGGTTTTCCTGAATCAGGTCCTGCTGATGGCAAATTGGCGAGTGCTGGCAATGGTGCTTTTTCACCTTTGGATGAACAAAGTCCGAGCCGTTGGGCAAAGACGGATATTAAAGCGGGCTGGAATAAGTTCAGTTGGCAGTTCACAGCAAACCATGTCACCCGTAATTGGCGTTACTATTTAACTCGCCAAGATTGGAACCCAAACCAAGCTTTGAGTCGAGCGAGCTTTGACTTAGCACCCTTTTGCGTAGTTGATGGTGGTATGGAACAGCCGCCTAAGTTAGTGACCCATGACTGCTACGTGCCAGAAGGTCGCAGTGGTTATCAAGTGATCTTGGCCGTGTGGGAAGTGGGAGATACGACGAATAGTTTCTACAATGCTATCGATGTGAACTTGGGCTCGGGTCCTGTTGTGCCGAGTGAATGGCAAGATGTGGGGGATATCAATCCGTCACTCGATCTAAAAGCAGGCGATAAAGTGATGACCCGGGTGTTTGACGCCAATGGTGAGCAAGCGGCTAAGCAAACAGTCATTACCATTAGCGATGCGACTCAAGGTGATAAACAAAATTGGCCTTTCCTATTAGCAAGCGCGATTAATGCCCAGCAGTCCCAGTTAAAAGCGGGACAAAAAAATGCATCGGGTGTGATTGAGCCTGTGTATGGCAAAAACGACATTTTTACAGCGAAAAACTCAGGTATTGAGCGTGTCGAAGTAGGATTTGATTTAGCTCCTGCTCCGGGCAACAGCTTAGAAGTCACTTCACTTGCCGATGATTATCAAATTATCGATGGTGCGGCGAAGGTCAGCTTTGATGTGACCAGTAACGCCGAGATGCTAGTGTCAGCGTATTTGTTTAGCCATGATGGCACAGCGGCAGGTTTTGTGAGCCAAACTGTTAACAATACCAGTGCTAGCTTAGTGTTAGACGTCGTTGAGCCTAAAGCTGGGCATTATCATTTGCAGGTAAAAGCTGAGCCTAAACAAGGTGATGTTATTCAGCAGAACTTTGATCTCTTCTTAAAGGATCAAGCTCCTGCACCAGAAGCTGATTTTGTATTCCCAGCAGGCGTGAAAGGTTACGTTGCAGGTACTACAGTGTTACAGCCTAAAAATGGCAAAGTGTATCAATGTAAGCCATTCCCTTATAGCGGCTATTGCGTGCAGTGGTCGGCTTCTGCCACAGGATTTGAGCCAGGTGTTGGCGCTTCTTGGGCTATGGCGTGGACTGAGCTGTAAATTAACTTTTTGAGCTAACCTAGCTTCAAAAAGGTGTCATTGGGCTTAAACATATCCGTGTGTTTAAGCCCATATTTTGCATGCTCTCGATGGTGAAAGATGCGCTTTACCTCGGTTTAAGCTCAATGCTGCATCCGATATATTTTCAACAAAGGTAGCGATTTTGTTGGCTTGTATATTTTAGTTTATCACAGCGCTATTAAGTTGTTACCGTACTGTTTGCTACCCTTCTTTGTTCACAACTGGCTTGCCCACTGGGTTTGGCTCTGTTAATGTCCCAAACTATCTATTTAATCGATGCTTATATCGGTACATTAATTTGGGCTATCACAATTGAAAGTCATGCCATTTTTCAATAATCGATTTAGTTAGCCTCAATGGCTACTGGGTTGAAACATTCAAAAGCTATTGGGGCCAATTGATCTGCTAGGTCGAGATCTGATTGGATGCTTTAAGTGATGTGTCGCTTATTTCGATTTAAGACGCAAGGCTTTATCGGTTCAAATCTTACTCAAATAAAATAATAATTAATTATTGAACAGGACTATTGTGTGAATTCAAAAATGTTAGGCTCGATCGCCATCGTTGCCGGGACGGCCATTGGCGCAGGTATGTTAGCGTTACCTTTAGCCACAGCGGCTTTAGGTATTATCCCTGCTTTAGTGTTACTCGTCGTTATTTGGGGCGTGTCCGCCTATACCTCATTACTTATGCTCGAAATTAACTTACGCACTGGCGTGGGGGATAACGTGCATGCTATTACGGGTAAGTTACTGGGTAAAAAAGGTCAAATAATTCAGGGTGCTTCTTTCCTGAGTTTATTATTTGCCTTGACCGCGGCTTATCTCACCGGCGGCTCTTCGTTATTAGTGCTTAAAGCGAAGAACATGTTCGATATCGTGCTCGATAATCAAGTCGCAGTGTTGTTATTTACACTCGTGCTCGGTGGCTTTGCGGCGCTAGGTGTTGCTTGGGTCGATAAAGTGTCACGTTTCCTATTTTCGTTAATGATTCTATTGCTCGTGGTGGTGGTATTATTTTTATTGCCCGAAGTCAGTATTGCTAGCATGGCAACGGGTGCGATTGCCGAGTCTATGGCCAGCAATTGGATGGCGGCAATTCCCGTGGTGTTTACTTCGTTTGGTTTCCACGTCTGTATCGCCACTTTAGTGCGTTATCTCGATGGCGATGCGGTATCACTGCGTAAGGTGTTGTTAATCGGTTCGACTATCCCACTTGCTTGTTATGTTCTGTGGTTATTGGTGACTTTAGGCACAGTAGGCGGATATGAGGTGAATAGTTTTGAAGGTTCACTACCTTCACTCGTCACGGCATTGCAGGATATTGCTCATACACCCTGGATCAGCAAATGTATTTCATTATTCGCTGATTTAGCCTTAGTGACCTCATTCCTCGGTGTGACCTTAAGTTTATATGACTTTATCGCCGAATTAACTCGCGCCAAAGAAACGTTTGCCGGCCGTATTCAAACTTGGTTACTGACCTTTATTCCGCCTGTTTTGTGTGCCTTGTATTTGCCTGAAGGCTTTGTGGCGGTACTGGGATTTGCGGCCGTACCATTGGTCGTGATGATCATCTTCTTGCCAATTGTTATGGCACTGCGTCAACGTCAGTCGCAGCTTGGGGGTTATCAAGTGTCTGGCGGATCTGTTGCGTTAGTTATTGCAGGCTTGTTAGGTGCCGTGATTGTGGGTGCCCAGCTATTTGTTGGGATCTAATTCATTGCGATAGATGAGGGCTTTTTAGCGAATACATCTGGGTAACTTTGATTAAATGTATTTGCTTTGTAAGCGAGTTTTTCAGAGTCTGTTATAGAGAGTGTCGCATGTGATAAAGTCAGGCCCCGGCCTGACTTTTTGCTTTTTAGGTTTTAAAGCGAGTGATGCTGGGTTTTAGCACAGTTATTTAAAATTAAAACAACGCTATTAAAACGAGAAAATGGCCCAGCTTGCGCGTGGCTTCATTCACATAAAACGGACTTAACACAATGAAAAAATGGTTACTCACAGTTGCCGTGGCCGCTAGTTTTGGCGCACAGGCTGACGAAGGTATGTGGCAGCCCCATCAACTGCCTGCAATGGCTGATGAGCTAAAAGCAAAAGGCCTTGAAATTGATGCAAAATCGATTTCTAAACTCACCGAATTCCCGATGAATGCCGTGATAAGCCTTGGCGGTTGCACTGCATCATTTGTATCGCCAAAGGGCCTAGTCGTGACTAACCATCACTGTGCCTATGGGGCGATTCAATACAACTCCACTCCTGAGAAAAATCTGCTGCAGGATGGTTTTTTAGCTAAGACTTTCGCCGATGAATTACCAGCGACCCCTGGCTCACGTGTCTATGTGACTGAAGATGTCACTAATGTCACTGAGCGAGTTAAAAACGGGCTTGAAGGTAAAGTGGGCAGCGCCTTCTATCAAGGCGTTGAAAGCCAAGAAAAAGCGTTAGTTGCTGAATGTGAAAAAGAAGATGGTTACCGTTGCCAAGTGTATAGCTTTCACGGCGGCCTCGAATATTATCTGGTTAAGCAATTGGAAATCCGTGATGTGCGTTTAGTCTATAACCCAGCCGCGAGCGTGGGTAAATACGGCGGCGACGTAGACAACTGGATGTGGCCACGTCACACAGGCGATTTTTCTTTCTACCGTGCTTATGTATCTAAAGCGGGTAAACCAGCAGAATTTAGCAGCGACAACGTGCCATACGAGCCAAAAAGTTTCTTAAAAGTCTCGGCTAAAGGCGTGAGTGAGGGTGATTTTGTGATGGTTGCAGGCTACCCAGGTCGTACCAACAGATATCGCACAGCTACTGAAGTTCAAAATGAGTTTGAGTGGGCTTATCCCGAAGGCAAAATGCTGCGTGAACGCTTTATAGAGATCATTAAAGAAACCGCGCCAGAGGGCAGCGACGAGCGTATTAAGTACGAGAGTCAAATTGCTGGCCTTGCAAATTACGCGAAAAACTTCACTTCTATGATCGAGTTTTACGGCAAATCAACCATGTTGGCTGACCGTAAAGCCCTCGAAGCTAAGCTTGCGGCGTGGATAGCCAAAGACAGCAGTCGTGAAGCGAAATACGGTAAAACCTTAGCGGAATTAGATGCCTTGATTGCCAAAGGCAAAACGCATCAAGAGCGTGACATGATCTTAAGCTATATAGGCAGCACGACTATGTTGCCGACGGCGCGTAGCTTATATCGCCTCGCGAACGAGAAACAACTGCCAGATATGCAGCGTGAACCGGGCTTCCAAGATCGTGATATGACACGTCTAAAAGCCAGCATGGAGCGTATCGACCGTCGTTATGCGCCGAGCGTTGATAAAGCGGTATTGCTCGACATGCTAAAACGCTACGCCGCACTGCCAGAAGATCAGCGCCTACCCGCATTGGATAAAGCCTTTGGTATCGATAAAAAGTTTAGTGAAGCTAAGCTTTCGAAAACCTTAGATAAAATGTACGCCAAAACTGAGTTAGGTAAGAAAGACGTTCGTCTGGCGTGGATGGATAAATCCGTTGCCGATTTTAAAGCCTCTAAAGATCCTTTCATTCAATTCGCTGTCGCTATGTATGACACTGATATGGCTGAAGAAAAGAAAGAAAAAGAATTAGCGGGTGAACTAATGAAGGTGCGTCCGCAATATATGGATGCCATTATTGCTTACAACCTAGAGCAAGGTAAGCCAGTGTATGCCGATGCTAACTCAAGCTTACGTGTCACGGTTGGTCATGTGAAAGGCTATTCGCCAAAAGACGGTTTAGTGGCCGTGCCATTCACTCGCCTTGAAGGCATAGTGCAAAAGGACACGGGTGTTGACCCATTCGATGCACCGAAGAAAGAGTTAGAGCTGATTAAGCAGAAGCAATATGGTGATTTCTATATGAAATCAATAGATTCTGTACCAGTAAACTTTTTATCAACTTTAGATACTACTGGCGGAAATTCTGGCTCACCGACCTTAAACGGCCGCGCTGAACTCGTCGGCCTATTGTTCGACGGTGTATATGAAAGCATTATTGGCGGTTGGGCATTTGATAATGAAATTAACCGTTCTATTCATGTCGACAGCCGTTATATGCTGTGGGTCATGAAGTATTTAGATCATGCCGACAATTTATTAGCTGAGATGGAAATCGTTAAGTAATCCATTGCCGCACCAGCAATGGTGCGGCCTATAGTGGCATAGTGAATTTGGATTATCAGCATTCAAGTGCGATTTAGTGCTTTAAAAATACTGAAATAACAAGACAACAAAATAGCGATAAACTCACTGGGTTTATCGCTTTTTTTGTAGCTGTAATGGCCTGCTGACGGCGTTAAGATAGCTTCCGTGATAGGGGCGCTAGGGCATTAGCTCACCTTTTTAGCATTAACGTAACCAGTGGATTGAAAATATATACGCAACACACTTTTGGACAAAAGCGTGCTGGGTTTTACGCGAAATTATTTTCATTTTGGATAAACAAACATAATCCGTTGAGCAGAATCGTAGTTAGTGATGCGCTTAAGGATGTAACGCTTGGCTTGAGGCTTTACCTTTACACCATTTGCCGCTGCTGTGCTGCTTTTTAAACGCGCACATAGCATCCCAACGACCACTTATACCACTGTATTGACGACGAAACTCTTTAGCTGACGTGAGCCAAGCATCGGAGGCTATGCTTAACTCATTAAGCAGTTTCGGCCGTTGATTATCGATAAAGCCTTTTTTATCATGGCGAATCGCGCGCCCTGTCCAATCAATCAGTTCAAGATAATCAGCAAAATGAAACGCAATGCCTGTTTGCTCACCAAGGTGTGCGGCACCATCGAATTGGGCGAGGGATTTGTGCCTTGGTTGATGAAGATTATCGACATGATTAGAGGGGATTAAGTCGTTGTTGGGTGAATTAAGCTCGTTAATCCTTTCTTGAATTGATGTGAAATCAGATTGTTGCAAAGAGTCGGCAATCCCTGCTCGAATAGGGTTTAAATCGACGTACATCATACAGGCCAGTAATGCTTGCTCATCTAACAGCGCTTGCGACTTAAACCGCCCCTCCCAAAAGGCGCCTTTACACTCATCTTCACGATTAGCCTTGCGAGCAATTTCTTCATTTAAACAGCGCATAAACCAAGAAATATTGCTCAGTCGCTCATGCCATTCGGTCAGTAAGCCATCGAGCAACATGGTTTCACCGTCAATTAAGGTGTCACCCTTCATATACTTAGTCGCAACGGCATGGCCTTTGGTTATTTTGCACCAGCGACTGATAATATCTTTGTGCGTTAACGATTTAGCTTTTTCGACATCAATTTTAAGCACCAGATGATAATGGTTACTCATCACCGCATAAGCACAAATATCGATACAAAAAATTGCAGACAATACTTTGATTTTATCTACAATCCAGCCACGTCTATGCCCATAACTGCGCCCGGTGATTTTATCCTCACCGCACAAAAAAGTTCTGCGAACACAACGATTTATTACATGATGATAAGGCGTTGAATTCGCATCAATTAACTGTCTTCTGGTCGAGGTTATTACAAGTCACCGCACTGGCTAAATTAGGATGATTTAAAGCTTAGTTTAGAGTGCAAGAAAATACAAAAAGATATGGCTGTCCCCGCTTTTCCGCTTTTATTGTGCGTTAACGATTTAGCTTTTTCGACATCAATTTTAAGCACCAGATGATAGTGGTTACTCATCACTGCATAAGCACAAATATCGATACAAAAAATTGCAGACAAGACTTTGATTTTATCTACAATCCAGCCACGTCTATGCCCATAACTGCGCCCGGTGAATTTATCCTCACCGCACAAAAAAGTTCTGCGAACACAACGATTTATTACATGATAATAAGGCGTTGAATTCGCATCGATTAATTGTCTTCTGGCCGAGGTCATCACAAGTCACCGCATTGGCTAAATTAGGATGATTTAAAGCTTGGTTTAGAGTGCAAGAAAAAACAAAAAGATCTGGCTGTCCCCGCTTTTTTTGATTGGCAACCATGGCCCGATTGGTAATGGCGATAACATTCATATCGCGGGTAATCATGGTGGCGGTGCTGTAGGCAACGTTGTCGGCCGTGTTCTGTAATCGCACCCGCTCGGTCGCGACCACACCTGAGTCATACAAAGAAAATACCGCCAAACCAATTGCGGCAAATATCGCCAGAAAAAGGACGCTGGCGTATCCTGCCTGCCGGTGAGGGAATCGACTTAAATTAGCTTTTGCAGCGGCTCTGTATAACAGGTAGCGGTAGAACACTTGCATGGCTCAATCCTTGACCGTGGTTTCTGTCCTTCGAGTGGCGCACGCCGTGAACTCTTCCGATATTGAGAGCATGGAAAAGCCGACGGCGATGCTTGAATGCTCAGCCTTTATTCACATTAAATTTGTTGCTAGGGTGTGGGGACGCCTGCTATTGATACTCAGCCTTCCATAAAGTCAAAGGTTCGGCGGAGCACCATTGCCAGAATTTCTTCTCAACCAAGTCACTTGCCGCGGCAGCATCCCGCCCCTCAAACAAGCGCCAATTTTCCTCTGCAGATTTCAGGGCATACTGTCTCAAGTGACCGGTGACCCTTTCTAAATCAACCCCCTCCAACAGAACATCCCGGTAGAGCTCCCACGGTACTTGTGCATTGGGATCCAGTTGCTGGTTTCTGAAGAACCCCTCTGTGTAAACGCTGGCCGAACTGCCTGCCGACACACACTCGTCCCAACGTTTGCAGCGAAAGAAATACTCGTCCTCCGCCTCAGTCGTTCCTGTTAGCTCTCGATAGGGGCAAGCTCGTTCCCAAGCCTTATCGATATTGGTTTCGGCTATACCTTTGCGCGCCAGTTCAATCTCATAAGGCTTAGGAAACATCTCCAATAACAAGTCATAGCCGGATTTTTCCTCTGCAATGGAAAAAGCTGCTGCGCTGAACAGCGAGACACAAAGTAAAAGTTTTGTCTGAAATAACCTTATTCTGAATCGCATTTTTACACCTTAGTCACTGTTGATATGAAATTGAAATACATGCCAATCCTAATCATCGAGTTTACTTTTCCAAATCGACAAAGGTTCGACAGCGCACCATTGCCAGAATTGCTTTTTAACGAGTTTGTCAGCTTCACTAGCACTTCGCCCTTCAAACAAGCGCCAGTTTTCTTCAGCAAACTTCAAGGCGTAGTTATAAGAGTGCCCCGAACCGCCACCAAATTCTGCGTCATTTTTGGCCAAGTCTTCGCCATCTTTTTTCCACTGCTGAGGAATTTCCTCCCCAGTTTTATGGTGCTTGAAAAAACCTTCAGTAAACCGACTCGCATCAGCGCCCGCTGTTTTACAATCTTGCCAGCGGCGACAACGCAGGGGAGCTTTGTCTACATCGAAATCGCCCGAACCTTCAGTAAGCAAACGAGAGCTGTTATATGGACATGGCCGCTCCCAAGCATTATCTATGCTTGTTTCTGCCACGCTTTTACGAGCAAATTCAACCTCATGCTGTTTTGGTGCATTCGCAAGGATGCTTTGCACTGTTAGTACTTTTTCTTCCGCTATAGAAGTAGGTGTAGCGCTGAGCAGTGATATACAAAGTAAAAGTTTTACGTGAGATAACATTATTCTGAATCGCATTTTTGCAAAGTCCTTTGAGCATGAGTTTAGCTAGCTAAAAATGGGAAAAACCAACTGAAGTTATAGCCTTAGTTCCATTATGTCTTCGTTATTGACGATTCGTTTTCGGCGTCGTCTTTGTATCCGTTAATGTCTTCGTGTTTACTGAATGAGTAAACATTTTCTATTTATAATTTCATCAGCATATAAAAATATGGCTTTCGGAAAAAATTAATTGCCCTTTTATAAGGAGATGTATTGCTGATGGCTATAACACTAAAGAAGGATTTCTGACTAATTAGCTGTATAACTCAGCGCATCTTAATGTAATTTTGATTTGGTTATTAAGCTGCTTATATGTCATAGATTTTTTGAGCGCAACGCTAGTAAGGGAGGTGGCTTTTAAAGTTTGAAAATATGTCTCAAGCTTTGAAGTAATATCTAGGCTGAATTATTTTGCATTTTATCGTAATATCGTTCGCGCTTATGTTTTTAAGCTATGAGTTAAATTTCTATTTACCCACAGAAAAGGATTTTTTATGGGACATAAGACGTTATTGAGTGTTGTACTTTTGACCGCGACCTGCGGTGTCGCCACTTTTGCGGTGAATGCTGAATCGCTGTTTACTCCCTTTCCTGACGCCAAATCGCCTGAAGAAAAGCGCATCCACTTTACGCCCTTTGAACTTATCACCGCAGTGAATGGTGACAAGTTCACTCTGTTGCCTGTATCGGGGAAATTGACTCGACAAAGCGTTGAGCTTCCCGAGAGTTATAGTCCTGAGCATGTTATCAATAATTATTTGGCACAGCTAAAAAAGCTGAATGCTGAAGTGTTATTTAGTTGTCAGGCCGTCACCTGCGGTGATGGTCAAGTCATGCAAACTCAGCTAAAGCCGCTTAAAAGCGTGAATGCCGACTATCACAGTGCTTACGTGGCGGCAAAACTGAAAGGTACTCGCGGTGAGGTTTACACCAGTATCTATGTCGTCAATCGCGAGGACAGATATACCTATCTGCAAGTCGATATTCTCGACGCTATCCCTGAGCCGCTGGACTTAATCCAAGCGAATAGTGACTTTTTACAGCAGGCGCCGAAGAACATTGAGATTAAAGATAGGCGTAGTGACGATGCTCAAGGCTCGACAGACCATCCTTTGCTGGGACGTATGCCCGGCAGTTATATTACAAGTTACAAACAAACTAACTTTACCCAAGTGCCTGTATTGGTGGGGATCTCGGGCGCAAATTATCAAACCAAATCGCTGGACGCCAAGCTTACCCAAATAAGTTATCAGATGCCTGAAAGCTATTCCCTGTTTGAAATTAACAGCAATTATGCCGCAGCCGCACAAAAGCTTGCAGCAGAGCGGGTATTCCATTGCAAAGGCACGGCTTGCGGCGACGATGATAGCCTGATTAATGTCATCAAATTAATCAAGGACGATAAAGAGGACGAATGGCAGGAGTATCAGCTGTTTAAGCTTAGTCACGCAAAGGGCGATGTTTACTTCGATATCTATTCCCAAGGATATTTCGATGGCACACCTGCCGATACTACCCTCAGGGTAATGGAACTCTCTACTCTGAAGGATGATCGAGTGGCGATTGACCTCAATGCTTTGACCGATGCGATTAGCCAAACTGGCAAGGCGACGTTGGAGGGATTGCTGTTTGATTATGACAGTGAGCGCATGTTGCCTGAGTCCAAACCTGTACTGGAGGTGCTGGCAAGCTATCTTAAGCAGCATCCGGCGATGAGTTTTTATGTGGTTGGACATACCGATGACAAGGGCGAGCGGAGTTACAATCAAAGCCTGTCGGAGCGCCGCGCCGCAGCTGTGATTAAGCAGTTGAGTGACGGGTTTCAAATTCCGTCGGCCCAATTAACCGCCCACGGTAACGGGGAATATAGCCCTGTCGCCAGCAATACTAATGACGCCGGACAAAAACTGAATCGCAGAGTGGAGTTAGTACTTCGTTCCGATAAAAAGTAGCTCATATTAATAAGCTTGAAAGGGGAGCTTCGTTTTATAGAAACGCCTGAGTCATCTCAGGCGTTTCTATCTTCATTGGAGTTCATTGGAAGATATTGTTCGCGCGGGCATTTGTCTAAAATTGAGGTTAGTAGCTTGAGTGTATTCGCCACTTGTCTTTCTCTAAATTGTCACTGCGGCTTTAAGCACTGCAACTTCCTGTGGGGTGAGTGGCCGCATCGCTCCTTCGGCTAAGGATTCTAGCGTTAATGTCATTAATGCGACGCGCTGTAAGTCAATTACCTTATAGCCTAAGGCGCTGGACATACGCCGAATTTGTCGATTTAATCCCTGAGTCAGCACGATTTCAAAGCTGTCCGAACTGAGGCGGCGGACTTGGCAGGGCAGGGTTTGCAGGTCTTTATAACGCACTCCACTGGCCATTTGTTCAATAAAATCATCTGCGAATGGCCTATCGAGGCGCACATGGTAGGTTTTGCTGTGGGCAAAACTGGGGTGCATCAGTTTATGGGTCAGCTCACCATCGTTAGTTAACAGCAGTAGGCCGCGGGAGTCCTTATCGAGTCTGCCGACGGGGTAGAGTCTTGGTGCTTTGGGAAGTAGGTGTATGAGGCTCGTTTCATCCTGCTCAAGCAGACGGCAATCTGTGCCCACAGCTTTGTTAAATACCCAATAGGCGAATGTTTCGGCTTTAGTGATAGGTTTGCCATCAAACTCAATACTGTCGAGGCAGTGTAATGACTCGTCTAAACAGATGGGATCTGTGTGGCGGGCGATACCGCCATTGAGTGTGATGCGCCCGGCCTCAATCAAACGGCAGGCTTCACGGCGTGAGCCTATGCCACACTGGGCGAGGTATTTTGCTAAGCGCATGGATTACCCTAAAGTATTTGGCGTTCTTGGGCGCGATGATACAGTATTTTTGATAGGCGCCGCATTGCAAAGGCTAGGCTTAAACACCAAATGATACTCAAGTTAGTTTGGAGCCACATATTGGCTGAAACAGTACAAAAGTGTGTTTGGGGCACACAGGGAGGGAAATCCAATATTGTCCAATCTAATTGCAGGGTTAAACTCACTGCACTACAAAAGCTGATCAGGCTCAAATAGAACAGTGGCTTTGGGCAAATAAACCGAGGCACTATCCCCGCTATAATCACAAGGCTGTGTAAGATAAGGGTGCTTAATAGATAACTCGTTGAAACTATTCTGTGTATGCTCAAAAAATTAATGGGGAATATTCCCATCAAAATCACAGAGACTCCTACCCAAGCACCTGTAAGTGCTATGCATTGGCTGAACGTATCCAGTTTTAGTAAGTAGAGCCCGGTCATTGAAATGAGTATGCAGAGTCCTGCAGCCAATAAGCTTAAATTAAACACATAAGCGAGGGGTGAGTTGATATAGTTACCTAAAAAATCAGCTCGTATTTGTAAGACTTGAACTCCAATGTTTTGATATTCAGCATAAATAGCAATTAAAACTCCAGAAGCACTAATAAAGGCTGCGCCTACAATCAACCATGTAATAAGACGATGTAGATCGTAATAACTTGGTTCTTGGTGATAAAGAGGATTCATGGAGACTAAAAATATGCTGATGGGATATGACCACATTGAATGCGGTAACTTGCCTGAATTGTTTAATGAAGGCAAGCGAGTTGATGCTTTTTCGTCAAAAGAGGGCTTTAAAATGACAAGGAACGCCTAGTGCGTTCCTTGTCATAAACGTTAGATTTTACTCATGCGACTCAAATATCATTTAGTGTCGTTTGCGGAAAATTACAATCGCAACAGCCACTACGGCTAAAATCATACAGTACCAAGCGTGTGATACCGCTGCTAATGGCGTGATGCTAAAGGTCGAAGCAATCAAGAGTGCCTGTGCACCATACGGGATCAAACCTTGGATAATACAGGCGAAAATATCGAGTATGCTGGCGGCACGTTTTGGACTCACGCCATGCTTCTCTGCTAAGTCTTTTGCAATATCACCCGTCACCACGATAGAAACCGTGTTGTTAGCCACACAAGAGTTAGTCACTGCGACTATACCTGCCATACCTAGCTCAGCTGCACGGCATGAAGCTTCACCTTGCGCCTTAGAGAAACGAGTGATCAGCTTTTCAATCTGTTTACTCACAAAGGCAAGACCACCTTGCTGCTGCATGAGTGCGGCTAAACCACCCACTAGCATAGACAGAATGAAAATCTCCTGCATATTGCTAAAGCCAGCATAAATATCTTTACCGAATTGGATCACGCCGTAATCCATAGTAAACAGGCCGGTTGCGCCCGCTAATAAGATACCTAAGGTCAAGACCACAAATACGTTCAGACCCGCCACGGCTAAGATCAAAATGGTCAGATAAGGAATGACCTTAATAAGATCGATATTCTGCGTTGCTAATTCTGCTTGGCCTTGTCCGGCAAATACAAAGGCGATTAAGGTTAGCAGTGATGCGGGGATAGCGAAAATCAAATTTTCACGAAATTTATCTTTCATATCACAGCCTTGGGTGCGCGTAGCTGCAATTGTGGTATCGGAAATAATCGACAAGTTGTCACCAAATAGGGCGCCAGACATCACGGCTCCCGCCATCAGTGCATAGTCGATTTGCGCTTGGTCGGCTACGCCTAGGGCGATGGGAGCGACAGCCGCGATTGTCCCCATAGAGGTTCCCATGGCCGTTGCGATAAAAGCGGCAATCACGAAGAAACCAGGTAGTAACAGGTTCGATGGTATTAACGATAAACCAAGAGCAACAGTAGCATCGACGCCGCCAGTGGCTTTAGCGACTGCAGCGAAGGCGCCTGCAAGTAAGTAAATTAAACACATAGCAATAATATTGCTGTGACCAATACCGCCAATAAAGGTATCAATCGATTGATTTAATTTCTGTTTTGATAAAATCAACGCCAGAATGATTGCAGGTAAAATAGCGATAACGCTGGGTAATTGATAGAAGGCAAAGTCGACACCTTGGCTTTGGAAATACACACCCGCGCCAATGAAAAGACCAAGGAAAACAAATAATGGCAACAGGGCAATAAAAGATGCCGGGCTGTGCTGTGCTGCTGTTGGATTGCTCAAATGTTATCTCTCTTTCGCTTAGGGTTTTTCCGCAGGATCCTTGGCAGTCAAACTCGCTTAAATTCAGTGTTGCCTCGGCATCGTATCCTAGCAACTTGAGGCAAAGCATATTTGATCCCTGATAACCTGTCAATTTAGACGTCTAGATGTTTTTACTTCCGTTGTGATCGCTAGGTTATTAATAGGTTGTATAAGATGAAAATTAGTCTTTATTTTAATTACTAATCAATAATTTACCTGTTTTCATTTAGATTGAGTTAGAGGGTTTATATCTGATTTAGCGTGTATTTCAACTGAATGGAATAGCGTAAAATTTAAGCAGATGACTGGTGTGATGGAGTAAGCCGGCTATTTATTGCTCCATTTAGTTTGAGTTGTTGGTGGGTAAGCCAGCATAAATAGCGTAAATGATGAGTGGCATTAATCAATAGGGCTCATTTGGGGACGTATTGACTTAGTTCGCTTGTGCAGCGTTGTGATAGCAATGATAAGTCAAATAACTTTAATAAAACCTTAATAAGCAATCTATTGTTTTTAAATATAAAACAGTTTCAAGCATCTAAAATCCCCATAAAAACTAATGGCAACAATTTGTATTGAAGTAGAGACTTTAATAGAATCCGCACAAATTATGTTAATTGCTCTTAGTGCTTTGTTTAAATTTAACTGGATGAAGCGTTTATTGCTGATCCCTCAGATCTTCCTACTACAGTGGGTATTATCATGATACGTCGCGCTAAGCCATTACTCGGAACGCTGGTGGAAATCGCTGCCGAGTCACTGCCAAATCAAAGCGGTGAGGTACTACTTAAAGATAAAGCATTGGAAGCGGCTATTAGCGCGGCTTTTTCGCGTGTGACCCATATTGGGCGGTTGCTGAGCTTCCATCAACAGGACAGCGAGTTAAATCAGTTAAATCGGCAGCCGGGAATTTGGGTAACGTTAAGCCAAGATAGTTTACGAGTGCTCAAGTTGGCTAAGGGGCTGGGTAAGGCGAGCAACAACTTATTCAATTGTACCGTTGGCGGCGAAATGATGTCTCGCGGCGCTTTGCCTGCTTACCTTGGTATGCCATTGTTATTGCAAGGTGACTGGCAAGATATTGAAATAAAAGGTAATCAAGCGCGATTAGCTAGACCGCTAATTTTAACCTTAGATGGTATAGCTAAAGGTTATGCGGTTGATATGGCAGTGAGTGAGCTGCGTCGCGCTGGCGTGAGCGGAGGTTGGGTCAATGCGGGTGGCGATTTAAAAGTTTTTGGCAGTGCATCTTTAAATGTAGTGTGCCGCGGTCCATTAGGAGCGAGCCAAAAGCTTTGCGTTAGCAATATGGCGCTCGCCAGCTCAAGGGTCTCACAAACCTTAAGTCATGATTACCCTGCACTATTACTGCCAACTGGCAATGTTGCCGATACGAACATCGATGCTGAAAGCGAGCGTATTGTTAGTGTGAGAGCCTCTTTTGCTTGGCGCGCCGATGCGTTAACGAAAGTCGCTGGCTATCTTAATCCCGACTTGGCCGCTGAAAAAATTGCTCACTTGGGTGGGCAATTAGTCAGTTTTGATTGATGTATCTTTTGGTTGTTTTACAGCTTTTGCAGATGATTGAATTAGAAATTCAATCATTACTGTGAGTTAACGTTAAGCAGTTAGTACTGTTATTCGCACTTTAACGGGTGAATCGATACAACTTGGGTTTCGTTACCGTTATTTGCAACTTGCATACGGTTGTGGGCTTTTATTGTCTTCAAGCTTTGCTTGGTATTATTTCCATTAAAAAGAGTGCCTACATTGGGCACTCTTTTCGTTTCAATAGCTTATCGCTAACTATGTGTCGTTAGTCATTTATCTTAAGCGACTTTAAATCGCGCAACTTCTTTTTGTAGGTTGCTGCAAATGGCTTTAGTGTTGACGACTATTTGCTGAGTTTCTTGGATCACTAAGTTGCAGTATCTTGTTTTATCGGATAATTCGGTCAAGTTACGATTAATTTCTTCGGTCACATGGGTTTGCTCTTCGGTTGCAGTCGCCGTTTGAGTGGACATCTCACTGACCTTAGAGGTGGAGTTTAGAATTTCATCTAATGCATCTTGGGTCTGGCTGGCGAGGGTCACGGTTGATGTGGTCAGGCTAGCTCCCGATTCAATGCTTTTAACCGCATCATTTACTCCGCGTTGCAACTCTTCAATCATGCGCTGAATATCTTGGGTTGAGGTTTCGGTACGACTCGCCAGTGTACGTACTTCATCGGCAACTACGGCAAAGCCACGGCCCTGTTCGCCAGCGCGCGCCGCTTCAATGGCCGCGTTAAGGGCAAGGAGGTTAGTTTGCTCAGCGATTGAGCGGATCACATCAAGCACTGAGGCAATATTGGCAGAATTGACTGAAAGTTTTTCAATAACAGTCACGGCATTTTTAACTGATTCAGACAGTTGCTGAATATGATTAACGGACTGGGCGAGGATATTCTTACCCTCTACTGTTTGGTCATTCACCTTAGTGATTTCGGTGGCAGTATGAAGAGCGTTACTGGCGACTTCTCTTACGGCTGCACTCATTTCATTCACTGCTGTGACAATGGTATCGACAAACTGCTCTTGTTCATGGCTGATGTTGATTGTGGTAGCTGACTTAGTTGCAAGGCTTTCAACGGTTTGGCTCACATCTTTAGTTTGACCAATAATCGAGATGACCATTTGCTGTAGCTGCTCTACAAATAAGTTAAATGCATGGGCGAGCTCGCCGATTTCATCCTGACGTGTGATAGGGATCCTTTGGGTTAAGTTACCGTCACCATCGACAATGTCATTGATCCTGCTAGTGATATCTTCAATTGCATTGACTATAATTTTAGGGCCGAAGTAGGCAATCAACAGCGCCACAATGGCGACTAAGCTCGCTATCGTTAAGGATATTTGGGTTTGGGTGGTTGCCTGTTCCGTTGCTTGTAAATCTAGCTCTTTTACTCTGTTATCGGCGGCTTCGCCCGCGGCATTGTAGATATCTCTTAATGCCTTAAATTCTTGCTTGGATTTGGTTTCGTGGAGTTGTTTCGCGCGTTCAAAATCATTACTTTTAACGGCATTAATGACCTCTGATGAGGCTTGATACCAGAGCGAAAACTGCGCCTCAAAGCCATTGGTTGATTGCAGTACTTGCAGGTGATCTGTAAGGATTTTTTTAAATTCTCCCATTCTGTCACGGGCTTGATCGACATTCTCTTGCCAGTTATCAATCTCATTTTTGCGATTATCGGCAGATAATTCTTCCCTGAGTAACACTTCTTCACTTAGCTGCGCTTGATAAAGGTCGCGATCTGCATTGAGAATTGCCGAAATTGCGGGATTAAATAACTGACTAAATTCCTGCATCTGTTTCACAGTAGCACGGCTTTGCATAGCGTCGGTGACTGCCATGACAATGAGCGCTGTCGCCATAATGGCAAACATCAGTGAAAACTTAACGCGAATACTGTTAAACATAGGACGATCTCCATTAATAACTTAATAAATAGCTTAGCCGTTATTTATAGAATTGCCTTTGCGTGCAGCAGATTGCGATGGGATTTTGTACGCATTGAAATAAGCGAAACCGCCTTGGTCACTGTTACCAAGGCGTTGACGCATTACTTTGGATTATTCAGGACAAGCTAGGGTAGGGATGACTTTAGGCTTAGGTTTTATCTGCACTAGCATGACACCAATAATCACCATAGAACCGCCAATATAATGATAAATGGCTAAGGTTTCATCTAGGATGATGGCCGCCAGTATCGCCGCAATAATAGGCATTAAATTAAAGAATACGCTGGTGCGATCGGCGCCGAGTTTGCTTATGCCATTGATCCAAGCCCACGGCGCTAAAAGTGAGGCAGCGATAGCAGCGTAAAGTATCAGTGGTGCTGATTGGGCACTGATCGCTATGCTGGGACTCGTAAACAGCAGTGGCGTTAGCATGAATACGGCTATGAGTCCTTGAATATAAACCGATTCCCAAGTCGGTAGTGGCAGTTGCCAGCGTTTCAGTAATACGCCATAGAGCGCATACACAAAGGCGCTAAAGAGCAACAGTAAATCACCTTGGGTCACGCCGATGGCAAGGTTCATCATATCGCCGTGACTGAGCATAAAAATCAATCCAAATAGCGAGATTAAGGTGCCACCAAAGGCTAACGGTGATAATTTTTGCTTGAGTAATGGCACGGCTAAAAACAGACTGATCATAGGCACGAGAGAGGTGATTAATGCCATATTTGTTGCCGTGGTGGTAGCCGCCGCAAAATAGGCCAGACTTTGGTTTAGCACCATACCTAACAAAGCCAAAGTAGCGAACTTAGGTAACAAAGGTAGTATCACTTGGCGTTTTTGCCAGACGCGACTTGCGACAAAGGGGGTTAACAATAACATAGCGAAAAACCAACGGTAAAATGCTATGGCTTCAGGATCGATAATCCCAAATGAGAGCTTGTTGACTATCGAATTGCCTGCCCAAATTAATACGGCCAACAGGGGGAACAAATACAGCATGGTCTTGCCTTTAGGTACTGGCTAAAGTGACTGGCCTTAGCTTATGGCTTATCACTTGAGCATCCAGATAATAGATTAGTGGCTATTATCCATGGTCGGTTATGATATAAATATCGCTTATCAGACAAGGTCAGTTCCTCTACGGACAAGCGTAATCTGGGTTAGCGATTTCGTTTGAGTTTTTAGACCACCATAGCTTTGAGGGCATCAAAATGCGCACGGTTTACCATCCGCTCACGGCAGAGCAAGAGCCTGCTGCAGATATCTTCTTCAACTATGAAGCTTTCCTGCCAAATACGGTAACGCCAAAACATCAACATGTTTGGGGGCAACTGCAGTTAATCAGCGGTGGAATTATGGAGTTACATGCTGCAGGGCAACGGTTTTTATCGCCGTCACAATATGCGATTTGGGTTCCTGCGGGGATAGAACATGAAAGTTACACTCGGCGCAGTATTCATTATTGCTCGATGAATATAGTTGCCGAGCGGGCTGCGGCTTTTCCCATAGAGACCTGTCTTTTAGCCGTGACACCCATTGCCCAATCGATCGTGAACGATCTGCGGGAGCGGCAAGTCACTGTGGCAGACACTGCGGCGGATAAGCGACTGGTTGAGGTTTTGCTCGATCAGCTGACCTTGGGTAAAGCTCTACCGCAATTTCTGCCCACCGTTTCAGATAAACTGTTACAGCCGTTGTTGTTGGCACTTGAAGCCGACCCTGCGAGTTCGAAAACCTTTAAATCTTGGGCCAGTGAATTACATACCACTGAGCGTACTTTAGCTCGTCGTTGCCAAGAGGTTCTGGGGATGAGTTTTACTGAGCTAAGACAAAGGCATAAGTTTATCTATTCCTTACAACTATTACGTCAGGGACTTGCGATCAAAGAAGTGGCATTGACGCTCGGCTATAACCAAACTTCGCCTTATATCGTGATGTTTAAAAAATATGCTCAGTGCTCACCTGAGCAGTATCGCCGCCGATTGTGATTGAGTGGCTGAAGGAGCAAGGCTTAATAAAGGCGAGATAATGAGATCCTATGCGAAAGTCGCGCTAGATGATGCACTAAAAATATTGGGGGAAACTGTGAAATAAGATAGGGTGCTAAAGTATTAACACCCTATTTTCGGCCTATTTAAAGAGAGGATTTAAGGTTTTTACAGAGTTAGATAAGTTAGTCGGAAGCCTTTTGGCGGTTCCGTTTATCTTGACGCTTCTCTTTTAAGGTTTTCATTGGCGGTTTTTTGTTTTTTTCTTTACTCATAGATATAAACTCCAAAGTGAAGGTTACTATCCGAACCCGCGCCGCAAATCGGTTTCGATAGTTGGGCTCAATTTTTATTTCAGGCTTTAATTGAGACGGTTTATTTATAAAGAGTATAAAAATAAATTTAACGATTGAGGCGCCGTGCTAAACCTCTTAACCCCTTTGCTGTTTACTCTAAAGCGCTGCCATGACTTATACGTAAATAGTTGCAAAGAGTCGTTAATTGCAGTGTTAAACTTATTTAAAGTGTCTCTTTAATAAATATCGCGGCCAGTTAATGACTTCAAAATAACATTCCCTCTTATTATATTATGTTGAAAATGCCGCTATAAGCCGCCGCTATAAGCCGCCGCTAATAGCGAGTTCAAAGCATGTTGCCACTGAATTGAACATGCTTTATTTTAAAATGCTTACAGCCTAATAATCATATCTTTAAAATTTTCTGAAATGTTGTCAAGTAGCAATACTCAATAGCTATTTACAAAAAGTATGCCCAAATGATTTTTCCTATACAGACTTTTTAGGTTGTTTTTTCGTTAAACTGACATCTTTAATCATAAACAGAACTGGTTTGCCTAAAATGCTCACCTCTGCCAATTCGCCCTTTGATAACCCAAGTAAGCTGACGCCTAAATCTGATATGACAGAGAAACGTCCTGCACTGGGTTTATGCCTTGGTGGATACACGAGTTCAATTTGGTACTCTTGCTGATCCTGCAGATTAACTAAGTGAATTTCTCGTCCCACAGTCACTTTATCACTCGTCGTATCATGCTTTAGCTGCTCAAGCTTACTAATCACGCCTGCCAAAGCCGTTGGGCGTAGAGAGGCATTAAAACTGTTTTGTAAATAATAGGTTTCAGTTTTTAGAATAAAATTCTGGAAAAGACCACTAAAAAAAGAATATGCCATTGCCGCCTCTGAAATAACAAAGTTAAAATATAAGCATAGAAATTAAAATGAGTATTACTCTGTGCTTATTTCACAAGAAGTTATAATTCTGCCGAGCGCGAGTGACGCTCGGCTTAGACTGGGAATTTGAGCGAGAGGCGGATTGAGCTTACTGAACTAGATGTGTTAGCTAACACATGGGAAAATAGTGATGAAAATGCAGTGCTAAACATAGTGTTACATCTCCAGTCAAAAGTTGATATTCGATTGATTATTTATTTTTTTGTATATCGATTTAGTATATCGGTCTTGCCATTAACTAAATAAGTAATTGCTTGGCTGATACCATAGGTCAAGTAAAAATATAAAGCAAGCCTAACTAAGCTAATCTTGCTGAATATACTGATAACAGTAAAGTTGGGTTTAACATTTTTTTAACTTTGCCACATTGGGGGCTAGTCTTCGTCAATTTAATGCTAGCACTCGTAAAGTAAACTGAGCACTTGTTAATTTGGCGCAAATTAATTCAACCATTGAATATTCTAGTGCATTGTTGCTAGATGCTATGGGCACTAACTGAATTAAGCCTTAATATAAGCTTCTAAAGTCAATATTTACTTAGGTTGTTAAGCCCGCACCTTTTAAAAGTATTTTGATACACATAGAGACGAGGAACAGACAGCTTACGCTCGTACACCAAATCAGCACTAACCAGCCGAGTCGATAGGCGAGGGATTTCGTTTGGGTCGTCATGTTGATCTCCTGCATATGTAAAGTCATCTAAGGTGAATCAGCGACCTAAGCCAAGTTAGCTTAGGTCGCGTTTTGGGAAGCCTCTTCTTTTATCTGAGTCATGGCTAGTGATAGCCTGCATCCTTGGTCACTTTGCCGCGGAACACGTAGTAGCTCCAAAAGGTATAAACCAAAATCAGCGGGATGATCATCAGGGCGCCGACGAGCATAAAGCTCAGGCTGCTGTCGGGGGCAGCTGCCTGCCAAAGGCTGATATTGGGCGGAATAATGTGCGGCCAGATGCTGATACCTAAGCCACTAAATCCTAAGAAAATCAGCCCTAGAGTGAGTAGGAATGGCTGATAGTTATCATCACGATTTAGGGATTTTATCAAGGCCCAACTGCAGGCTAATACCAGTATTGGCACTGGGGCGAAGTAGAATAAATTTGGTAAACTAAACCAGCGCAGGGCAATATTGGGTTGCACGAAGGGGGTCCATAAACTGACTAAACCTATGGTCATCAACAGGCATAAGGTCAGTGCTCTGCCGAGTTGTTGCATGGTCGTTTTAAGCTCGCCTTGGCATTTTTTTACTAACCAAGTTGCGCCGAGCAGAGCATAGGCCAGCATTAGGCCAAATCCACAGAAAAGTGAGAAAGGCGTTAACCAATCGAAACTACCGCCGCTAAATTGTTGGTTACTCACCGAAATGCCGGAGATAAACGCCCCCAGCACTACGCCCTGTGAAAAGGTGGCCGTGATAGAACCGAACATAAACGCTTTATCCCAGAATGGTTTAGCTTCTGCGCCCGACTTAAATCTAAACTCAAATGCCACGCCGCGAAAAATCAATGCCAGCAGCATGATGAGCAGCGGTATGGTTAGTGCTTCGAGTACTATTGCATATGCGAGGGGAAAGGCACCGAGCAGACTAGCGCCGCCGAGCACTAACCAAGTTTCGTTTCCATCCCAAACGGGGGCGACGGTATTGACCATAATATCCCTGTCGTCCTCATCGTGAATGAAGGGAAACAGTATGCCGATGCCGAGATCAAAGCCATCCATCATGATATACATTAAGGTGGCAAAAATGATGATCCCGAACCAAATCAAGGGTAGATCGAATTCCATGGTGAGCCCTTAAATATGCTTAAGATTGAATAAGTAAAACTAGATTAAAATTAATGGCTTGTTGCTGCGCTATCTGGCCCTTTGCGGATGAGTCGCATCATATAGCGATAACCAACGCCAAAGATGCCACAGTAACTGACGATAAAAATCCCTAGGCTGATACTTAGGTGGGTAACGCTGTGGGAAGACACTGCATCCTGAGTGCGCATCAATCCTTGGATCACCCAAGGTTGACGGCCAAGTTCGGTAGTGAACCAGCCCGCTAGTGTGGCGAGCAATCCGGCGGGGCCGAGCACCAATACAAATCGCAGAAAGTGTTTGTTGCTGTAGAGGCTGCCTTTGCGCCTGAGATAAGCACTCCACAGTCCAGCAAAAATCATCAATAAGCCTAAGCCGACCATGAGCCTAAAACTCCAGAACACTAACAACACATTGGGTCTGTCCTCGGCGGGATACTCAGTCAAGGCTGGCACTTGTTTGCTTAAATCATGCTTTAAGATCAGGCTCGCGAGCCCTGGGATTTCGAGACTGAAGTGGTTTTTCTCTGCGTCCATATCGGGAATCGCAAACAAGATAAGCGGTGTGGGTTTGTCACCCTCATTACGCCAATGGCCTTCCATCGCCGCGACTTTTACAGGTTGATATTCAAGGGTATTTAAACCATGAAAATCACCAATTACAGCTTGCAGCGGCGCGACAATTAACGCCATCCACATCGCCATAGACAACATCTTACGGATCGCGGGCGTGTCGTTTCCTTTGAGTAAATGCCAAGCCGCCGATGCGCCCACAAAGAAAGCCGATGAAATAAAGGCCGCCACTGTCATATGGGCTAAACGATAGGGAAATGAAGGGTTAAACACTATCTGAAACCAATCCACAGGAATGACGCGATTGTTCACGATTTCAAAACCTTGGGGCGTCTGCATCCAGCTGTTTGAAGCTAAGATCCAGAAGGTTGAGATAATCGTGCCCGTGGCGACCATACAAGTGGCAAAGAAATGCAGGTTTTTGCCTACCTTCTGCTGACCAAATAGCATGACCCCCAGAAAACCCGCTTCGAGGAAGAAGGCGGTAAGCACTTCATAGGTGAGTAGCGGCCCAGTCACGCTGCCCGCGAAGGCGGAAAACGCGCTCCAATGGGTACCAAATTGGTAGGCCATCACTATGCCTGAGACCACGCCCATGCCGAAGTTAATCGCAAAAATCTTCGACCAAAATTGATAGAGTTGTTGGTACACCTCATTCGCTGTTTTCAGCCATAAACCTTCTAATACTGCTAGATAGGTGGCGAGGCCGATAGTGATGGCAGGGAAAATAATGTGAAAAGAGATGGTAAAAGCAAATTGGATTCTAGCGAGTACTGTGGCATCAAAATCAAACATAATTTCCTCGAGCGATAGGCATTTCTCGTTACAAAGGCATTGATCTAGTCGCGTGCACTGAGCCCTAAATTGGCTCGACGGTGAAAGCTTGTGTGCTATTAGACCATGGGATATGCTAGCTATAACAGACACAGAATATCTTGGCTTGGCTATAACAGATGACGAAGTACGAGCAGTTAGCGCAGGAATTAAAGACACGAATAGCCCAAGGTGTCTGGCAGGCGGGGGACAAGTTGCCGTCGCTGCGCCAAACTGTGGCCGATTCGGGCTTGAGTCTGATGACAGTGCTCAATGCCTATCAGTTATTGGAAAGCCAAGGCGTGATTTCGGCGCAGGCTAAGTCTGGCTATTTAGTGGCGCCAAAGCCGGAATTAATCGCGCGCCAGGGAGAAGCCTTTCGTTATCCCGAGCGGCAAAAGCCGATTTATCTTTCCGATAGTGTGGATATTAATGAGTTTGTCTTCAATGTGCTGCAGGCTTCAAAGCAGGCGGACATAGTGCCCTTTGGCTCAGGATTTCCCGATCCTAGTTTATTCCCACAACAAGCACTGGCGCGATCTTTGGTTAAGGTGACTCGGCACATGTCACCTTCTTTTGCCGCCGATAATTTACCGCCAGGCAATGCGGGATTGCGTAAGGCTATTTCCCAACGTTATGCCAAATTGGGCATGAGCATTTCGCCCGACGAAATCATCATTACCTCGGGTGCCATGGAGGCGCTCAACTTGAGCTTAGCGACGCTGACTCAAGCGGGTGATTGGGTTGTCATTGAATCACCGACCTTTTATGGCGCGATGCAAGCCATTGAACGGCTTAAACTCAGGGCGATTGCGGTTGCTACCGATCCACAACAGGGGATTGATCTTGAGGCGCTGGCAGAAGTGTTAAATACCTATCCAGTGAAAGCCTGCTGGTTGATGAGCCAACATCAAAATCCCTTAGGTTGCAGCTTATCGGATGCTAAAAAACAGGCGCTTTATCAGCTACTAAATGAGCATAAAGTCAGTTTGATTGAGGATGATGTTTATCAAGAACTCTATGTCGACTCTAGCGCGCCAAGGCCAGTAAAAGCCTTCGATACCGAAGGACGGGTGTTGCACTGTGGCTCATTTTCTAAGTCTTTGATTGCTGGTTATCGTGTCGGCTGGGTATCGGCAGGATGCCATGCACCGCAGTTACAACGTTTACAAGTCATGTCGACGTTATCGACCAGTGCGCCGATGCAGCTCGCCATCGCCGATTTTATTCAGTCGGCGCAATATGAACGGCATTTGAAACAGTTACGTAAAAAGTTAGCCAGCCGTAAATTGGCCATGTATCAATTATTGTGCGCGCATCTGCCCGAATCTGTGGGGGTCAACTTCGCCCAGGGCGGCTATTTTCTCTGGTTAGCGCTGCCATCACACATGGACGCTACACAAATTTATTATCAGGCGATTGAGCGTGGGATCAGTATTGCACCCGGAAATCTCTTTAGTAATCAGGTCGAATTCCGCCATTTTATGCGTTTGAATGCCTCATACGAGTGCTCGCCAGAGATAGTCTCTGCGGTCGTGGTGCTGGCCGAACTTATCCGTAACTATTCGCGCCGAAGTTAAAGGCTGTGGCTAAAAAGTTTTAGACTTCTAGATGTCTATCTGTTAGCTTGTTGAGCATGCACAAATCTTGTGCAATTCTCAATGTCGATTGAATACTGGGCTGCTACGGATAAGGAAGGGAAAATGAAATTAGAGTCACTGGCATTACACCACGGTTATGAGTCAGAAGCGACCACGAAGGCGGCCGCAGTACCTATCTATCAAACGACCTCTTATACCTTCGATGATACCCAGCATGGTGCTGATTTATTTGACTTAAAAGTCGCTGGTAATATTTATACACGGATAATGAATCCTACGACTAGCGTGCTAGAGCAACGTCTGGCAGCCATTGAAGGCGGCATAGGTGCGCTGGCCGTGGCATCAGGTATGGCGGCGATTACCTATGCGATCCAAGCCCTGACTCAAGTTGGCGATAACATTGTCAGCACCAGTCAGCTCTATGGCGGCACCTATAATCTGTTTGCCCATACGCTGCCGCGCCAAGGCGTTGAAGTGCGTATGGCGGCTTTCGATGATTTTGAAGGCCTCGATGAGCTGATCGATGACAAAACTAAGGCCTTGTTCTGCGAATCGATTGGTAATCCAGCCGGCAATATTGTCGATTTACAGCGTTTAGCCGAGATTGCCCATAAACATGGCGTGCCTTTAATTGTCGATAATACGGTCGCGACTCCAGTGTTATGTCGCCCCTTTGAGCATGGCGCCGATATCGTTATCCACTCTTTAACTAAATACATTGGTGGCCATGGAACAACGATTGGCGGGGTGATTATCGATTCAGGCAAGTTCGATTGGGTGGCGAATAAGGAAAGATTTGCCTTACTCAATCAAGCCGATCCTTCCTACCACGGCGTGGTTTACACCGAAGCCTTTGGTCCTGCTGCATTTATTGGTCGTTGCCGTGTAGTACCGCTGCGTAATACTGGCGCCGCACTGTCACCGCACAGTGCATTTTTACTGTTGCAAGGCCTTGAAACCTTAAGCCTTAGAATGGAGCGCCATTGCTCGAATGCGCTAGCATTAGCCGAGTATTTAGTGTTGCATCCTGCGGTCAGTTGGGTGAACTACGGCGCCTTGCCGAGCAGCCCTTATCAGGATAATTGCCACAAGATCACTGGCGGAAAAGCTTCTGGGATCATCAGCTTTGGGATTAAAGCGGTCACAGCAGAAGAAGGTAAGCTTGCTGGCGGACGTTTTATCGATGCACTGCAGATGATCCTGCGTTTAGTGAACATTGGGGATGCTAAATCCTTGGCCTGTCACCCTGCGAGCACTACGCACAGACAGCTCGATGCCGATGAACTCGCAAGGGCGGGTGTGTCAGAGGATCTTATCCGTATCTCGGTTGGGATTGAGCATATCGACGACATCATTAACGATGTGGCGCAGGCGCTTGATAAGGCACTGGTTAGCAAATAGTTCTTATTGAGTAGCCCATATCGAATAGCTGATATCTCATCGCTTTATTAAATCATTAACAGTAAAAAGCCGCCATCGACTCAATTCGATAGCGGCTTTTTTAGTGCTTTAAAAACGATGTTAATCTTGCTGCAGTCGATTTCTCGCCTTTTGATAGAAGTAAGAAACAGTCAGCAAAATGACTCCGATCAGCATAAAGGCAATCACCTTTTGTACTAGCTCGAAGGACGCCATATCCAGTAATAGCACCTTGAGCGTCGATAAGGTAAATAGCCCTGCGGCGAGGCGGATCATATCGGCATTTTGTGGTTTTAAGCTGATAAACATCAACACACTGCCATGGATAACCAATAAAATCGCGCTGAGTGGGGCGGCAATAATGTTATCGAAGCTATAACTCCACATGAAGTAACTTAAGGCGAGTAACAGATGCCAACCCCACTTAAGTCCTTGTAAAGGTAAGATCCGTCTATGCAAGCGTATTGCTGCACCGTGCTGCAAGATAAGCCTTGCTAGGAGTGCCAGTGATAAAAACTCGATTAACATAAACGAGGCATTATCACGATTAAGCCCGAGTGTTAGTTCAAAATGGAACATGATGGGCAACAGGGCTAAGCCTAAAGTGAGACCATAGGCGAGATGGTAGCTTTCCTTTATTGCGGCCTGGATTTTGGCTGCGAGGGTTAACTTCATGCTATGTGAGGCTTGGCTTACACCTCTTTGGATTAGCAATGCAAAATAACCACTTAAGGCTAATGCTGTCATGGCTATTCCTACTAGCTCAGAATGATTAAAACCATAAACGATCACGGCCAATACCAGTGCAAAGTAATAAGGGCTCAATTGCCATTGTAGTTGCAGCAAGGGGCGCCATGTCTCGGGTAACTGGCGGTAGCGGAGCAGGGTGAAGCCCATAAACAGGGCGCCAACGGCTAGCGCCGCGAGTCCTTGCCAAGCGTGAATAAGGCATTGCGAGGCTGTCATCAGAACCGCTAGCCAAGTGAGGATTTTGGCTTCTATGTTCAAACTCTTATGTTTAACAAAGTAGGCTAAACCTAGGCTCATAAAGGTGCTCAGCCAGAGTGCAATAGCGGTATATTCCCAATGGTTGCGGATGACTTTGGGCAGCAGAATAAGCGGCAGCAGCAAATAGCAGAAGATTTGCATCGTATAAGCGGCTTTGGCAAATAAGGCATCTTTATAGTGGCGACGATACCAATAATGGGCCAAGAGTAGGGCGATAAATAACTCAAACCGTGCCAGTTTTGCTATAAGCGGCTGGGCACTAAAGCTAAAACTGCCTGTGAGCGTTATGCCTTCAACAACCTTAAACAGCAGCGGCAATAGTAAGAGCCAAGCAGCAAACTCGCTGAGAACGAGTCTGTCCTTTGCGCTTAAATACAGCAGTAATAGGCTGACCAGTGGCAAGATGGCGAGGTAGTAATCGCTGCTCAGAAGATAAGCCGCGAGGATAATTGTCCCTACATAAAAACCGCTTAATAGCTCTTTTAACACTCTGTTTAGCTGACTTTCTAGGGTCGAAAGTAACGTATGATGGAGTGTTAATAGCCGAATCACTAAGACTAAGGCGGCGCAACTTAAGGCCAGTGCTAACAGTGGAAAGCCAAAAGCTGACAAGGGAGAAATTGGCGCCCCATCGATAAAGCTTGATTCTAAAAGGCTCATGCCCGTCAGTACACTAGACGCATTGAGCCCTAATCCCATCAGCAGCAATACATAGGCTTCGGCGCGAACGGATATCAGTTCTTCTTTGGTGCCAATCCACAACAGTAATAAGGCTTCGAGCAGTAAGACTAATCCGAGGAAATCGTGGCTGAGTAAATACAGTGCGGCAAATCCCGCAAAACTCCCTGCAAAGACTAACAATAAGCCGCTGCGGGTTTTTTCTAGATTGCCTGTGCGCTTCCAATAGAGGGCTGCGCAAATCAGTGCGTTCGCCGCAAAGATTTCCCCTGCGAACTCAGTAAATTGTGTCAACTCTAATAACACAAAGGCGAGCAATGCTATCGGTAGGGGGAGTATGCGATGGCTCAGTGCATTATGTTTTTCATCCTGATGGGTAAACGGTTTGGTAAATAGTAGGCCTGTGATGCCGTAGAGATAAAAGAACGCATTAATACTGATAAGCGCGAGCAGACTGACGCCGCCAACGTCGCTGAGTGGCAATTCAATGAAATGGCTAAAAGTTTCGATGCAGCCTATGTGCAACAGGGCGGTGATTTCCAGTAGCAGCGGCCACTTAAGTTTGCGACTCTGGGCAAGGGCGCCTGCACCAATAAGCAGTAAATAAGGCAGATACAATAGCGGCGCATAGCTTTGGGATAACAGCATCATAGGCGCGGTTGAGCCACCGACTAAGGCGATCACGGCGATCACTTTGGCATCTAAGCGCATCGACAGGCCATAACCCGCCAAAGTGATCAATAACAGTAAGATAAAACTCGCGCTATTGGGTATTAACTCAAAATACGGCCCAATAAAGTACGCGCAGAGATAATTAAGTATGAGTCCGAGTCCGACAATACCTGAGCCAAAATCCGCCATGCCCGCGCGTTTTTGGCGAATAAAAATCCCGCCGGCTATGATAGCGTTCGCGCTGGCAAACCCGAGTAGCGCTTTGCCAAGTTCTGAAAACCAATGGTTGATTGAATATTGCAGTAAATAACCAAAGCCTAAGGTCAGGGTGATGATCCCTGCGACAGTCATTAAAAAGACAGGTCCTAATCCCTTAGCCTGATAATGATGGTAGAAAGATTTGACTTGCTCGTTGACTGCCGCAAAGGGTGCCATGACGGCCGCGAGTCCTTGGGATAACAACTCATCAAATTGACTCGCCGCTTGCACGCTTGCCTGCAATTTGACTTCATCACTCAGCTGTTGATTTTGCGCTTGAGAAAGGTGTTCGGTTTTAGTGGCTTGTTCCGTCGGGGTATTTTTCGTTTTTCTTTGCCAAGGGTCTTCTTGCCAAGATTCTGTTGGTATAGGGCCTTGCTGCCATGGGTTGGGTTCTGCTGGGGCTGGCTCTACGGGAGTGGACTCAAGGGTTGATATTTGTGCCGCATAGGTTAATGTAGGCGCGTTATCGGCGGCGGTGAGCACAGATGCAATCGATGAAGCACTCGCTGCCATATTCAGAGTGGTTTCAGCGGCGTCTTCAGCCGCAATTTGCTGACTTAAGGTCTCGAGCTTAGTGGAGAATTCTGCTAATTGACGACCGAGCGAAGATTGCTGCGATAAATGCAGCGATTGTAACTGTGCCAGCTCAGCTTTTAGTTGGGCAACGTCATCCTTTAACGGCATATCTCATTCCTAAGTGTTTAAGTGCTTAACTCATAAACCTTTGTCGGCAAGAAGTGTACTTGTATGTGTATTTTTCGGCTAGTTGTTGTTGATTTTTAGGAAATCTCCGACTGCTACTTTTCCAACATGTCATTGCTCAGCATAAAAAGATCCCTGTATAAAAAAGAGCCAAACATTGCTGGCTCTCATTTAACGTGTCAATTTCGATGAGGTTATTTTTTCTGTGCCTGCAGGATCACAAATTTACCGTTGGAGGCGACTGTGGTGCAGTTCTTAAATAAGCGCTGTAATTTTACATGGTAAGCCAGATGACGGTTACCGACGATATGTAAGATCCCCCCCTCTTTTAAGCGGCGGCGGGCATCTAAAAACATCTGCCACGCGATATGATCGGTAATGGCTTCACCTTGATGGAAGGGCGGATTACACAGCACCAGATCCGGTTGCACTTCTTCTGGCAGATGCGTCATGCAATCGTCCCAATAGAAGTGGCCTTTATCTGCAGGCAATTGGTTGCGTGCCCAGTTTGCCTTGGCTGATGCGACCGCCATTTCAGAATCGTCGATAAAGTGAATGTCAGCCTCTGGGAATAACTGGGCGGTGCGTAACCCCAGCACGCCATTGCCACAGCCGAGATCAACAATCGACTTAAAATCCCCTTTGGGCAGATTCTCTAGCATGATGCGTGCGCCAATATCGAGTTTGTTGGCGGCAAACACATTACTTAAATTGCTGATCTCAAGTTGATATTCGGGTACGGCCCAAGTCACTTCTTTGGCTAATGGTCTTGGTTTGCCATCACTGACACAGGTGATCACTCGGGTGTTTTTCCACGCTAAGCTAGCGCTTGCGGGGCCTAAATGCTTAGCAAAGATGTCGAGTAAGGCGCCATTAATCGATTTGGATTTGGCGGCCACTAATACACGAGTGCCTGCGGGTAACACTTGCGACAAGCGCGTTAGCTGGTGGGCAAAGTAGCTTAAGTTCTTAGGCAACTTCATCAATACTAAGGCTAAGTTTTCTGGCAAGGTATCGCGGCTTGTAAACCATTGCAGATTATCCATTGGCAACTGATTGCGGCCATGGTTTTGTTCTGTGCCTAAAAAGCTGGTTCTGGCATCGGTTTCAACACACAGTGGCCAACTTGGATTCAATTTAGATAAACCGCAGCTTAAGGCGCCGAAACTGTCGTTGATAATGGCGGTTGGCACGGCGGCTTGCTCTGATTCAATAAGGCTTTTGAGTAAGTGTTCATCGGCGGCATCCCAAGCTTGAAGATTAGATTCCTGCTGAGCCGGATACCGTAAGAGTTCGAGTTCAACACCCGCTACTGAAAATTGTGTTGTCATGTGCCACACTGCGCCAATAAATTTAAGGCGCAGATTATCGCAGATTTCATGGTTGAGTGCGACGGCTCGCATGGAGGACGTCAATGCAGCAAGGTAAGTTAGGGTTTGATACAGAGGGTGATGCTCAAATTAAACCGCCTATCACCTTAGTGCGGGGTTATCTTAATGCTGAGCAGCAAGCGGCGCTAATGAAAGAAGCGCTGACCTATCCCTTAAGTCGCCCTGAAATCCAAGTCTTTGGTCAGTTTCACGCGATTCCTCGCCAGCAAGTGTGGTTTGGCGATTTGGGCTGCGACTATTTATATTCAGGACTGTTTATCCGCGCCTTACCTTGGCCTAAATATGCTCACAAGTTGAGGGATAAGTTAGCGCGGGATTATGGTTTGGAGAGCAATGGGGTATTAGTGAATCGCTACGCCGATGGTAAAGATTGTATGGGCGCCCACAGTGATGATGAACCTGAAATAGCTCAAGGGAGTCATATTGCTTCTATTACCTTAGGCGCCACGCGGGATTTTGTGCTTAAGCATAAGCACAGTCAAACCAAGTACAGCATCAGTTTGCACAGTGGCGATCTACTGATCATGCACTGGCCTATGCAAAGTGACTGGTTACACAGTTTACCTAAACGTTTGAAAGTAAAAGAGCCGCGTTGGAACTATACCTTTAGACAACTCATCGTTAATTTCCATGGTTAATTGCCTCCCGCTAACTGCCTATGGTGAAGCACTGCGAAATATGACTGGATATAAAGTGGTGGGGCATCAACAAATTGAAAGCGTGAATTTGATCTTTTCAATTTGAAGCAGTACTCTGCGGCAACTGGATTTTCCCATTCTGAGACTCGAATATGTCCAATACTCATGTGCAGGGCACTGTGGCTAACACTATTTCGCAGAAATTAACCGAATGCTTCTCGCCGACCCATTTAGAAGTGATTAACGAAAGTAATCGTCACCATGTACCACCGAATTCAGAAACCCACTTTAAAGTTGTGCTGGTGAGCGAGCAGTTTGATGGCTTACGTTTATTAGCTCGTCATCGATTGGTCAACACTCACTTAGCCTATGAGTTAGCCAATGGCGTGCATGCTTTGTCTATTCATACTTTCACTCAAAATGAGTGGGATGCGAATGCACAAGTACCTAATACGCCAAATTGTCGTGGTTAATTAATCGCTCAGTAATACTGTTTAGCTTAGATTTCAAGGCCACTCCTCATCGAGTGGCTTTTTGTTTTAGGCCAACTTAAGACTATTTTTGAGTTTGCCGACCTTAGTTTCTAGTTTCCCTACCTTAGTTTCTGTGTTAACAATATGTTTTATTTTAAGAGGTTGGGTGGTGTGATTGTCGATACCCATCCTGAGTGGATTTCCATGTCAGTTGGATCCATGCGCTCGTTTGACATCAGGGAGACTATTAAAAATGCGTAAGTTAGGGAGTTTGTTTATCTCAGTGCTGCTGATGGGACTGAGCGGTTGTAACCCCGTCTCCAGTGATGCGCAAAGCGTAGCTGCCTCCCATGCCGCAACTGATGTTCCCCACGCTTTACCTGCTATTGAATGGCGTCTTGCGACCTCTTGGCCGAAAAACTTCCCCGGTTTAGGCATGGCTCCTGAGCGTTTTGCGCATTTAGTCGATGAAATGTCTAACGGTCGGTTAAAGATTAGCGTTTATGGTGCGGGTGAGTTGATGCCCGCTTTTGCCGTATTTGATGGTGTGAGTCAGGGTAAAATTCAAATGGCCCACTCCGCTTCTTTCTACTGGAGAGGAAAAGCACCCGCAGCGCAGTTTTTTTCATCGATCCCCTTTGGTATGACCGCGCAGGAAATAAATGGCTGGCTTCACTATGGCGGTGGTATGGAGCTGTGGACTGAAGTGTATCAACCCTTTGGTATTATTCCACTCGCGGGAGGCAATACTGGGATGCAGATGGGCGGCTGGTTTAATAAACCCATCAATACCATTGCTGATTTTAAGGGATTGAAGGTCCGCATGCCGGGCTTAGGTGGTGAAGTGTTGAAACGCGTTGGTGCTGTACCTGTAAATATGGCGGGCGTGAACTTTATGGTGCATTGCAAACGGGGGCGATTGATGCCGCAGAGTGGGTAGGGCCAGTGAATGATCTTGCCTTCGGTTTACATAAAGTGGCTAAGTACTACTATTACCCTGGTTGGCATGAGCCAGGTTCAAATATGGAATTCTTGATTAATACCGCTGCCTTTGAGAGTTTACCTGAGGATTTACAGGCCATAATCAGAGTTGCTGCGAGAGCCATTAACCAAGATATGCTCGATGAATACACGACCCGTAACGTGACCGCCCTTGAAACGTTAGTGAAGGACGAAGGTGTGGAGCTTAAAGCGTTTCCACCGAACGTCTTGTTGGAGCTTGAGAAAATCTCTAAACAAGTGATTGAAGATCAAGCGAATCAAGATCCCTTAATGCGAAAGGTGTACGATGCCTATCACGCGTATGAGCAAGGCGTGCGCCAGTACCATAAAATATCTGAGGATGCTTACAGTCAACAGCGTCAACACTAAATGATGGTTTCTTTACTGCAAACTGTCACATTAGCATCTGATTTATATGAGATGATTTCATCTTAGATTATCTTGTTATCGGCGTAATTCATTTGGTGTTATGCTTGCAAGCCATAAATAGACAGTTACAGTGGCGTTGATGTCGCCCTGAGAATTTGGAGATCCCTATGCCATTACTTGATAGCTTTACCGTCGACCATACTCGGATGAATGCCCCTGCGGTTCGTATCGCTAAGCATATGAGCACGCCAAAGGGCGATGCCATTACGGTATTTGATTTACGTTTTTGCGCACCGAATAAAGAGATCCTCAGTGAGCGTGGTATTCATACTCTAGAGCATTTATTCGCGGGTTTTATGCGTGACCATTTAAATGGCAGCGATGTTGAGATCATTGATATTTCGCCAATGGGATGTCGTACCGGTTTTTATATGAGTTTGATTGGTGAACCCACAGAGCGCCAAGTGGCCGATGCGTGGTTAGCCGCGATGGAAGATGTGCTTAAAGTGGTTGAGCAGTCTGAAATCCCTGAGCTGAACGAATACCAATGTGGTACGTATGAGATGCATTCATTAGAGCAAGCACAAGATATCGCCCGTAATATTATTGCGGCTGGCGTAAGTGTTAATCGTAATGACGATCTAAAATTAAGCGATGAAATTCTAGGTAACCTGTAATTGTTCGCACTTTTATAGTATGAGAGTGCTTCTTTAGTAAATTCAGTTTCCTGAAGTAAATAAGAGAAAGCGACGAGAGTCGCTTTTTTTTTCATTCAAATTCAGTTATTTTACAAGTTAATAACAAAAACACCGTACGCTAACAAAGTTTTTGGGAGCTTGGTATGCCTAGTCGTTACTTCACTGTATCACTTTGTGCAATTTCTGTATCTCTTGCCTGTTCTAGCACAACGTTCGCCGATGATCTTCACAGTCAAATGCTTGAATTGAACAAGCTCAATGACACATTTCATTCAACGTCTAATCGTTTAGCGTTAGGTCAATTGACGGCTTTGACGGTTTTACCTGCGGATCTTAGTGGAAATCCCGCGAGCATCAGCATGCGTAGCGCGACTCAAGGTATTGCGGTATTACAAGATAGAGTGTATTTCTCCCCTGCGCCGTATTCTGCACCGCAATTACAACTCTTACCTAATCTGCTGCAACAACAGAGTGTTACTGCCACCCCGATGGCAAATATGGCTGTCGGTGGGCAAGGTGCGTTTGGGGTGGTGAGTTATCAAACCTTACCTGTTGCTGAGCAGACCGAGAATAGTAAGGCGACTCTCGAGGGCAATACCGATTCAGACTACAGTGTCGATATGAATTGGGGAGTGAAGCAAAAAGAGTATGGGATGATACTCGCGGTTAATTATGCAGATAATAGCGGCGCCGATCACTTGCTCAATGGTCAAGACACAGACCACCAAACGACAGACATCTTATTTAAAATCAACGCCGCGAGTTTACTCGGCGCCAGAAGTCCACAGGTGACTGAGTTTACCTATCAGTTTCTCGATGATGATAGTTATCGCTCTCAGCTTGGGTTAACACAGGCCGATTGGCAACAAGATCCTATGAGTTTGTATTCGGCCACTGCGGCGGATAAACATCAGGGGCGACATCATAAGTACCAACTGTCTCACCAAGTTACACTCAATGGTGGGCATAAGGTCACCACAGACTTTTACTACCAGTCTTATTCGCAGCAATTAAACCAACTCAATCAATTTGATGGGCAAATGCTCGATGCCCAGAGTCTTGCTGCGTTGGCCGCATTTGAACGTCAGCCGACAGTCGATGGCGTCGAACTGGCTTCTTTACAGCAAGACAATGATTTCAGCTCCTTTGGGGCACAAACTGAATCGGTGAATCAGTATGGTGCCCATCAAATTATCTATAGCGCCCGTTATCATACGGATAAAGCCGAGATGCACCTTGGCGATCAGCAGAGTCTATGGCAGCAGGACTTGAGTGTAGTGAGTGAAGCTCCCAATGCGCTGTTGGCTTATACCGATGATGCGACGGCATTCACTTCGGCCATCGATTCTTTGTTTAATTGGGACGGATTGCAGCTAAAGCTCGCGCTTGCCTATGAACAAGTGAGCGTCAATCGCAAGGTCAATTTAGCTTATGCCGGACTCGAAGCGGCAGATTTTTCCGACAGCGATTGGATGCCACAACTTGGCGTTTTATATCATGCTGGAGATTGGCGCTTTAGTACGGATATTCGACGCTCATGGACCGCCGCGAGTGCGGGTAATATTGAGCAAGAGGCGCAAGTGTCACTGCAATATCAAGTCAGCGCCCAATATGCCAGCGAGCGTTTTAGTGCAGACATCAAAACCTATGTCCAAGATTTTGATAATCTGCATGTCAATTGCGATGCGTATACCCAATGTGCCGACAGTCGATTATGGGTTCAAGGCAATGTCGTGGATGTGCTGACCAAAGGGGTTGAGCTGAATCTTGGCTATCAGTGGGAACTGGGCAGCGTGCAGTTACCTTTAGCCTTGAATTATCAGTATTCAAATGCCGAGTATCAAACAAATAGCTGCAATGAAATCCAAGGCTGCGTCGTGGCTGGCGATAGGGTGGCTTGGTTACCTGAGCAGCAATTGCATTTTAGTGCTGGAATGAAATATGCCGAATATGAATTGAATGCAAATGTCTTTTATCAATCCGAGCGGGAAATGGGCCAATTTGGTGCTGAATTACAACCTATCGCAGTACAATGGCGGGTAGATTTAGCGGCGAATTATCATTTTAACCGTCACCATGAGATTTATTTTCGGATAGAAAATCTCTTAGATGAGTCATTAGTTACGACAGCATCAAATAGCGGAATTCGATCGGAAAATGGACGTATTAGCTATTTAGGTTATCAATGGCGCTTTTAAATTGAGTTTTATTTTGTTTGAATTTAAATCAATTGAAACAAATAAGATCGATTTCGGCTGCGTTTAGTGGACGTTTCGACTTTTTGCTAAATTAAATCTTTAATTATTAATGCTATAGTACCCAGTGGCCGTAATATTCTCTCTTTCTGATCAGTCACTAGGTCGGAAGGTGAACGCCGTAGCGCATGATTTTTTTCAATCCGTATTTTAGGTTTGAAATCACCTATAATTTTCGTGGCGATGCCAAGTCAATTGGGGTAAAATGCGCGCGACCAGCGTGATTGCGATCGCATTTCTGTGATAAATCTGCGCTAGCTCAATGCAGTAGGTTTTGTTTAAAACCTAAGTATTTAGCAGGAACGCGGCGCATTGTCTTTCCTTCAAACGTAGTGCTTGTGGATATGATTACAATTAAGAAAGGATTGGAACTGCCTATAGCAGGCGGACCAGAGCAAGTTATCCATAATGGCCCAGCCATTAAACATGTAGCTACTTTGGGTGAAGAGTATATTGGCTTACGTCCAACGATGAAGATCAAAGTGGGCGATAAAGTACAAAAAGGCCAAGTTCTTTTTGAAGATAAGAAGAATTTAGGCGTTAAATATACGGCTTTAGCCAGTGGTACTATATTAGACATTAACCGGGGCGCCCAGCGTGTTCTGCAGTCTGTTGTCATTGAAGTGGAAGGAAACGACAGCGTTGCCTTTGCTAAATATGATGCCACTGCACTCGATACGCTCGACTCGCAGTTAGTCCGTGACAATCTGATTGAATCAGGTTTATGGACTGCTTTGCGTACTCGTCCTTTTAGCAAAGTTCCTGCTGTAGACTCTTCTGCTGCTGGTATTTTTGTAACCGCAATAGATACTCAACCTCTTGCCGCTGATCCCGTTGTGGTGATCCGTGAGCATAAAGAAGATTTTGCTAATGGTCTTAAGGTCTTAGCAAGACTTACTGACGGTAAAGTTTACCTTTGTAAAGCGCCTGGCGCTGATATTCCTGCCGCAAACGCCCAAGTTGAAGAATTTGCCGGTGTGCACCCTGCAGGATTAGTCGGTACTCACATTCACTTCTTATTGTCTGCCTCTGCAAAACGTACCGTTTGGCATATTGGTTACCAAGATGTAATAGCAATTGGTCAGCTATTTACGACGGGTGAACTCAATACCGAACGTGTTATTGCGATCGCAGGCCCTAAAGCGGCTAAGCCAAGACTCGTACGCACTGTTGTGGGCGCGAGCATGACTGAATTAACCGCAGGTGAAGCCTTAGATGGCAATGTTCGTCTGATTTCAGGCTCTGTTCTGAATGGTCGTACAGCCGTTGGCCCACAAGGGTATTTAGGTCGTTACCATGTTCAAGTAAGTCTGTTAGAAGAAGGTACAGAGAAAGAATTTTTAGGCTGGGTATTACCAGGCTCAGACAAATATTCTATCACTCGTGCATTCTTAGGACATCTTGCTCCTTCTCGTCTGTTCAGCATGACGACCAGTACAGGTGGTTCAGACCGCGCTATGGTGCCAATTGGTAACTATGAGCGTGTAATGCCATTGGACATTCTTCCTACTATGTTGTTGCGTGACTTGATTTCAGGTGACTTTGACGGTGCTGCTACTTTAGGCGCGTTAGAGTTAGATGAAGAAGATCTCGCACTGTGTACGTTCGTATGTCCAGGCAAGTATGACTACGGTTCATATCTGCGTGACTGTCTAGATACGATCGAGAGGGAAGGCTAATGAGCTTGAAAGATTTTTTCGAACGTATTGAACCCGACTTTGAAAAAGGCGGTAAATACGAAAAGTTTTATGCCCTATTCGAAGCGGCATACACGATTTTTTATACCCCAGGTAAAGTGAACAAGGGCAAAACCCACGTTCGCGATAACCTCGACCTAAAACGTATGATGATTACGGTTTGGGCTTGTGCTTTCCCCGCGATGTTCGTGGGTATGTATAACGTAGGTTTACAAGCTCAATTAGCTTTAGTGGCTGGTTTTGCTACCCCTGACGTATGGCAAGTGAGCTTGTTCAGCATGTTCGGTACCGAACTGACGGCAAACTCTGGCTGGCCTGCGCTGATGTGGTATGGCGCCTGTTTCTTCCTACCTATCTACGCGGTGACCTTTGCCGTCGGTGGTATCTGGGAAGTGCTGTTCGCCTCTATCCGTGGTCATGAAGTCAACGAAGGTTTCTTCGTTACCTCTATCCTGTTTGCTTTAACGCTGCCAGCAACTATCCCATTATGGATGGTGGCGCTGGGTATCACCTTCGGTGTGGTCGTGGCGAAAGAAGTGTTCGGTGGTACAGGGCGTAACTTCTTAAACCCAGCACTAGCGGGTCGTGCCTTCTTGTTCTTCGCTTATCCGTTGAATATGTCAGGTGATACCTCATGGGTTGTGGCTGACGGTTACTCAGGTGCAACTGCACTGAGCCAAGCGGCGTCTGGCACTTTAGATTACGCAATTAACCAAAACTGGTGGGATGCGTTCTTCGGTTTCATTCCAGGTTCAGTGGGTGAAGTGTCTACATTAGCGATTCTGTTAGGTGGTTTGGTCATCATCTACACGCGTATCGCTTCATGGCGTATCGTTGGCGGTGTAATGGTGGGCATGATTGCCATTTCTACGCTGCTTAACGTTGTCGGTAGTGACACTAATCCAATGTTTGCAATGCCTTGGTACTGGCACTTAGTGTTAGGTGGTTTTGCGTTTGGCATGATGTTTATGGCGACAGACCCAGTGTCAGCGTCATTTACTAACCAAGCTAAATGGGCATACGGTATCTTGATCGGTGCAATGGCTGTGTTTATCCGCGTGATTAACCCTGCATTCCCTGAAGGCATGATGTTGGCAATTTTGTTTGCTAACTTGTTCGCGCCATTGTTCGACCACTTCGTGGTTCAGGCAAATATCAAGCGGAGGATTGCCCGTGGCTAGTAATAAAGATTCGTTCGGCAGAACCTTATTTATCGTCGTTGGCCTGTGTCTAATTTGTGCGATATTTGTGTCTACTGCAGCAGTGTTACTGAGACCGACTCAAGCAGAAAATAAACTGCTTGATAAGCAAAAGTACATTCTGGAAGCCGCTGGTCTTATCGATACTAAAGCTGGCAAAGTGACCAAAGCGCAAATTCTGGATACATACGGCAAACACATCGAAGCTAAACTGGTCGATTTGAAAACGGGTGCTTGGGTTGAGGGTGTTGATGCTGACACTTATGATCAACGTAAAGCGTCTCGTGATGTGAAAACCTCATTTGTACCTGAGAATGACATCGCTTCAGTGAAACGTGTTGCTGATAAGGCTGTAGTTTATCTTGTTCGTGACGGCCAAGGTAAATTAACCAGTGTCATTCTGCCAATCCATGGTTATGGCCTATGGTCTACTATGTATGCCTTCCTTGCTATGGATGCTGACCTAAACACAGTGCAAAGTTTAGTCTACTACGAGCACGGCGAAACGCCGGGCTTAGGTGGCGAAGTGCAAAATGCTCAGTGGAAAGCGAAATGGCATGGCAAAAAGTTATTTGATGAGCAAGGTAAACTCGCTATCAGCGTAACGAAAAACCCAACTGTTGCTAGCACTGAGTACGGTGTAGATGCATTATCTGGCGCAACCTTAACGAGTAACGGTGTACAACATTCACTGACATTCTGGTTGGGTAAAGAAGGTTTTGCGAGTTTCATTGAAAAAGCACGCAATGGAGGTCTCAACTAATGTCTGACGCTAAAGAACTGAAACAGGTTCTGACCGGACCTATAGTCAACAACAACCCGATTGCTTTACAAGTACTTGGTGTATGTAGTGCATTAGCGGTAACGAGTAAGCTCGAAACTGCACTGGTAATGGCGTTGGCGTTAACTGCGGTAACTGCGTTTTCGAACCTGTTTATCTCAATGATCCGTAATCATATTCCAAGCAGTGTGCGTATTATCGTACAGATGACCATTATTGCCTCTTTGGTAATCGTGGTTGACCAATTGCTGCAGGCTTATGCTTATCAGATCTCTAAGCAGCTGTCGGTATTCGTCGGTCTGATTATTACGAACTGTATCGTAATGGGTCGTGCCGAAGCCTACGCGATGAAAACACCGCCAATGATGAGCTTTATGGATGGTATCGGTAACGGTTTAGGTTACGGTGCGATTCTGTTAGCTGTTGGCTTCGTACGTGAACTGTTTGGTAACGGTTCTCTGTTCGGTGTTGAAATCCTGCACAAGATCTCTGATGGCGGCTGGTACCAACCAAACGGTCTGCTACTACTGCCTCCGAGTGCGTTCTTCCTGATCGGTGTTTTGATTTGGATTATTCGTACCTATAAGCCAGAGCAAGTTGAAGCAAAAGGGTAAGTGCGATGGAACATTATATTAGCCTGTTAATTCGCTCTGTTTTCATTGAAAACATGGCACTGGCCTTCTTCCTAGGTATGTGTACTTTCTTGGCTGTGTCTAAGAAAGTCACTACAGCCATGGGCCTAGGGATTGCGGTAGTTGTAGTGTTAACTATCTCTGTCCCTGCAAACCAAGTTATCTATCAAGGGCTGCTAGCTCCTGGTGCACTTGCTTGGGCTGGCGCACCTGAAGCTGACTTAAGCTTCTTGAAATTCATTACCTTTATCGGTGTGATTGCGGCTTTGGTTCAAATTCTGGAAATGGCACTGGACAAGTACTTTCCACCTTTGTACAACGCATTAGGTATTTTCTTACCTTTGATCACAGTGAACTGCGCGATTTTCGGTGCGGTATCATTCATGGTTGAGCGTGACTACAAGCTAGGCGAGAGTGTGGTGTTTGGTTTCGGCTCAGGAGTGGGTTGGGCATTAGCTATCGTATTGATGGCCGGTATCCGTGAGAAGCTGAAGTATGCCGACGTGCCTAACGGCCTACGTGGTTTAGGGATTACCTTTATCACCGCTGGTTTGATGGCCTTAGGTTTCATGTCGTTTTCAGGTGTGTCTCTGTAAGAGACACATAACGGCTTCTTGAATTGGACCTTCTAAGGATAAGTTAATGGATATTCTTGGTATTTTTAAATCTACTCCGCTCGAGGTTTACCTCGGTGTGAGCATGTTTACTGCTATCGTCCTCATCTTGGTATTAGTGATTTTATTCGCTAAGTCTAAGTTAGTGGCTAGTGGTGACATCACGATCGGCATTAATGACGATCCTGAAAAAGCGATTACAACCGGTGCGGGCGGTAAGTTGTTAGGCGTTTTGGCTAACAGCGGTATCTTCGTATCGAGTGCGTGTGGTGGCGGTGGCTCATGTGGCCAATGTCGCGTGGTGATTAAGTCTGGCGGCGGCGATATTCTGCCAACGGAACTTGACCACATCAGCAAAGGTGATGCCCGTAAAGGTTGTCGTCTTTCTTGTCAGGTTAACGTTAAGAACGATATGGAAATCGAGCTTGACGAAGAAATCTTCGGTATCAAGAAATGGGAATGTGAAGTTATCTCTAACGATAACAAAGCCACTTTCATTAAAGAACTGAAGCTGCAAATTCCTGATGGCGAGTCTGTACCATTCCGTGCTGGCGGTTATATTCAAATCGAAGCACCTGCTCATCATATTAAATATGCAGATTTTGATGTACCTGCACAATACCGTGGCGACTGGGAACACTTCGGTTTCTTCAATCTTGAATCTAAGGTTGATGAAGAAACTATCCGTGCATACTCAATGGCTAACTACCCAGAAGAGTTCGGTATTATTATGCTGAACGTGCGTATTGCTACGCCTCCACCACGTAACTTGACTCTGCCTTGCGGTAAGATGTCATCTTACATTTGGAGCTTAAAAGCTGGCGATAAAGTGACAATTTCTGGCCCATTCGGTGAATTCTTCGCGAAAGATACCGATGCAGAAATGGTGTTTATCGGCGGTGGTGCGGGTATGGCGCCAATGCGTTCACATATCTTCGACCAACTGAAGCGTCTTCAGTCTAAACGTAAGATGAGCTTCTGGTACGGTGCACGTTCTAAGCGTGAAATGTTCTACGTAGAAGATTTCGACGGCCTAGCGGCTGAGAATGATAACTTCGTATGGCATGTGGCACTTTCAGATCCTCAACCAGAGGACAACTGGGATGGTTACACAGGTTTTATTCATAACGTATTGTATGAAAACTATCTGAAAAACCATGATGCTCCAGAAGATTGTGAGTTCTACATGTGTGGACCTCCAATGATGAACGCCGCCGTCATTGGTATGTTGAAAAATCTTGGTGTCGAAGACGAAAACATCCTGTTGGATGACTTCGGCGGCTAATGTTCATTAGTCCTAGATAGAAAAGTTGCAGATGTTGAGGTTAACCTTTCATCTGCAACTTTTGCATTTAAGGGCCCAAATAAGAGTAGTAGGTCACTATGTTTCAGACCTTAAAGATCAATACCTCAGCGTTAAAGTATTCATTTAACTGGCTAGTCCTCGTGGGACTGGCCTTTTTTGTTTCAGCCTGTTCTAAGCAAAACGAAGTCATTTCGTTGGCCGGCAGCACTATGGGCACGACTTATCACATTAAAGTCGTTCCGAATGAGCAGATGCCGACGGCGCAGTTACTTCAAGCGGAGATTGATTTAGCCCTTGAGCTAGTCAATGACCAGATGTCGACCTATCGGCCTAATTCAGAATTATCCCGTTTCAACCAATTGCCATTGGAGCAAAGTGTTGAAGTCTCACCGGATACCATAAAAGTGGTGCAAGAGGGAATACGTTTATATCAAGTGACGGATAAGGCACTTGATATTACCTTAGGTCCTTTAGTTAATCTGTGGGGTTTTGGACCTGATAAGCGTCCAACGAAAGTTCCGACACAGGCTGATATTGATGCGGCTAAAGCCAAAACAGGGATTAGTGAACTTTCCATTGAAGGCAACCGTCTAAGTAAGCACAACACCTATTTATATGTAGATTTATCATCAATCGCGAAGGGATTTGGGGTTGATAAGATCGCTTCCATTCTTGATAAATACCACGCGACAGGGTATTTAGTTGAAATCGGTGGCGAACTGAGTATCAAAGGTGCCAAAGGTGATGGAAGCTCTTGGCGTGTTGCTATAGAGCAACCGACCAATGATGGCTCTGAAGCCGTACAGCAGGTTATTGCACCTGGTACTATGGCGATGGCGACCTCTGGCGACTATCGTAATTATTATGAAGAAGACGGCCAACGTTTTACGCATATAATCGATCCGCGTACTGGTTTGCCGATAAATCATAAGTTAGCATCCGTGACTGTATTGCATCAAAATTGTATGACGGCCGACGGTTTTGCGACGGCCATGATGGTTTTGGGCACAGAAGCATCATTGGAGCTTGCCAAGAAGGAACACTTGGCGATAATGCTAATCGAAAAGCAAGGCGACGGATTTAAGGTCTATTACAGCGACGCCTTCAAGCCTTTCCTTATTTAGTTTTTGGAGTAAACCATGACCTCTTTTATCGCGGCATTTGTGATCTTGTTAGTCTTCTTTTTGCTCATGTCGATTGGTTATCTCATCAAGCGCAAAGCCGTTGAAGGAAGTTGTGGCGGTTTAGGTGTTCTAGGGATTGAAAAAGCGTGTGATTGTGATGACCCTTGTGACAAACGTAAACGTCGTATGGCCGCTGAAGAAGCACGTCGTGAGAAGTTAACGAAAGACCGCATTATCTAAATAGTCTTGATTCGATCATAGCCTCCGATTTAGGGGGCTATTTTTTGCCTCGTATTTTCTTACACGGGTTAATCATTTGAGATTTATCCTTGGGATTAGAGTGGGATAGCAAGTTAATCTAAGCAGGAATGAGAATGCTTTTCATCATTAAGTGAGTGAAATATAAAGATAATTTGAGTTGGTCGATAAATTGTACTAGGCTAGAAGCTTGATTTAGATCAATCTTTTCACGCTTACCAAGGATAGTAACTTATGAAAGGTCATCCTAAAGTGGTTGGGCAACTGAATCGGGTGCTTACCTGTGAGTTGACCGCCATCAATCAATATTTCCTCCATGCCCGCATGTTTAAACATTGGGGCTTAGAGAAGTTAAACCACGTCGAATACAAAAAATCCATCCAAGATATGAAGCATGCCGATAAGCTCATCGAGCGAGTGCTGTTTTTGGAAGGTCTGCCTAATCTGCAACAACTCGAAAAACTTCGCATTGGTGAACATAGCCAAGAGATGCTCGATTGCGATCTGGCCATGGTGCAAGAGCAGCTTACATTGCTGCGTGATGCGATCAGCTTGTGTGAAGCTGAACAGGACTATGTGAGCCGCGATCTGCTGGAAGATATTCTCGAAGACGAAGAAGAGCACTTAGATTGGCTTGAGTCGCAGCAAGAGCTCATTACGCTAACCGGTATTCAAAATTATCTACAATCGCAAATTAGCGACCAATAGGAGCAAAATATGAAAGGCGATAAAGACGTCCTCGATGCGTTAAATCGACTCCTAACGGGAGAACTCTCGGCAATGGATCAGTATTTTGTCCATGCCCATATGTACGAAGATTGGGGCCTGAAAGAACTCTATGAGCGTATCGCCCATGAGTCAGATGATGAGAAAGCCCATGCAGCCAAATTAGTGCAGCGCATTTTATTCCTCGAAGGTACACCCAATGTTGCCGCCCGTGAGGCATTGAACATAGGTAAAGATGTAGAAGAAATGCTACGTAATGATCTCGCCTATGAATACAAGGTCGCGGACGATTTGCGCAAAGTGATTGCACTGTGTGAGCAGAAGCAAGATTACCAGACCCGCGAAATCCTTGAAGTATTACTCGACGATACAGAGTCTGACCATATGTATTGGCTCGAAAAACAACTTGGGCTTATTGACCGTGTTGGATTGCAAAACTACCTGCAAACTAAGATGTGAGCCTTAGATTGTTAGGTTGAGTAAATACCTAGGTCACTGAGTGTAATGGCCTAGGAAACTCAGTTATTAAGCATGTCTGTTGTTCCTCACACTTGTCTTGTTCTCTTTTCCAGCGCTAGGCCACATCTTATTGGCCCAAATCTATCAGGAATACTTGATTACTGTTTTTATATACAGTATTTTGGCGTTGGAGGAATTCAACGTGCGAAAAATTATTCATATCGATATGGACTGCTATTTTGCTGCAGTGGAAATGCGCGACTTTCCTGAGTACCGTGGCAAGCCTTTAGCCGTAGGCGGCAGTAGCGACCGTCGCGGTGTTATCAGTACTTGTAGTTACGAGGCACGTAAATTCGGTGTACGTTCAGCAATGGCAACGGCTTATGCCTTTAAGTTGTGCCCTGAGCTGATTTTAGTACCAGGCCGGATGCAGGTTTACAAAGAAGTGTCGCTACAAATTCGTGAAATATTTTCCAGATATACCCAATTAATTGAGCCGCTTTCCTTAGATGAAGCTTATTTGGATGTGAGTGAGTGCCAACAATATAAGGGCTCTGCGACCTTGATTGCGCAGGCCATTCGTCGCGATATCTTAGCCGAAACGGGTTTAACCGCATCGGCGGGTATCGCGCCAGTAAAATTTTTAGCTAAGGTCGCCTCGGATCTGAACAAGCCAAACGGCCAATATGTCATTACGCCAGAGACGCTTTCTGAGTTTGTTAAGACCTTAACGCTGCGTAAAATTCCCGGTGTTGGTAAAGTCACCGCCGAAAAGCTCTCTTCGCTCGGGCTCAATACCTGTGGTGATGTGCAAGCTTATTCTAAACCTGAGCTCTTAGCGCGATTCGGTAAGTTTGGTGGCGTGTTGATTGAGCGTTCCCAAGGCATAGATGAACGGGGGATTTCTGCCGACAGAGAGCGCAAATCAGTGGGTGTTGAAACCACATTAGCGAAGGATATTTATAGTTTAGAGCAGTGCCAGCAGGTGATGCCGAGTTTGATCCAAGAACTGTCCTTGCGTTTAAGTCGCAGTGCTAAGGAACGCAAAATACATAAACAGGTGGTCAAACTTAAGTTTAACGATTTCAAGCAGACTACAATTGAGCACCGGAGCGATGAAGTCTCAATTGTAATGTTCTATGAGCTACTCGCACAGGCTATGGAAAGGCAAGAAGGCCGTGGCATTCGTCTATTGGGTATTTCGGTCGGCCTCGCCGATTCTACTCTTGTCGTCGCCACAAGCTTAAACGGCCAGACTCAGTTGGATTTAGCACTCTAGCCGTTTATTGAGTCGATAAGCCGCAGACTCATGCCTGCATTGGCTCAATAAGCCTCGGGTGGATTCGCCAACATAAAATCAATTAACAGTCTGACTCGTAAGGGCAGGTTGTCTCGATCGCGATACATTAAGTAGGCGGTACGCGGAATACCTTGCCACTCGGGCAGTATTTGAATGAGTTTGCCACTTCGTATCTGTTCACTCGCCATGCTGATGGGTATGAGTCCAATCCCAAGCCCCGCCACCACGGCCTGACAGGCAATCGCCATATCATCGACGGCTAATTTGATATTCCCCCTTGGTTCAAACTCGACATTTTGCCCTGTGCTATTGTGCTGTAAACGCCACGTTTTTGTGGGCTTGGCGATGATAACCGGATGCTGATCCAGCTCTTCAATGGATTGCAGCGCATGCCACTGCGTTGCCGATGTGCTGGTGCAAAGTACAAAGCTAATCGTGGTAAGTGGCCTTGCAATCCAATCGGGATCTTTAGGTTCGCCCACTCGAAAGGCGATATCGATGGCGTTTTCACTGACATCGATATTCATGTTCGACAGACTTAAATCGATATCAATATTGGGATAATGCCGTTGGAAGGCGTTGAGTGATTCACCCAGCCAGCGATAGGTTGTATTGATGGGCGCCGAGATCCGCAATTTGCCAACCGCTTGATGTTTATCCGCATGCAACTCACCAGATACCTGGTTTAACTCGATAAATAGCGGGCCGCAGCGTTCGAGATACCGCTGACCTGTGGCGGTAAGATTGACTCTATGGGCGTCTCTGTGCAGTAAACGCAGGCCTAAGGATTGTTCTAACAGATTGATTCGACGGCTTAAGGTTGAAGGTGGAATGCCTAAGTGCTGCGCCGCGAGCTTAAAACTCCCTTGCTGTGCCACTACCCAAAATAAGCGCATATCGTCTAAGGAATAATTAAGTTTCATATTTGGAATTTAAGCTCTCAATCTTGTTGGTTTTAATAATATATGAAACTTATAAACTAAGCTCAATCCCAATTACCTCCCTAGAGTCCGATATGAAATCCCATACACCTTACATGACATTCGTTTGTCTACTGATTTGCGTTTTTAGCTGGGGCAGTGTGTTTCCGATTGCTAAGCGAGTGCTGGAGGAGATGTCAGGAGAATCCCTCGTCTTTTGGCGTTTTACTATTGCGGCTGTGACTCTAGCGTTATATATCGTTTTTACTCGTCAGGCTTGGCCCAAATTGAGTTTGGTGCAATATATTGTCATAGCGTTAGTGGGTGTGATTGGTGTGGGCGGCTTAAATCTGGCGTTATTTAATGGCCTGCAGCATACCTCTGCTGCCAATGGTGCCTTGATTATGGCGCTCAGCCCGCTAGTGACTTCAATCGTCAATGCGCTATTACAACTTGAATGGCTCAGCAGACAACAAGTGTTTAGCTTAGTGGGCGGATTGGCGGGCGTACTGCTAGTGATCACCAACGGTAGTGTGGAGCAGTTGCTCAACTTTAGTTTTAACCAAGGTGATGTGATGATTGCCGCCGGCATGTTGGCGTGGAGTGGTTATACCATTTGTTCGCAACGGGTCGGCCATTGGTTGCCAGTGTTGCCATTTACCTTGCTGAGTATGATAGCTGCCAGTGTGTCTATGTCCGTGGTTGGGCTTGGCCGAGGTGAGTTTCACCCTTGGCTGGAGTTGATGGAACTGTCGGCAACGGCTTTTTCTAGCGTACTCTACATAGGTTTGTTCGCCACTGTGCTCGGTTATCTGTTTTGGATTAACGGTGTTAAGGCGCTTGGCCCCGCTAAGGCATCGATCTTTTTTAATCTCGTGCCCGTTTTTGCAGCATTAACGGCGTTAGCCATGGGGCAGGCGGTGACGGAAATTCAGTTGGTAGGGATGCTGATAGTGATCCTTGCGTTGATGTTACCTATGTTAGTCAACATACGCGCGGCAAGAGGCTTAGTGGTTAAGCGCTGCTAATCTGTGCTAGCTTTGCTGTTTAAATATAAGGGAGCACCTGAATTCAGATAATCACTGCGACAGGTTTATGCTCCCTTATTCGTTTGAGGGGACCTTTCAAACATCACTGATTTACAAAAGGTAACTTATATAAAAGCTTTCACCCTCAAAAATTACAGTTTAAAGCGGCTGACCAGCGCCGTGAGGTTACTCGCCATTGACGAGAGTTGTACGCTTGCTGCGTAGATTTCATCAGTGGTTCGTAGACTCTCCTCCGACTGTTCGGCAATGTGTTGAATATTTTGATGACTCTCGTTGGCCATAGTGGTTTGCGCTTTAGCTGCAAGGGCGATTTGATTATTCATCTCACTAATTTGGCTGACCATTTCTGCAATATGCGCTAAGGCTTCACCGGCATTTCTGGCGGCTTCTACGCTTGAGATAGCCTTTTCATTACCGATATTAATCGCTGCCACAGCACTTTGAGTGCCATTTTGCACATTGGCGATCATTAATTTAATTTCTTCGGTGGATTGGTGAGTCTTAGAGGCAAGGGATCGCACTTCATCGGCAACCACTGCAAAGCCGCGTCCTTGTTCGCCCGCGCGCGCCGCTTCAATTGCGGCGTTAAGGGCTAATAGATTCGTCTGTTCGGCAATGGCTTGAATCACCTCAAGTACGCGGCCGATATGTTGGCCTTCCTGTTCGAGTTTATTGATCTGCATTTCTGCCGTGCCCACATCTCCCGCAAGTTCACGAATCACATTGATGGTTTTTTTCACTCTTGCCTGACCGTCGGCGGTAAATACGTCGGCTTGTTTAGCGGCATCGGCGGCATGACTGGCACTGACTGATACTTCTTGCACGGATGCGGCAATATGATCGCTGGCATCGGCGATTCTGTGGGTTGCAGCTTGTTGATCCATCAAGGTATGTTTTGCTGATGCGCTGGTTTTGGCTAGACCTTCGGCAGCGGAGTTGAGCTCTGATGTAGACTGTTTAAATTGCGAGATAATACCGTGTAAGTTATCGAGAAAATGATTGAATGCCTTGGCGAGATCACCAAGCTCGTCCTTAGAGGTTAAGTGGACTCGTTCGGTCAAATCGCCATCACCATCGGTAATGTCGTGGATTTTTGCGAGTAAAACCGCCAGCGGTTTGCTGATGAGTTTAGGCAGTGCAACGATAAAGAGTATGCAGATCAAGAGACTGATGGCTAAGGCAATTAACTGCATCTGTTGTCCATGATTGGCATCATCATCTACTTGGGCTATCGCTGCGGTAGTATTACTATTTAAATCATTGATTAAATAATTAATGTTCTGGTGTAGTTGCTCGAATTGCGTTGCTGCTTGACCGAAACTAAGATCAATCGCCGTCGTTCTACCGTTACGGCCATTTTGGGTGCGTTGATTACTGATTTCTGTGGTTGTCGCTCGCCAAGTATCGAAACTGTGATTCAATTCATTGAGCTTATCTTTAGCGAGGGGACTTGTGGTCACATCGGCAAACTTATCAATATGTTCTTTAACCAGAGAGATACTATTAGTGTGCTGCTTTAAAAGATCGTTGTAAGAGTCTGTGCCCACGTTAACAAACATCAGGCTGCGCTCGGCCACTTGAGCTTGATAAAGCTCTTTATCGGCCTGTAGTAGCTCAGATTGGCTTGGTAAGTATTCAAGCGCGAGTGTATTCGCGCTGTGATTTAAGGCTTTGAGTCCTAAAATGCCAGTTGAAGAGGCGAAGATGACTACGCCAGCGAGTAACAGACTTGGATAAGTCAGTTTCTGATTAACGGATAGATCTTTATACCATTCCATAGTCACGCCCTCCTTGATTGATGCACTGAAAAGGTGAGAGCCGCAATAACCTCTGTGGTAAGAGGATGCAGCCCATCACTGGCGTTCTCTGGTAATTAGAGTCCAAATTGATCTAGGTTGATCCCAATCGTGATAGCGCCAATTGCAGCATCGCCATCCATCACTGGAATAGAAATTTGTACTAGATAGGCTTGGGAGCTCTCGTCAAACTTGACCGGACCTATGTGTTTATCGCCTTTGCCATTGGCGAAGGATTTTTGCCATTTATCCTCATCACCCTGCCAATAATCTGAAGTTTTACTGATCATGGCGACGTTCGCGCCTTGATTGTCCATGAGGAAAATTTCTTGGTAGTAAGGTTTGCTGGCTTCGAAGGTCGTGAGAAACTTGGCCGCTTCGTTGTTCATCAGGGATGACATAAAGTCATCAATACCTGCGGTGGCAATCCATTTTTCATCTAATGTTTTGATTGAATCTAAGCTTTTGCCTTGGGCATTTTGCGCTTTAACAGCATTCACCAGTACCACTTCTCTGCCTAATGGCATCAGTGAATCGGCTAGGTCTATAACGGCTTTGGGGACTTCTTCGGCGAAACTGAGGTTACTGCTGAGCAGTAGTGCAGCGGCTGACAAGATTTTACCAAATTTCATGCTCTCTATTCCTTAAGGTCACAGTATTGAAGGGGAAAGCGGTTATCTCTAAAAGCGCGATAAGCAAAAATACGTTAGGGTCAGACAGAACAACTATAGTAGAAAATTCAAGTTATTCAGTTCTTTCATAAAAATTTTATCGATGGCATTTCTACACAAATAGAATCCGCGGTAAAAAATAAGGCCACATCTGACTTGAGCAGATATGGCCTTGAATTGAGTGAGCTAGGGTAAGGTTAGAACATTAAGCCTTGACTGGAATGCGCTCGAGTACGGCTAATAATAATGTCCAATATTGGCCGACTGTGGTGATGTTTACCATTTCGTCTGGACCGTGTGGATAGCGAATGGTGGGGCCAATCGAGACCATGTCCATGTCTGGATAGGGTTTCTTGAATAGACCACACTCGAGACCCGCATGGATCACCATGATCACTGGCTCTTTGTGGTAAATATCTTGATAGGTTTCGCGCACTATCGCCATTACAGGTGAGCTGTTATCTGGCTTCCAGCCTGGGTAAGCACCGCTTAAATCGATATCGGCTCCGGCTAAGTTGGTCAGCGCAGTTAACATGCCTTCGACTTGAGTACGGCCAGAATCGATCAGCGAGCGGATAAGGCACAGGATAGTGACTTCTTCATCGTTAGTGCTGATAACGCCAACGTTGAGCGAGGTTTCAGTCACACCTTCGACTTCATCACTCATGCGGATCACGCCGTTCGGGCACACATGCAGCAAATCGATCAGGGTATTTTGGCTGTTTTCGCTCATCACACGTTTTGGCGTGGGGATAGTGTTTAACACTAAACGCATATCGGGATCGGCAATGGCGAGTTCGGTGCGGATAAGCGCTTCAAACTCAGCGACTTTTTCGTTTAAGGCGCTGACGTTTTCTTCTGGCAACATAAAGCTGATGTTGGCTTCACGTGGAATCGCATTACGCAGTGAACCGCCGCTAAATTGGGTCAACTCCAACGCTAAATCATCTGCGTTTTCAAAGAGGAAACGCGCCAATAGCTTGTTGGCATTACCACGACCTAAGTGAATGTTCACCCCAGAGTGACCCCCTTTTAAGCCAGATAAGTGCAGGCTAAAGGCTGAGTAACTTTGCTCAGAGGCTTGCCACACCATAGGCAGGGTGATTTGAGCATCAACGCCACCGGCGCAGCCCATGTAGATTTCACCTTCTTGCTCTGAGTCGGTATTGATCAGAATGTCTGCGTCTAACATGCCAGCCTGTAAACCGAAGGCGCCTGTCATGCCCGCTTCTTCATCTATCGTCAGCAGCACTTCTAATGGGCCGTGCTTGATATCATCAGAGCCTAAAATGGCTAAAGCCGATGCCATGCCAATACCGTTATCTGAACCTAAGGTTGTACCCTTGGCTTTAACCCAATCGCCATCGACATAAGCTTCGATAGGATCTTTAGTAAAATCATGCACTTTATCGGCATTTTTTTGTGGCACCATATCGATATGGGCTTGAATAACCACGATTTTACGATCTTCCATACCCGGCGTCGCAGGTTTACGGATGATCAAGTTGCCAACGGCATCCTCAACGACGGCAAGTTGTTTGCTTTTAGCCCACGCTTGAATGTGCTGGCTTAAGGCTTGCTCATGCTTAGATGGATGGGGAATCGCGCAAATTTGTTCGAACCATTGCCATAATGGCTGCGGGTATAACTGACTTAAGGCTGTCACTTGAGTGTCCCTCATAAGGTCTTGTGGGTATAGGGCAAATTTGCGGCCATTCTACCACATTCTGTGCAGCCAAATAATCTCAGCGTCACAGGCTTTTGGTGAGCTGGCAGCCAAAGTTTCCAGTTCGATTTTTTCTGGAAGTGTCGGTAGCACTTTTAGATTGGTAATTAGGTGATAGAGCGGGAATAATGCAGACACAATAATGAAAAAGGATGGGTCATGTTTCAAGTTAACTTCGTTGATGTAAAAGCAGAAAATGCCATTTTTGATGGTGAAGGTTGGGATGCAGTTGTGGTGGTGACGCCAGATCTGGATACCATAGGTTTTGATGAGATCAGTTTATTGGCTCAGCACGGTGCCCACGTGGATAAGCGCGTAGGTAAGAGCCCGACATTACTGTTTGCCCCGGGTCTGGCGGGAGGTCGCTTGATCATCGCGCCTGTTACCCAAGTGAACGACGAGTATGTGGACGTGCGTGTCTATGCCGATGCTGCAAGGGCGGCGATTGCTATCGCAAAAGAGGCGGGCGCCAAACGTCCGTTGTTATATGTGGTGCCATCGAAGGATCTGCGTTTTGGTTTTGCCGCTGAAGTCGCGGCGTTAGCCTGCGGTCAAGAACTGTGGCAAACCTTAGAGCTGCGTGAAGCGACGGGCTTAACGCCTGCATTTGAGGCCATAGGATTATTATCCTCATCAACTCATAACAGCAATTTACTCAATGCCTTAGAAGCGGGCCGCGTATTAGCGCGGGATTTATGTGGTACAGAACCTGAGCGCATGTCGGCTAAAGCCTTTGCTGACTATTGTCTGCAATCCTTAGCGGGCAGCGTGATCAAAACCGCAGTGGTAGAAGACAGAGATATTTTAGAACGTGATTATCCGCTGCTCAGTGCCGTGGCGCGCTCCTCTTTTGCCGTCGGTCGTCATCAACCTCGGGTGGTGAAATTAGAGTATCTGCCAGAGGGTGAAGTGACTCGCACTTTCCTGTTCGCGGGTAAGGGCGTGATTTACGATACCGGCGGCGCCGATCTGAAAGTCGGCGGTTCTATGGCGGGCATGAGCCGTGATAAAGGCGGCGCTTCTGCTGTGGTGGGGCTATTCAAAACCCTGTCAATGCTTAAGCCTAAGGGCATTCGAGTGATTGCCGAGTTAGGTTTAGTGCGTAATAGCATAGGCAGCGAAGCCTTCGTGACCGATGAAATCATCACCAGTCATGCGGGTGTACGAGTGCGGATTGGTAATACGGATGCCGAAGGGCGCTTAGTACTGGCGGATTTATTGAGTCATTTACGCATCAAAGCCGTGTCGGCGGTGAAGCCTGAAATGTTTTCGGTAGCAACACTCACGGGTCACGTAGTGCGTTGTTATGGCAGTTATCCTGCGGCGGTGGAAAACTCAGTGGCGAGTTCACAGCAATGCGCTGTCACTTTACAGCAGCAAGCGACTCAATGGGGTGAACCCTTTGAAGTGTCTACATTACGCCCTGAAGACTTCGCTAAGATCCGCGATGTGTCAGGCGCTGCTGAAATATTATCTTCCAATAATGCGCCATCATCGATTACCGCCCGTGGACATCAGTATCCCGCGGCATTTTTACTGAAAGCGTCGGGGCTATTTGACCATGGTGTAACAGCCCCTATTCCCTTGGCTTACACACACTTAGATATTGCAGGCAGTGCAACAGAAGGTGATCCGCTCTACGGCAAACCTACAGCGAGTCCGCTGGTGGGCTTGTATCAATATCTGATCAATCGCTAACGATTTGTGGTAACAAATAGAAATAATTCTGTAATATCTTATTTATTAGATATTTACAGGGTTATTTCTGTTTTTCTGTGAAGCAGGTCGCCATTAACCTCACTATAGTTGTGTAATTTAATTACATTAAAAAGCCTTAATCAAAAAAAATACAAATAAAGGTTGTAATAAAACTACAAATCCATATAATTGCTTTCGTGGATTAGGCACTACGCCTTTCCTCTCTAGTCTATCCAGGATGGATATTTTTCTCCAAGGACCTGAGTGACAAGTCGTCTCAACGGATATGAGAATCTCTAGTTCCAAGGAACCGAGCCAAGCTTCACTAGAGTACTTAATCACAACTAATTTAGGAGTATTGACTATGTCTTATACAGGCAACAACCATATTTATTGGCAAAACACTTGGTTTAACACTGATGTTTTGCGTGGCGGTTTATTCGCCATGAGCTTTAAGGCCTAACCCTCCTTAAAGTTTGAGTTTCCATCATCCATCAACCTTTGTATCGCCTTTTTTGGCGTGTTTAGACTCAAGTAGCATATTGATGTTTTTGCATGGATATGCCAGGTTTTTCCCGCTAGCGCGGTAATGTACTTCCCCGAAAGGGACGCTTGAAATATGTCTTTGCCTGCTCATTGAGCAGGCTTTTTTTTGTCTTTTTTTTGCTTAAGCGTTTAACGGTTTTGCCTGATGGTAATGAGCGTAAATGGTTCGTGTTAGAAGTGATGCGGTATGGACAACAAATGGATATGGGGTTCAATATACAAGCTATCGGCCTATCGCTTGTGATACTTGTTACTCAGGGACTGTTTATGGACACTAAGCTGTTTTTTCAAAATGGTAAGTTAACACTGGATATCAACCCCAGTGAGATGCGAATGTCGCATTGGGTTTATGCGCCTGTGTTAATCAATACTGAAACGGCGGAAGTGCTTTTTGATTTATCAGGGAAGGGCTGGGATTTTCGGTCTGCAGAAGAAAATGGTGATGACATCATTTTAGAGCTTGCCCGTTATCCTGATGCGAACAACGTATTTAGGCTCGTTCTGAATATATCAAAAGACCGAGCAAGCCTTAACGGTAATATTTTTTCAATTAATGATGTGTGTAAGGTATTAGAGGATATTGCCTAACAAGTGATATATAGATTTTTTAATTTTTATATATAAATCATAGCCTTTAATCTGCAAAGATATATGCGGCAAACCCTACCCAACTTAATAGTAAAAGCGTTATGGCAATCCAAGTCGCGGTGGTGAACTGACGTTGAGATTCGAATAATTCGTCTGAATCCTCTAGTTCATCAGTGTCATTAACTGTGCGAGATTTTGCTCTCAACTGTTGTTTACGTGCTTTATCCCGTTCGCGAGCTTTGGCTTTTTGCAGCTTTTTATATTCAGCTATACCTTTTTCAATCCCTTGGGCAATGAGTTTAGTTTGCTCTTTGGTTTGGCCCGGCTTTTGGGTGGCTTTGGCTGCGACTAGTGCTTCTTGTTGAGTTTCTGTCGAGATAGTGGGTTTCATCTGGGCTCTGCCTAAATTAATGCGGCTGTGGCTAAAAGGTGATAGCTAAAGTGTAAACGCAGCGATTATACCCACATTAGGCCTCAAAAACGTAAGATGAATATCTTCTTTCCATTAAAAAATCAGTGGATGTCCACCCTGTGGGGCGGGGATATATACGGGCTCGTAGTCCCATACTTCCTTAATGGTGTCAACCGACAGAGCATCGGATGGCGTGCCTTCACTGACGATTCGCCCTTGTTTTAACACAATTAATTGATCGCTATAGCGCGCGGCTTGGTTTAAGTCATGCAGTACCACTATTACAGTGTAGCCTTGTTGGTGAGCTAAGTTTTGGGCTAATTCAAGTACTCTGTGCTGCTGGGCAAGATCCAACGCCGATGTAGGTTCATCCAGTAATAGTACGGGCGGAAACGGCGATTGCCTGAGTTGAGTCAAGACTCTGGCGAGTTGGACTCGCTGTTTCTCGCCGCCAGAGAGGGTTGGATAGCTGCGCTTAGCCAGATGGGTTAAGCCCACTTGCGCCAGTTGCTCGGCAACTAACGCATCACCTTCTATCTTACTGATGGTTAAGGGATATAAACCCATTGCTACGACTTCTGACACAGTGAAGGGAAAGGTGAGGCTGGCGTGTTGCGGCAGTACGGCTAAGGATTTTGCCAGCTCGCTCCTAGGCCAATCCGCCAGCTGGCTATGGCCTAGCCGTATACTTTGCCTTGGTGTGCTGATTTCTTGGCAAAGGGCTTTAAGCAAGGTGGATTTACCCGCACCATTTGGGCCGAGTAGGGCGGTTACTGCACCTGATTGAAACTGTACATTAATATCACTGAGCACGGTTTTTGGGCCGATGCTGACATCGAGCTGACAAATACTGAGCTCGGTGCGATCAAATTGCGCCTTAGCTGAATAAGTTGTCGATTGTGATGGTTGATTTGCAAAGGATGTTGCAGCCATAAAAACTCGCTTAGATTAGCTTACTGCGCTGTTGCAGTAGTAAAAAGATGAAGAAAGGCGCACCGATGAGCGCGGTGACGAGTCCAACGGGTAACTCGGCAGGCGGTAAAAAAGCGCGCGCGCCGATATCGGCCAATGCCAATAGGGCTGCACCTAAAAGTGCGCTGATGGGCAGCAGTTGGCGATGATCTGGCCCTAACATCATGCGCACTAAATGCGGTACGACGAGGCCGATAAAGCCGATAATTCCTGTTGCAGCTACACTTACGCCAACCCCTAAGGCGCAAAGCAAAATAAGCCTAAGTTTGAGCCTATCGACATCTATCCCTAAGTGGCGTGCTTCGGATTCGCCAAGCAGCAAGGCATTGAGTGCCGCCGCATCTTGGTGAAATCGCCAACTCAGTAGCGCTAAGGTCACAAGACACAGACTGACATATAGCCACTGCGCACCTGCAATCGATCCCATTTGCCATAGGGTTAAGTCACGTAGCGCCATGTCGTTGGCAAGATATGTGAGAACACCTATTCCTGCGCCTGCCAGCGCAGCTATGGCAACACCCGACAAAAGTAATAATACGACCGATGTACCTGTTGGGCTGCTGGCGAGTCGGTAGACGATAAGGGTGGTCACTAATCCCGATGCAAACGCACTGATGGGGATCATCAACGGATTCGCGTTGGGTAGCAGCACGATACAGATGGCTGCGCCAAGTGCAGCGCCGGATGACACTCCGATAATACCGGGATCCGCTAAGGGATTGCGAAAAAGCCCCTGCATTACCGCGCCGCACTGTGCGAGCGTAGCGCCTACTGCTAACGCCAGTAATGTCCGTGGTAAGCGCACATTGTTGATTACCAGTTGCTCGTGGGGCGCAATATTGCCGATATTTTGCTGGGTAGCCCAATTGAACACTGCATTTAGGGCGTCGACAAAGCTGATGCTAACGGGGCCAGTGCTGACCGAGAGTAAGCCGCTTAGGGCTAACAGTGTGACTAGACTCGGCCAGAGCCAGCGGTTGAGGAACATCTCAAATATCCTTTCTATTTTTATCTGGGGTTAATTAGTGCTAACTGTACTCATCGCTGCGTTTGTGAATGGTTTTGCTTGAGCAATGTGCTGGCGAGCGTATCCGCGGCGCTTATGGCACTGATGCCTAAACCACCGAGAAGGGCTTGCGGTGCTAGTGTTTGAATATGGCCGTTTTCACCTGCTGGGGTATGGGCGAGTAGTGGCATCTCTTTCAACAGTTCTTGAGCAATTTGTGCATTAGTTTGATCTGTGGGTTTATCGCTACGCTTTGACAGCAAAATAATGTCGGGCTGCAAGGACAGAATCCCTTCTTGAGACATGCTTTTGTAGCCATCAAACTCGGCGATATTTTGTGCCCCAGACAGCTCGATAATAGTATCTGCGGCTGTGCCTTTACCGCCAACCCGTGCACCGCGGCCTTCTTGTAACAGCATGAAGAGAATTTTTGGCTGAGAGCCCGCATCGCGCACTTGTTGTTTTTTACCCGCTAAGCTTTGCAGTTGTTGATGTAAATCTTGTTTTAATTTAACCGCATGTTCTTGGCGATTGAGTAAGTGACCTAAGGTATCCACATTGTTCATAAGTTGTGGTTCATCATTTGTTGCGGGTAATTGCACGACTTGGATATTCGCCTGTTTTAATACCTTAAGTGTGGTTTCTGGTCCCATCACATCTGAACCGACAACCAGCGTTGGGGAGAGGGCAATAATGCCTTCGGCGGAGAGCATTCTGTGATAACCAAGCTTAGCCACATGGCTCAAACTTTCAGGCACATAGCTGGTGGAGTCGATGGCGACTAGCTCATTGCCTGCGTCGAGGGCGAGCACGAGCTCTGTGACTCCTGTACCCGCACTCACGAGTCTTATCTCTGGCTCGGCACTCAGTTCAGCGCTAAAAACGCTTGAGGATAGTAAGGCCGTAAGTGCTGATGTGAAAAACATCAAATTTTTTAATATCTTATATGTGCGCTTATGTTGATAACGCTGAGCACTGGAACCTTTTTTTACTGGTATTTTAGTTGCTTGAAACAACATGGTTAAACTCCTAATACAACTTGTTCGCGACAGGCTTAGATGCCGTTTTTTGATATCAGACTTTTGCTTTCTCATTTAAATGGCTGGTTCGGATACGCTAATGCTCCATCAAAATTTGTGTCTGACTGATGGACTGCGTCTGCAACAGTGCAAGCAGTTGCATCAAAGGTTCCACTGGCGCGGCTTTGTCGGCGACAATGACAACCGTCGCCTTCGGCATAGTCTGAAAATGTGCAGTAAATTCAGTGGTAAAAGTGGCTAAGTCATCAAACTCTTTGCCATCAATAGCCCAATAAGGCGCTGTTGCCATGATATTGATGGCAATTGTTTGTTTGTTGTCGATTGCCGTGATAGCTGAGCTTGGGCTTTGTGGCACATCTACCGGCAAACTCAATAATTGGCTATTTGCCGTCAGCAGTAAAAACACCAGCACGATAAAAATAATGTCGATTAACGCGGTTAAATCTAGGCTCGGAAGTTGCTCAGGCGAAGCAATGCCAGCCTGCGATAAGAATGATTTATCTGCACTTATCATGTCTGTGGCTCAATTTGAGAATGGGGCTTGGATGCCAATTTTTGCTCGACGCTGGTTTTACTGACTCGGGTGAATGCATGGTAATGATTGGCATCAATTGAAATATCTTCGATACCCGCTAACCAGAGATTGAGTTGATTGAGCACATGCCCAGCGCGCAGGCATTGGCTTTGAGCCCAGATCCCAAAAAGATGGGCGGCGGTAATGGCGGGCACGGCGATCATGAGTCCGGCAGCTGTGGTGTTCATCGCAAGGCCCAGTCCAGCACTGAGTTGTGCTGGAGTGACGGGGCCTTGTGATTGCCCGAGTTGGGCAAACATTTCGATGAGTCCCAATACTGTGCCGAGCAAACCGAGTAGTGGACTAATGATGCCAATCACTTGTAAAACCTTGAGTCCGGCTTGCAAGTCGCGTTGTTGCTTATTGAGCCATAGACTGAGTAATTCTTCCCTTAGCACTTTTGGCTGGTGGACTTGTTTGAGTAACAAGGTCGCGCCACGGGCGAGTAAATCTTGCTGTGCGCTGGTTTGCGCTAGCAGCGCGCTAACGTTTTCAGTGGTTGCCGCTGAGCTTGATTGACGCAATGCTTTTACCCAGGCCTGTTTTTTTGGCCAGATTGACAGCAAAGTTTGTTGCAAAAACAAGGCGCTACGTTCAAGGCAGATCATCAAAGCTAAAAAAGCACATAACAACAAGGGCCAAGTCAGCACGCCAAGCTGAGTCTGTAGGGTTGAAAAATCAGTTACGGGCATTAAGCCTCTCCAATCGATTGAAAAAGTAGTTTTATATGTAAGTTAGTAAAACAAAAATCAGGCTAGTTGTGCGGTGGCTAACACTCCACGAGCTAATTCTCCACGAGCTAACTTTTCAGTGGCAACATTGGGCCTGTTAGTTGAGCGCGAAGCGAATAGGCACTCTGACCTTATAATGACTCGCTAGCCTTTGCGCTGGCGCCGCAAATTGCCAGTTTTCAACTGCATCTAACGCGGCTTGATCTAACAGACTGAACCCTGAGCTTTTTACTAACGTCAGTGCCAGTTGCTCACCAAGTTCGTTAAACATCACTTCTATGGTTGCAGTTCCTTCTAGCCCTTTTTTACGCGCTATCTTTGGATAAGTCGGTTGCGGTGGCGCTGCAGCGAACAGCGGTTTGGCTAATTCCACTATGTTAGTTTGGGCACTGTCAGCTGTTGCACTGGCCACATTTGGGGTCGCTTTTACATCAACTTTGGCTGCGTTAGCGATTAAATCCATTTGTGCAGTTTTGGGTTCTGTTTGTTGTTCAACTTGTTCGAGTCGCTTATGTGCTAAAGCGCTTGGGTTTAAAGCGCTTGAATTTAAAGCACTTGGTTCTAAAGCGTTCGTCGCTAAAGGAGCAGTATCCGGAAGATTGTTAGCAGTGGGTTTTGTTGCTGAAGATTTTTTGGCGAGTTGGCTGTCAATTCGCTGATCAGCTTTAGTTTTTTCTATTGTCGGGATAACCGCCTTATCGACAGATTCTGCTGTTGATACTTTTTGCGCTGTACTGTTTTTTTGCATTGTACTGTTCACTGTTGCTACTTTGGCGTCTGTTTGCTTGATGGGCTCTGCACTCGTGTTGCTTGTAGCGCTAGTCGCGGTAGAAAAATTAAGGGTGACAGTATTTGCGCTGGGAGTGAGTGATGCTTGGTTTACGCTCGATGATTGGGCGCTTGGCTGCATAGTCATAGCGGGTTGGGAGGCGATAACACCCGTCTGGATGGCAACCGTTAACGCGCCAAAGGCAAGATATCGTTTTGGTGTCACAGCAACCTCTTTTTCCAATGAAAGCCATTTTCCTAATTAAGATATCTCAATATAAACAAGATCGCAAATGATAATGATTTGCATTTGATCTATTTTATTATCTCAGGTAGAGTGCCTGCAATAGCTCGAATGAGCGCTTTAAAAAGCAGCTAAACCGACAATTTATCCTACTTTATGGGGACTGATTGCCTTGGGCTCGATCTGGAAGAGGCTCAATCTCGAAAGAGCCAAATCTGGAATGGAGCATCTGGAACAGACTCAATCTCGAAAGGATTGGCGTCTGGAAGAGAGTCTAGGCTCAGTAATAAATTGTACGGAAACAGCTGAATATCACTTGAGGATGAAGAGATGAAAAAAAAGCCGTTAGTGATCGCCATGGCGATAGCACTGAGTGGTACGGCCCTAAGTTTTACGTTAGCGGCAGAGGAAAGTGTTAAGCCCGTTGTTCAACAGGATGCGAATAAAAAACTGGTCACGACTGAATTTGATGAAGTATTGGTGAGTGCAACACGCATCAGTGAAAAAGCCTCCGAAACCAGCCGTAGCGTGGCAGTGGTGGATGAAGAGCAACTTACGGTCGCCCAAGCATCATCAGTTGCCAATGCCCTTAAAAATGAGGCAAATATTACGTTGACTAATGGCCCAAGAGCTTCATCTCAAGGGGTTGAAATCCGTGGTTTAAGTGGCGATCGTGTGTTGCAAACAATTGACGGTGCAAGACAAAATACCAGCTCTGGTCACAGAGGTACCTACTTTATGGACCCAGAGTTGCTCAAATCCATCGAAGTGCTGCGCGGCCCTGCCAGTAGCTTGTGGGGCAGTGGTGCCCTCGGTGGTGTCGTAGCGCAGAATACTAAGTCGGCACAAGATTTTTTAGCGCCAGATGAGACCTTTGGTGGCTATTTCAAACAAGGTTATGAGACCAATGGCTCCCGCACTAAAACCAGTGGCGCTATCTATGGTCAACAAGACAGCATCGATTGGTTACTCAATGGTTCCTATTACGATTCAAACAATATAAAAACTGGTAATGACGAAACTCTAAACAACAGTGCATCCCAAGGCAGCAGTGGTTTAGCTAAATTCGGTTGGCAAGCCGACGAGGCATCACGGTTAGAGTTATCTGCAAGAGCCAGCAAAAACAATGAATTAGTACCGAGCAATCCTTCTGCTGCTGTGAGTAGTTCAGTGCCTTTGGTGCGCCGCAAGACTGACGATCAAAACCTCACCCTAAACTACAGTCTCAATCCTGCTAATAACCCGTATCTGGATACTAAGATGCAAGTGTATTGGAACAGTACCGACTACGATGAAGACCGTATTACGAAAGGTCAGCAAGACAGTACTGAGTTCCGCACTGTGGGGATTAACCTTAATAACAGTTCGCGTTTAGGCAATACTCTGTTGACCTACGGGGTCGATGGTTTTCGCGATACCATAGAAACGACGCGTGATGATTCGGGCCAAGTGGGCCAGCGTCCAGAGAATATCGATGGCGAAACCACAGTATGGGGCGCTTTTACGCGTGCGGATATCGAGCTGACTAAGACGTTAAATCTTGATGCGGGTCTGCGTTATGACAGCTTTAAAAATGACAGCCATAATCTCAACTTATCCTCAGATGACAATGAGTTATCACCATCGCTTGGCTTGGTGTGGCAGACTCAGCCTTGGTTGACCTTAAGTGCCCGTTACGATCAAGCCTTCCGCGCACCTACGGTAGAGGAAATGTTCTCCAGCGGCACCCACTATTGCATCCCGCCAATCCCCGGATTTTTACCCCAAGGTTTATGTAACACCTTCGCGGTGAATTCGGATCTAAAAGCAGAGACTGCGCGCAATAAAGAAATTAAAGCGGACTTACGTTTCAGTGAGTTAGCGGGTGATGATGAACTGGCGCTAACGTTTAACGTTTTCCGTAACGATGTGGACGATTTTATCGTGCAGCAAGTATCTAATCCTTGGCGTGGCATTCCTGGATTCGAGCAAACGACCTCATGGAATAACGTTGAAGATGCACGTTTAACAGGTTTTGAAATTAGCGGTCGTTACCGTATTGGCCAAACTCGCTTAGCGATGAATTACGGCCAAACCCATGGCGAAGATCGTCAAACGGGCGATGATATAGAAGGTATACCCGCCAATAAGTTCAATGTCGATTTATCCCAAGGCATTATGGAAGGTGACATGAAACTCGGCACTCGCGTCACTTATGTGGCGACTCAGTCGAATACGCCTGACGGCTTTAAAGTGGCGAAATACGACGATTACACCCTATGGGATGTGTATGTTGCGTGGGAGCCGACTATGGGCGCGATGGCGGGTGTGAGAGTGGATTTCGCAATCGAAAATATCGGTGATGAGAAGTATCAACAAGCGTGGCAAACCTTGTATCAACCGGGTCGTAATATGAAGTTATCGGCGCGATATATGTTCTAAGCCACTCAATAGTCACTACCGCTGGAGACAGTAAAATGAAGATGACACTCGATACCGAGCTCGATGTCGCGCCAGATTTAAGCTCTGAGCAACGTCAGCTAAGTGAGCTACAGGCGCAATTGCGACAACGATTTGAACAACAAGCTGATTTAATGCCAGCACAGCTCGCCAGTGAATTAGGCATTGCCGAGCTTGAAGTGGTTGCAGCGCTGCCGCCCGAACAAGTGGTGTTTGTTCCGTTAACTCAGCTCGATACCTTACTGCAAGCCTTACCCAAATGGGGAAAGTTAACCACTATTGTGATGTTATCTGGCAGCGTATTTGAATTTAAAGGGGATTTCCCCGAGGGAAAATACGCCCACGGTTATTACAACCTCTACAGCAAGGGGGACGGTTTGCATGGTCATCTCAAATTAGATGACATGAGTGGTATCGCCTTGATCAGCAGACCTTTTAGAGGCAGCGAGAGCCATTCGATTAACTTTTTCGGCAGTGAAGGTGAGGTAGTGTTCAAAGTGTATTTAGGCCGTGATAAACAAAGAGCACTGTTTCCTGAGCAAGTTCGCCAATTTAAAGCGCTCGCGACTGCCTTTGCCTCGGTGCAATCACACCTCTGAATTGAGCATTAACAAAAGTATTAAGGAAAACAGTAAATGAAACCTGAAATTACCGAACAAGAACAACGTTTAAGAGACAAACTCTTACCCGAAATCGAAGCCTTTAAACAGCAGCGCGAGACCTTGCAACTGGCCACCATTGGCACAGATGGCCAGCCGAATGCGAGCTATGCGCCCTTTGCTCTGGCTGATGATGGTTTTTATATTTTGGTGAGTGACTTAGCCCGTCACGGTCATAATTTAAAGCACTCATCTAAGATCTCTGTGATGTTAGTTGAAGACGAAACTGCGGCCAAATCGGTTTTTGCCCGCAAGCGTTTAACCTTCGATGCGATTGCCGAGGCAGTGCCCCGCGATACGCCCGCCTTCAGCAAAGGTGTTGGTGTGTTATCGGCACGTTTTGGCGAAATGTCCGATAACCTTGCGGCGTTAACCGATTTTAACTTATATAAGCTCGCGCCCCATCAGGGTCTTTACGTCAAAGGTTTTGGCCAAGCATTTAGCCTGAGCGGCGCAGAGTTGTTAGATGTGGATTGGAAGCGCGATGGCCACCACGGCACGCCAAAAACGCCGGAAAACAAGCAAGTCGCTTAAGCCGCGTCAAGCTATTGTAATAAAACAAACCCGCACTCGCTGCGGGTTTGTTTTATGCTTTTCTTTTGAGTAAAACCACACAGCCCTTGAATTCCACTGCAAGAGGTAGCATCTCACTTATATGCTTTAAGTAATGCTGCGCGGTTAACGGCTGCAGATGATCCCATTCATGCTGATGTTATATTTGAATTGCCTTACCTACCTCAAGGATGCCACCCGTGACCGAGCCGACAGCCGAACTAGCCAAATCATCTGAACCCATTAAAGCGGGGGCTGAGCCATTGCCCGAAAAGTTAATTCCAGTCATGCCTACAACAAGCGCTGATGCATCAAAGGCTAAATGGACCTCGGCGCAGCAAAGATCGGTATTGCCTTGGATTATGGGTTTTCTTAAACCCTACAAACTGAAAGTTGTCGCGGCGATTATCTGCTTGATTATAGGGTCGCTCGCTTGGTTATCATTGGGCCAAGGTGTGCGCTTGATGGTCGATGAAGGCTTTGTAAGGGACAATGCGCAGCGGCTGAATGAAATCATACTGTTAGTGCTCGGAATTACCGCCGTCAGTGGCACAGCGGTGTTTTGCCGCTTCTATTTGATGACTTGGCTTGGTGAGCGGGTCAGCGCCGATATTCGTCTCACTGTTTACAATCAACTGCTTAAACTTTCTCCCGCCTTTTACGCTAAGGTGCGCACCGGTGAAGTGATCTCCCGTTTTACCGCCGATTCTACTTTGCTACAAACTGTGGTGGGTTCGAGTCTTTCCATGGCGCTGCGCTCTAGCGTAACTGTGCTTGGTGGTTTAGTCATGATGGGTATCACTAGCGTTAAGATGACATTGCTGGTGTTGTTGGCGGTGCCCTTAGTGTTAGGGCCGGTGATCTTTTTTGGTCGCAAAGTACGTGTGTTAGCACGGGAAAGCCAAGATAGGGTTGCGGATCTCGGCGCTTATGTTGATGAAACACTTCATGAAATTCATACGGTACAAGCCTATGGGCATGAAGATCAAGACCGTAGCTTGTTCAATCGCCGCGTCGAAGATGTGATGTCTGCGGCAAGTGGCCGTATCCGTTATCGTGCCTTGCTGATCTCGACTGTGATGTTTTTAAGTATCGCCGCCATCGCTATGGTGACTTGGGTCGGTGCCCACGATGTGATGGCGGCTAAGATGACCGGCGGTGAGTTATCTGCCTTTATGTTTTATGCTGTTATGGTCGCGGGCGCAGTAGCGACCATTAGCGAAGTGATAGGCGAAATTCAGCGGGCTTCTGGCGCCGCCGAACGTTTAATCGAACTGGCTGAAACACAAGTGGATATTCCCGTTGCAACTCATCCTGTGAGTTTGCCCGCCAAGGTCAGTGGCGAGTTAATGATTGAAGGGCTCAATTTTGCCTATCCAGAGCATGATGCCTTAGTGCTAAAACAGCTCAATATGAGCATTGCTGCGGGTGAGCGGGTCGCCTTAGTGGGGCCAAGTGGCGCAGGTAAAAGTACCTTGTTCCAGTTGTTGCAACGCTTTTATGTGCCTAGCGCTGGCAGTATTCGACTGGAAGGTATTGATATTGCCAATCTTCTGCCACAGGAGTTGCGGTCGCAGTTTGCTCTAGTGCCGCAGGACTCGGTGATTTTTGCGACTAGCGTACTTGAAAACGTGCGTTATGGTCGAGTCGATGCCACCGAACAAGAAGTGATAGATGCCTGTATTGCAGCACGTGCCCACGAGTTTATTAGCGAGTTTACTGAAGGTTATCAAACCTATTTAGGCGAGCGTGGCGTGCGGCTTTCTGGTGGACAAAAACAACGTATTGCCATTGCGCGGGCGATTTTAGCCGACAGACCGATATTGCTACTCGATGAAGCGACCAGTGCCTTAGATGCGGTGAGCGAGCAGAAAGTGAAGCAAGCGCTGGATGTATTGATGGCGGGTAAAACGACTTTGATTATTGCTCACCGTCTATCGACAGTAATCAATGCCGATAGGATTTTTGTGTTTGATAAGGGTGAGATTGTTGCCTGCGGTCGCCACCAAGAGTTGATGCAATCCAATGCGTTATATCGTGAATTTGCCAGTCTGCAATTGTTAACCGAAGAGGCCAATGCCAGCGCCTTGAATGAGACCATTTAGGTAAAATAAAACCCAGTTGCTAGCTTAAACACTTAAGCTCGGTCACTGGGTCTTTTATTGTGCTTTTGTTGCTAAGCTCTGTTACTCAGCTTTGTCTTTAAGTACGGCACTTTAAGTGCGGTCTCTAAGCTTTATCTTTTAGCTCGCGGCGCAGAATTTTGCCTACGGTACTTTTAGGTAATTGCGCCATAAATTCAATCACTTTTGGCAATTTATAGGCGGTTAACTGCTCGCGGCAATAGGTTAGAATGGCCTCTTTAGCCTGTTGATGATCTTGGCTATCATCCTTAAGCACGATAAAGGCTTTAACCGCTTCGCCCGAGTGCTCATCTTTTACTCCCACCACGGCGCATTCGATCACATTAGGGTGGCTCGCTAGGACGTTTTCCACTTCGTTGGGATAGACATTAAAACCTGAGACTATGATCATATCTTTTTTACGATCAACTATTTGGTGGAAACCTTCCGCTGTTGCTATGGCAATATCCCCAGTTTTGAAGAAGCCATCTTGAGTCATAGCATTGGCGGTTTCCTGCGGATTATTCCAATATCCCCGCATGACTTGTGGGCCGCGTGCGGCTAATTCTCCGGCCGTACCTAAGGGCACTTCAATGTCGTTTTCATCTAAGAGTTTAACCTCAGTGCCAATCACAGGTTTACCAATTGTGCCTAGTTTTTGATAACCGGGTGCATTGAGTGAAATCACCGGCGAAGTTTCAGATAGCCCATAACCTTCACTGATCATGTTGCCTGTCGTCTGTTGCCAAATGTTGGCCGCCGCGGCCGTTAGTGCTGTGCCGCCCGAGATAGTGATTTTTAAATGGCTAAAGTCGAGTGCTTTAAACTCGGGTTGATGGCATAGGGCGACAAACAGAGTATTGAGTCCTGCAAATCCTGTGAAGGGATATTTGGCGAGTGTCTTAATTAAGCCGCTAATATCCCGTGGATTTGGAATTAATACCGAGCAGCCGCCACACTCGAAATACAGCACTAAGTTCACCATAAATGCATAAATATGGTAAATCGGTAGCGGTGCAACGAAGATATCTTCCCCTTCGGTGATCACGCTCGCGATGCGGGATTTTACCTGCGCCGCATTAGCGAGCATATTGCCGTGGGTCAACATGGCACCTTTAGATAATCCAGTGGTGCCGCCCGTATATTGCAACGCCGAGAGGTCGTCGAGATTTGAGATAAATCGGCTAAAGGGGAGTTCTGCCCCTTGTTTTAAAATTTGGCAAAACTCCACATTCTTCAGGCCTGTCTTAGGCTGTACGTGCGGATCGATCAAATCTAAAGGGTGGGTTGAAATGACATATTTTATTTTGGTGCTGTCGATGACTTTGGCTAAGGTCGGTAATAGATCGGATAAAACCACGATCGCTTTGGCACCAGAATCATTGAACTGATGGATGAGCTCACGCTCGGTATACAGGGGATTAGTGTTAACTAAGATAAGCCCAGCCCTGATTGCGCCGTAGGCCGCAATGACAAATTGGGTGATATTAGGCAATTGAATGGCGATGCGATCGCCCGGTTTGAGTGTGGTCTTATTTTGTAAATAGGCGGCAAAGTAACGAGAATCGCGTTCTATCTCGTTAAAACTGCTGGTTTTACCGAGACAGGCATAGGCGGGTTTATCACCGTAACGCAGGCTGGTTTTCTCGATCAGATCGACCAGTGATGAGTAGTTTAGTTTGAGTTGAGAGTCTTGATCGTATGCCATGCTGAACTACCTCAAAGATGATGTTTATTAGTTGTTATTATTTTGGAGTTAAACAGGTGTTTAGATTAGAGGGTGTTAGCACTAGAGGTCAATGCTTATCGCGAAAAACATCTTTATGCCAATAACGGTATCTTTATGTAACAAATAGTATTTTTACTCTAAAGCTGAGTGCTTAACGATAGCTTAGTTATCTAATGAACCACAAAACCTAAATAAGAGTTGAAGGAAAGACAATTTAAAATTTGTAACCGTTATGTTTCTAAGGATTAAGATTGAATGTGCTCAATTTGCTTTGTCTATGCGCCGTTTAACGGGGAAATTTTCAGCTTTGTAGGTGTTTGAGGTTTGATTCCGATGTATGAGACGTTAAAGATCAGGTTGTCATTTGGGGATTAATTTCTGCCTTTAACTGGCGCTTGAGTTGATTCCTCAAGCGCCGATTGGGTAGTTAATTTGATGATGACCAATGTTACGGTAACTCATATTAAGCGCTAAAAGCCCAGTGCTAGGGACTGAAGAATCCGGTTTCTTGGCTTACTTGTTGTGTTGGCTGTTTAACATCCGTCACCGAGAATTGGATAATTTTGCGCCCCGAGGGGATAGCATCCTTATCGGCTAATACAGTGACGGGATAGTCCACTTGTTCACCTGCTGCCAAGGTAATAATAGGATCGGCAATCAAGCTAAAGGGCATTTCACTGTCGACGGCGAGTTGATACTGCTTAGTATCTTGCGTCTTGTTGCGGATCTTTAGCTGATAGGTATTTTCAACTTTATTATCTGAGGTTTCACGGTACAAGCTTTGGCGATCACGGATCACGTTAAGCTGGATCTCGCTGCGGCTATTTAAGTCTAACCCTATGACGATAAACATGATAATGACCGCTGCACCGTAGCCTAAGAAACGCGGCGAGCGCCAATAGGAGTAATTTACTCCCTTAAGATCATTTTCACTCATATAACCGATAAGATTCTGCTTGTAATCGAACTTCAACATAGTCTCATTACAGGCATCGACACAGGCGCCACAGTTAATGCACTCATATTGCAAGCCGTTACGAATATCTATCCCTGTTGGGCACACTTCGACACATAAATTACAGTCAACACAGTCACCTAAAGTATGGTTATCTTGATTGTTCTCTTGTTTACGTTTGCGAGGGCCACGGGCTTCACCGCGCTGTGCATCATAGGTCACGGTTTTAGTGTTGGCATCGAACATCACAGCTTGGAAACGTGAATAGGGGCAGCAATGTAAGCACATTTGCTCGCGCATCCAGCCTGCATTGAGATAAGTACAAATGGCGAAAAACCACACCCAGCTTGTCACCCAGAAGCTGGCATTACCCGTCAAGATGTCCACATAAAGTTCACGGGCGGGAATAAAATAACCGATAAAACCACAGCCAGTGAGCAGAGCTGTTAGACCCCAAAGTAGGTGTTTTGCACTTCTTTTACCGATTTTACTGCTAGTCCAAGGGGCTTTATCGAGCTGCTTACGTTTATTACTGCTGCCTTCGATGCGCGTTTCTATCCACACATAGATAAAGGTCCACGCCGTTTGTGGGCAAAGGTAACCGCACCAAACACGGCCCCAAAATACGGTAATGAAAAACAGACCGAAGGCGGCAGCGATAAAAATCCATGCCAGCAAGGTAAAGTCCTGTGGCCAGAGCGTGATACCAAAGAAAAAAAACTGTTGTTGGCTGATATCTAACAGTATTGCTTGGCGGCCATCAATAGAGATAAACGGCAGGGCGAAAAACATCACGATCAATAGGCTATTCATCATGGTTCGCAGGCGCTGAAAATCACCTTTTTGCTCACGGAAATGGATATTGCCAGAGGGGAGACTACTCTTTGCTGCGGTTTCAGTAGAGAGGTTTTTAACCGGAATGTGTAGCTCTACTGAGGCAGGTTTCGCGCCCACACTCTTATTTACACTTGGAGAATTTGGGGTAACTTCGCTCTTGGGCATAAAGGGTCCTAACGGCTTAAATAAGATTCGCCTCCCTATAGCAAGCGCTAGGCCAAGTTTTGAATGATTCAACCTTATGATATATATGGTTATTTTGTGATTAAAGCCAGATAAAGATCACGATATATCACACATTGGCGATATATCGCGTTTTTAGTGTGCTCGTTTTGAATTAGATTTCACTCGATTGACGCTGGATCCCCAGTTTTTTCATTCGCGATCTCAGTGTACTTGCGGGCACACCGAGGACATTCGCTGCGCCGAGTGGGCCGGATATGCGCCAGTTTAAGCGCTTAAGGGTTTGTTCTATATGCAGCGCTTCCGCTTCTGCTAAGGTTTGCCCTTGGGTTTGAGCTAAGGGATTATTGCTCGGCATAGCGTGGATCTGCAGAATATCTCCTTGGGATAGAATGGCTTCGCGTTCGAGGATATTTTGCAGTTCGCGCACATTGCCGGGCCAAGTATAAGCCATGAGTTTTTGTAGCCCCTTTTGGCTCACTCCACGGATTTTTTTACCTAGCTTACGATTCAAGTTGTGCAGAATATGGCTGACGAGTTCGGGAATATCTTCGATTCTTGCGCGCAGTGGTGGTACTTGAATAGGGAATACATTCAAACGGTAATAGAGATCCATCCTAAATAATCCCTGTTCGACTCGCTTGAGTAAATCGTGGTGACTGGCGGCGACTAAGCGAATATCCACTTGAATGGTTTCGCTGCCACCGAGACGTTCAAAGGATTGTTCTTGGATGACTCGCAGTAGTTTTGATTGGGCTTCTAAACTGAGTTCAGCGACTTCGTCGAGGAACAGTGTGCCTTGATGAGCAAGTTCGAAGCGACCTTTACGGCGGCTTGTGGCGCCAGTAAATGCCCCCTTCTCGTGGCCAAAGAGTTCACTTTCTAGTAAAGATGCCGAAAAGGCGGCACAGTTGACACTGATCATGGGTTTATCTTTGCGGCGACTGAGCTGATGTAAGTTACGGGCAACGAGTTCTTTTCCTGTGCCATTTTCACCACAAATGAGCACAGTACTGTCGGTATTGGCCACCATGTGCAATTGCTGGATCATATGGCGGATCACTGTACTAGCACCCGAAATATCCACATCACCCGTTTTATCTGCCAGCTCTGCCTGTAGATAATGATTTTCAGAGGCGAGTCGCTCCGAGAGCGCTTGTACTTGGGCTAGTGCTTGGCGTAATGACTGCTCTGTTTGTTTTTGAATACTAATGTCGCGAAATATCGCGACTACGCCAATCAGTTGATTGTCACGGTAAACAGGGGTGGAACTGTAATGAACGGGGAAGCTACTGCCATCTTTACGCCAAAATACATCGTGGGTGATTTCTCGGGTGATCCCATCCTTTAAGGTGTTGTAAATTGGACAATCCTCTTGGGGATAATGACTGCCATCTGCATGACTGTGATGATGGCAGTTATGGATGTTTTTACCGAGTAGCTCTTCATTCTTCCAACCCGTCATGCGTTCGGCTGCCGGATTGATAAACACCGCATTACCGCTTAAATCAAATCCATAAATACCTTCGCCGACAGCGTTGAGCAGTAACTGGTTTTCCGGTAAGAAATGCTTATCTATCGATTTTTCATTATTGACTGAAATCTTATTGGTCATCTGTCTTACTCTGGTTTTGGCGGTATTTTCTGAGTATACCTTAAGTACTGTGACGCGATATATCGTGTTTTTTATTATGCCCTTTAAGCATTTTTTCTTTGGTGATTTTTCTGCTCACACTTTTTGCCGTTCGAGTACATTTTACTTGGTGCCATACTCTAAAAAATATTTTCATCTAAGAAATTGATATAAAAGATAAATGACTAATATTCATTCAAAAGTCTGATTTAACATTGGATATTGTTTAATTTATGTTATAAAAATGTTTGTGCAATGTAATTTGTGTTGGCCGTGGTAGCAAGGTTTAGGGACGAGAATCGCACAAAGCAGGTCAGGTATTCTAAAAATAATAAGCAGTTGGGATGAATATGATGACCTCAAAGAAGCAGAAGTTTGGATTAAGTGCAGTGAGTTTGGCGATTACTCTAGCCTTGTCTGGTAGTTTAATCAGTCCGCAGGCAATAGCAGAAGAAGATGAGACGGCTGTTAAAAATGAGAACGTTGAAAAAATTGCAGTTGTAGGGTCCCGTGCTGCGCCACGCTCAATCGGCGATTCCCCCGTTCCTATTGATATTATTAGTAGTGACGACCTTAAAAAGAATGGTTCGACTGACATGATTGATATGTTAGTGACTTCGGTGCCATCGTTTAACTCACGCGCTCAACCGATCAGTGATGCAGCAACCTTAGTTCGTCCCGTTAATTTACGGGGTTTGCCATCAGACAGTACGCTAGTGCTAGTCAACGGTAAGCGTCGTCACCGTGCATCTGTGATTGCGTTCCAAGGTGGTGGTATTAACGATGGCGCTCAAGGTCCTGATATCTCAGTTATTCCTGGTTCTGCATTAAAGCAAGTTGAAGTGTTGCGCGACGGTGCTGCTGCGCAGTATGGATCGGATGCGATTGCAGGAGTCATGAACTTTGTTTTAAAAGATAATTCCGAGGGTGGTTCCATCACTGTGACCCAAGGAGAATATTACAAGGGTGATGGTGCTACGACTACGGTCGAAGGTGATGTCGGTTTACCTGTGACTGAAAATGGCTTCGTCAATTTGAGCTTCCAGTATAAAAATGCTGACTCCACTAACCGTAGTGTGCAGCGTCCTGATGCGGCTAACTTAGCCGAGCAGGGTAATACCGCGATCAATGACCCCGCTCAAGTGTGGGGTAATCCTGAAATTAATGATGACTATTCAGTGTTCATTAACTCAGGCTTAGACATTAATGCCAACATGCACGCCTATGCCTTTGGTAATCTGTCTTCCCGCGATGCCGTGGGGGGCTTCTATTATCGTTACCCACAAAATCGTAGCAATGTGTATTCCAATGATGGTGGCCAGAATTTACTTGTGGGCGCAGTAAATGGTGATCCATCAACATGTGGACTCGTACCTATCCCTAAAAATGCTGATGGAAGTGACGGCAACGTACTCGACACTGATGCATACAAGGCGATGGTTGCCGACCCAAATTGCTTTGCCATGAACCAAATTTTCCCTGGGGGTTATACACCGCAGTTCACCGGCACCATTGAAGATATGTCCTTCTTCGCTGGTGTAAAAGGCGATATCGGCGAGTGGAATTACGATTTCAGCGCCGGTACGGGCAGTAACAAAGCCAGTTTTGGTCTTAAAAATTCGTTGAATCCATCACTGGGATTAGATACCCCGACGGATTTCGATACGGGGGCTTATGAGCAAGTTGAAACTACCGTTAACCTCGATTTCTCGCGCTTCATAACCTTAGGAGGCATTGAAGACATTAGTTTTGCTTCTGGTTTTGAATGGCGAAATGAGTCGTTTGAGATTTCTCAAGGTGATGAAGCCTCGTGGATTGCAGGCCCTTATGCTAGCCAAGGTTTCAACATTGGTGCGCACGGTTTTAAAGGCTTTGGCCCAGAATCTGCGGGTAAAAACTCACGTCATAACATAGGTATTTATACTGATTTAGAAGCTTATTTAAGTGATGACTGGTTACTCGGTTTAGCACTGCGCTACGAAGACTTTTCAACCTTTGGTGATACGTTAAATTACAAATTGACGTTGCAGTATTCTGCAACGGATGAATTGTCGTTCCGCGCCTCACACAGCACCGGCTTTCGTGCTCCAACGGTTGGCCAAGAAAACGTCGTCAACACGCAGACATCGATCATCGATGGTGAATTGATCCAGACCTTTATTGCCCCCCCAACCGATCCGCTTGCGGCATTTTATGGTGGTGAAGTGTTAAAGCCAGAAGAGTCGATTAGTTATGCGATTGGGGCTGTATATGAGTACGAAAGCTTCTTCTTAACGGTCGATTACTACAACATTGGCGTAGAGGGCCGTATTGCACAGTCGAGTAAGATTGATGTTGAGGCTAAAGATTATGATGCCTTACGTGCCGCTGGGGTTGAGTTCCCTGAGTTAATCCAAGGTGTGAGCTATTACACCAATGACTTTGATACTACGACTCAAGGTATCGACATCGTCGCCTCCTATGATGCAGAAATCCTGTCGGGTAATGCTAAATTCAGTCTTGCCTATGGTTGGACCGATACCAGCGTTGATAAGTTTGATCTTAAAACGACCGATGCGGGTAAAGTTCGTCGATTAGAAGATGGTATCCCAGCGCACCGTGCCACCTTAACTTGGGCACAGTCATGGGACAAGGTAACCCTGTCACTACGTGGTAACTATTTTGGTGAGTACTATGCGACTCACGCTGATGATACCTCTGACTGGGGCTCTGAAATGGCTGATGCTGCAGTGACCGTCGATCTTGAAATGAGCTATCAATTACTTGATGGCTTAACCCTGGCGGTGGGGGCTAATAATCTATTTGATCAAGAAGCGCAAAAGCTGAAAGAAGGGACCTTGGGTGAACTCGGTGGCGTTTATTATGAAAGTGGGCCATTCGATTACAACGGCGGTTTCTACTATGGTCGAGTGAATTACCGTTTTTAATGAGTAAGCCAATTTATAGAAGCGATTTCTAACCCACCTTTCAAGAAATTTGGCTTTTATAAATAGAAGTGAAGTAAGCAAAAAGGCTGCAATGCAGCCTTTTTTATTCGTATTTGACTCGTCCTAAATATGGTTTAGGGCTTAGTTACGATTCGTTTGCGCGGCAACTAAACCATTTAACACATCACTCATACTGAGTTTTGACGGCAAGAGAATCCCATTAGGGGCGCTTGGACCATAAATTTTATTGTAGGGCGTGCCGGGCACTCCTTCATGGCGCATATAGGTTTCAATCGTTTTATTCGCCTCACTCCAGTTACCTTGCATCAGGATGATATTGTCGGCCATCAAGGCATTTACAATTTGCTCCCTGTGGGTGACTTCCGCTTTATTCGTTTGGCAGATGGTGCACCAATCAGAGGTAATATCGACAAAGACGGTATAGCCTTGGGCAACCAGAGGCGCGATTTTCTCTGGGGCTAAGGTGTGCCATTGTAGTTTTTGATAGGCTTGGTAATCCTCGCTTTTGTGCACAAATCCAATAATAGCACTGAGTCCTAAGGCGAAAAATCCCAGCACAAAAATCACCGTCAGCGGTATGGTTTTACCTTTTTGTCTTTGCCAAAGCAGTAATAAGATCGCACCTATTAATAGGCAAAGAATAAAAATACTGATCAGCGTTATAGTGTTCATAAAATGTCCTGATTGAGAATCGCCTTTGTGGTGATTGCGATGAAGGCTTAGGTATTAAGGTTTGGCTATAAAGATTAGGTTAGCGCTAATCTTAGCGGTTAACGGCTTAAATCAGTGTGAATTTATGGGATTATCGCGTTTGGGGTTCTCTTAAATGACTGTTCATTTATTGAAAATGGATTTATTAGCGTTAACGCCTTGATGGCGCGATGCTAGAATGGCAAGCAAGTTTAAGGCCCAGCAGTGGGCTTTTTTATTCGGCGAAAGGTGTCATCAATGAGTTGGAGTACTTGGTTAGGTTTATTGGCTATTTGTTGTTTGGGGGCTATGTCGCCGGGCCCAAGTTTGACTATGGTAGTACGTCATACTTTAGGTGGTGGGCGGGGAAAGGGGATCGTCTGTGCTTGGGCACACTCGATAGGGATTGGGATCTATGCGCTGGTGACGTTACTGGGCTTAGCCGTAGTTCTTAAAAAGGCGCCCTTAGTCTTTAATGGCATTGCGATTCTCGGTGCCTTATACCTTGCTTGGATGGGAGTTCAAGCGCTGCGTTCTAATGGAGGTATGCAAGCTAAATTGGCTGCAGGGGAGGCGACAGATACCTTAACCGCAGCCCGTGATGGTATCGCTATTTCTTTATTCAACCCTAAGATAATGCTATTTTTTCTTGCGTTATTCAGCCAATTTGTGATGGTCGCCGACAGCATGACGGCTAAAGCATTAATTGTTTTTACACCGTTAGTGGTCGATGGTCTTTGGTACACCTTGATAGCCTTATTGCTATCCCACTCGAGTGTGTTGCCTAAATTGAGAGAGAAAGCGGGGGTAATTGATAAGTTATCCGGCGTAGTATTAATATTGCTGGCGATCCGTGTGGTGTACACGCTTTAGTGATCTATCTAAAATTATTGGTTTTAAATAACAAACACGCCATCAATCGATGGCGTGTTTGTTGATGGCTATGCATTTAAATCAAGGCGTGATTAGCCTTTAAACATTTGCACAGAATTATCAGCTTCTTCTGCCACACTTTCTTGGATAATGGGTGGATTGGCAATGTGGTCGTCTAAGTTGTCACTCAGCATTTCTTTGAATTCACTGCTAAACCATTCTAATGCGCTCTCTTTTTCAGCACCGAGATCCGCTGATTTAATCGCGGCTTCGAAGGCATTAAAACGTGCTGCGGCAAAACGGAGTGCTGTGCCAACTTTACCTACATCTGCTTCTTGTTGGCTTAGCTGATTGGCTAAGGCAATAAACTGATCGGCAAGTTCGTAAATGGTGGTGCTGCTCGTGTCGGTCATGGCGTTCACTCTAAAAAAGTAACAGATTAAAGTTCGATTCTAACTTAATTGGTGTAAGAAGGAATCGTCAGGCATTAACTATTGGGATCTGTGTCGGTAATGACGACTCCTGTGTGGGAGTCATAATTAATCGACAGTTTATCGTTTGCTCGATACAAATAAGTGCACTGGCCAGGATCGGTATAACTGGCTTTATAGTCGGTTTCAGTCGCATCAACATTCAAGCGCGAGACACTCGGCTGGGCATTTTGGAATAATACTTCCCATACCGATATACAGTCTTCGACATTATCGAGTGCCGGAGAGGCCTCATTACCATGGATATAGTGTTGTGCTGGCCAACCGAAGGCGTTGAAATCTATTTGTTCGGATTGTGCTGTACCAAATACGGGTAAATCCTCTTTTGGACCTGAGCCCACTTTTACAGCCCATACGGAACGTGCCAGATTGATAGCTGATTTAAAGCCTCCGCCTGCCGCTTTAACGGTTGCAATTTGCGCATCTTGTTGCACATTGATAAATTTTGGCAGGGCCACTACGGCTAAAATACCGAGCACTATGATGACCACCACAAGTTCAATTAAGGTGAAACCCGTTTGATGTCTTTGAATTGATTTATCAGAATGTTGGATCATCATTACGTATCAGAGTGTGCGAGAATGGGCGCACTATATCACTTAATTTCGAATGTTTTAAATTGAAAGTCTTAACGTGAGACCTAGCAGGTTTAGTGGTATTACTTAGCGGCAGGTAAGGTCTGCAAACTTGCCATACCACTATAGGACTTTTAAGCTAACCCGATTATAGAATTGAGGAAGTAAAATAGTGACTCAGGCGACATGGCAAACATTTATCGATGAGCAAAGAGCTTTGCCTTATTTTCAGCAACTAAGCGCATTTGTTGATAATGAACGCAGGGCTGGGAAAGTGGTTTATCCCCCCGAAGTTGATGTTTTCAATGCTTTTAGTATGACGCCCCTTGAACAAGTCAGAGTGGTTTTGATTGGCCAAGATCCCTATCACGGCCCAGATCAAGCCCATGGTTTATGTTTTTCGGTTAAACGCGGGATAAAACCACCGCCATCTTTAGCCAATATGTACAAAGAATTAGCGACGGATATTGAAGGTTTTGTTGTGCCATCCCATGGTGATTTATCCGCATGGGCGGAGCAGGGGATACTGATGCTCAATACTGTGCTGACGGTTGAGCAAGGCAAGGCGCATTCCCATGCCAAAGCCGGGTGGGAAGTCTTTACGACTGCGGTGCTGGAATTATTAAATCGGCAGACTCAGCCGATTATTTTCGTGCTTTGGGGTAGTCATGCCATTAAAAAGGGTCAAGTCGTTAACGCACCGCAACATCAAGTGCTCACAGGACCACATCCTTCACCTTTATCGGCTTATCGCGGTTTTTTTGGTTGTGGGCATTTCTCTCAAGTGAATCAATTATTGCTTGAGCGAGGCGAAACGCCGATCCTTTGGCAGGTTTGATTTTAGGATTGCGGTTAAAGCAATAAAAAAGGTCTTACTGAGTAAGACCTTATTTTTGTGGCGAAATTACATTAGTTAGCAATCAGTGGTTTCTGTCGACCGAAATCTTAGCTAGCGTTACTAAGGCTTGCTTATAGTCGCTATCGGGTAAAGCAGATAATGCCGCGATGGCTTTCTCTGATTCTTCAATTGCTTTTTGTTGGGTGTAGTTTAACGCGCCGCAATGGTGCAGTGCTGCTACGATTTTATCTATGGCCTGAGTACCATCACCTTGTTCAATTGCTTGACGTATGAGCTGTTTCTCTTCGTCTGTGCCATGGGCAATGGCATAGATGAGTGGCAGAGTCGGTTTACCTTCGGCAAGGTCATCACCGATATTCTTACCTAGCTCGTCACTGTCGGCGGTATAGTCGAGTAAGTCGTCGGTAAGCTGAAAGGCGGTGCCGAGATACTTACCATAGTTGCCTAAGGCGGTTTCTTGCTCAGGCGTTGCACCTGCTAGCACGCCCGCGAGTAGCGTAGCGGCTTCAAATAACTTGGCTGTTTTGCAATAAATGACCCGCATATAGCTTTCTTCAGTGGTGTCTGGGTCATTACAATTCATCAGCTGTAAGACTTCACCCTCGGCCAACACGTTAGTCGTATCAGCTAACACTCTGAGCACTTTCATGTTGTCAAGTTCAGTCATCATCTGGAATGAGCGGGTATAAAGGAAATCCCCGACTAGCACGCTGGCACTATTGCCAAACAGTGCATTGGCGGTTTCTCGTCCGCGGCGTAACGTCGATTCATCAACGACATCATCGTGGAGCAATGAGGCTGTATGGATAAACTCAATAATCGCCGCTAGCTTAAGATGTGCTTCGCCTTCGTAGCTCACCGCACGTGCGGCTAAAACCGACAGCAGAGGACGAAGACGTTTACCACCACCATTAATAATGTAAAAACCTAATTGATTAATTAGGGCGACATCTGATTCAAGCTGTTTATATATCAGCTGATTGACTGCTTGCATATCAGTGTCAGCCAGTTGACGAATAGCGTTTAAATCCATAATAGACTCTGGTTGTGGGGTCATTACGTACCCGGCCCCTGTTTAGGCTCACGTGTTATAATGAAATGAATTTTACCTAAAATTCTGACATATGACAGCACTAGCTCAACTAATGTGAGAGTTAATCCGGTCTTTTTTTATTCTTTCCTAATTAGGGCTTGCCAGAGTTAGATTCTTCGCGTAAACTCCGCGCCCATTGTCAATAAAGTTTTTGTAGCACCCTGCCTCATCCAAGAATGAGCCCGCGTGTTAGGAATTGGAGTAAAATAGCTATGTACGCTGTTTTTCAAAGTGGTGGTAAACAACACCGTGTAGCTGAAGGCCACACAGTACGTTTAGAAAAGTTAGAAGTTGCAACTGGCGAAACTATCGAGTTCGATCAAGTTCTTTTGATCGCTGATGGCGAAACAGTGCATGTTGGTGCTCCTTTAGTAGCTGGCGGTAAAGTCGTTGCTGAAGTTGTAAGTCACGGTCGTGGCGATAAAGTTACTATCGTTAAGTTCCGTCGTCGTAAGCACCACGACAAGAAAATGGGCCACCGTCAGTGGTTCACTGAAGTTAAAATTACTGCTATCAACGCATAATAGGAGTCTAACTCATGGCACATAAAAAAGCTGGCGGTTCTACTCGTAACGGCCGCGATTCAGAAAGTAAACGTCTAGGTGTTAAGCGCTTTGGCGGTGAATCAGTTCTAGCTGGTAACATTATTGTTCGTCAACGTGGTACTAAATTCCACGCTGGTGTAAACGTAGGTATTGGTCGTGACCATACTCTGTTTGCTCTGACTGACGGTAAAGTTAAATTCGAAGTTAAAGGCGCTAATAACCGTAAGTTTATTAGCATCGAAGCTTAACTTTCGAACCTAGCTTATACTGTTAAAGCCCCGCCATTGGTGGGGCTTTCTGTTTTTTGTGCTTCTATTTACGCCGTGTAGATGCTTGAGTTGGTAAATGATTACCAAGAATGAGCATTGACAGGTAAGATTGGGAGCAAAGTATCTCGAGTTTTTTGGCGACCAATGAAGTTAGACGGTATAATTGCTTCATTCAGTGGTGCCAGGAGTAAGTATGAAGTTTGTCGATGAGGCAGTAATTAGGGTCGAAGCAGGCGACGGCGGTAGCGGTTGTGTTAGCTTTAGGCGCGAAAAGTATGTACCTGATGGTGGTCCTGATGGTGGTGATGGTGGCGACGGTGGCAGTGTTTTTCTGCAGGCTGACGAAAACTTCAACACTTTGATCGAGTTCCGTTTTGAACGTTTTCACATGGCTGAACGTGGCGAAAATGGTCGTGGCCGTGATTGTACTGGTCATAGCGGTAAAGATCTGATCTTAAAAGTTCCTGTTGGTACTCGCGCGGTCGATCATGATACTGAAGAAGTCCTTGGGGATTTAACAACCCACGGTCAAAAGCTATTGGTTGCCAAAGGTGGTTTCCATGGTTTAGGTAACACCCGTTTTAAGAGCAGTACTAACCGTGCCCCACGTCAAAAGACGTTAGGGACACCCGGTGAAGTTCGTAGCCTTAAATTAGAGTTGTTACTGCTGGCTGACGTTGGTTTGCTTGGCATGCCTAACGCGGGTAAGTCGACATTCATTCGTGCGGTTTCCCGTGCAACGCCGAAAGTGGCTGATTATCCGTTTACAACACTGGTGCCTAACTTAGGTGTGGTTAATCCACGTCCTGGTCAAAGCTTTGTGATTGCGGACATTCCTGGTCTCATCGAAGGCGCTGCCGATGGTGCGGGTTTAGGTATTCGCTTCTTAAAGCATCTTGAGCGTTGTCGTATTCTGCTGCACATCATAGATATTGAGCCGATTGACGGAACCGATCCGGTTGAGTCTGCGCGCGCTATCGTAGGTGAGCTTGAGAAATATTCTCCAAAGTTGGCGAGTAAGCCACGTTGGTTAGTCTTTAACAAAACCGATCTGCTGCTTGAAGAAGAGCTGCAAGAGAAGGTTGATCGTATCGTTAAAGAAATGGGTTGGGAAGGCGATGTTTACACTATCTCCGCCTATAACCGCGACGGTACCAGTGAGTTGGCATTAAAACTCCTCGATTATATTGCGAGTCTTCCACCTGAAGACAATGAAGTCGACCCAGATAGTGAAGTTGAGTTCAAGTGGGATAATTATCATCAAGCAAACCTTGATTCATTGAATGAAGATTATGTTGATGAAGATGATGACGACGACTTTGATGATGACGACTACGACGTAGAAGTTATTTACCAAAGATAATAGTAATCTTTGAGTTTTGAGAGTTCTGTGTACGCTGATACTCAAAATGATATTACTCGGCAAGTTGTGCGTGCTGCACAATTGCTACTGGCCTACGGCGCGGAATCTGATTTAGTTGAAGAAATCAGCCAGCGTCTAGGTCAGGCTTTAGGTCTTGCCAGCGTAGAACTCTCTATTTCCTCTAATTCCCTCGTGTTAACCAGTTTGGTTCATGGTCGCTGTATCACAACTACTCGTCGTATTCGTGAGCATGGCATTAACATGACAGTCGTCTGTGAATTGCAACGCATCTGTTTACTCGCTGAAAAGGGGTTGTATGGCCCAAATGAAGTGCGTAAACGCTTGGCGCGGATTGAACCTAAAACCTATCCTCCTAGCTTAGTGGTATTCATGATTGGCCTGTCGTGCGCTAGCTTCTGTCATTTATTTAATGGCGATCTCACTGCATGCGTGATTACTTTTTTTGCCGCGGCAGTGGGTATGTCGGTACGTTTAGCAATTGCTAAGCGGCATTTTAATTTATTAGTCAATTTTGCCATCACAGCTTTCGTCACCAGTATGCTGGCTCAAACGGGTTATTTGTTTGAGTTAAGTGAAACTCCTAAGGCTGCTATGGCCGCGAGTGTGCTGATGTTAGTGCCGGGTTTTCCGATGATTAATGCGATTTCCGACATGGTAAAAGGGCACATGAATGTCGGTATATCCCGCTGGGGTCATGCTACTTTGCTGACCGTTTCTTCTGTGATTGGGATTACGATTGCGATGCAGATCGGTGGAATTTTCCTATGATGGAATTACTGATAACGCTGCTGCACGATGCTTTTTTCTCAGCAATTCCCGCCGTAGGATTTGCTATGGTATTTAATGTTCCTAAACGATTTCTTCCTTACTGCGCTTTAGCGGGAGCCATTGGCCATAGTTCCCGTACTTTAATGTTACAGTTTGGTCTGCCAATCGAGTGGGCAACCTTCGCCGCCGCGGCATTAGTAGGGATTATTACCATAGGGTTTGGTAAGCGCCATTTAGCGCCACCTTTAATGTATGCTGTCGCTGCGATTATTCCTATGATCCCAGGCACTTATGCATTTAATACTGTGATTGCCTTAGTGCAATTGACCGCTCAATCTCAAGTCAGTCCTGAACTGACGGGGCAAGTGATTAGTAATGGCCTCAAAACCGTCTTTATTCTAGGGGCGTTAGCCGTGGGTTTGGCCATGCCGAGTTTGCTGTATTTCAGGACCCGCCCCGTCATTCAATAATTCTATTTCCATAAAACAGGAGTGAGCATGCGCATTGCTATGATAGCCGCGATGGCAAACAATCGAGTCATCGGAAAAGATAATAAAATGCCATGGCATCTTCCAGAAGATCTACGTCACTTTAAAGCGATGACCCTAGGCAAGCCTGTTGTGATGGGACGTAAGACCTTTGACTCAATCGGTAGGCCCCTTCCTAGTCGACATAACATAGTGATTTCACGCCAAACGGATCTTGTGATTGAGGGCGTGACCTGTGTGACCTCATTTGATGCAGCCAAACAAGCTGCTGGTGAGTGTGAAGAGTTAGTGGTTATAGGTGGTGGCCAGCTTTATGCCGAGTTATTGCCCTGCGCCGATATCTTATATTTGACGCAAATCAATCTTGAGGTGGAAGGCGATACATTTTTCCCCCACTGGGACGATGGGACTTGGAAGGAAACTGAATCTTTGTCGAGTATAAATGCGGCTGGTTTGGAATATCGCTTTATCAATTTGGTAAAAAAATGTTAAATTGCAACTTCTGTTGTGTACCCTGTGTGTATGGGGTGTCGGTTTATCTAACGTATTGCATCATATCGGACATTTAGTTTTCACGGAAAGAGATAGCCTATTTCGTTATCCTAGATTTCGAACGAGAGCTAAAGCCAAGAGGTCAATATCATTTAGACAATAGATGCAGCCCATACAGAATTGATAATAAAACTATAAGAAAGTATTAAGGAGTATCGGATGCGTCTTATGCCTGTGGCCTTGGCTGCGTTGATTGGATTTAGTTCTATTGCTGTACCAACCTCTGCTGTTGCGGGGGAAGATCCACTCGTAGCGAGTCTTTGTGATTATGTAAAAGCTAACGACAAAAACCGCTTACGTAAAAAGTTAAAAGAAAGCCGCGTTAAGTTACGTCAGATTTACAGTGGTATCAGTTGCGATGGTGCAAGTCTATTGCGCACCGCTTACGGTGCGAGTGCGAACGATACCGGTGAGTTTGTGGCTAAGCGTTTGTCGGCGACTGAATTGAGTGTCGCTGAAGCTGATGGGATGACTATCCAAGCTTGGGCTGAAGCAAACGGCCATGGTGCTAGCCCAATTACCGCTGCAGTGAAAGAGCGTCTTGGCGCTGCTGCGGGCGGTGAAGAAGAGTAATGCGGATTTGAACTTAGCGGCACTTTAGCTCTATTTGCTGCTACGTTATATTAAGCGTCTAATATCTAGCATTAAGCTAGATAAAAATGCCAAACTTAAGTTTGGCATTTTTTATGGCCTTAATTTGTGCAAAGGCCGGACAGTTCGAGTCGTCAGTAAGATAGGCAAGTGAATTCGTCTCAAAAGAAAGGGCCGCTAAGCGACCCTAGGTTTTAGTGGTGATAAACATTAGACTCTAAATTCACCGACCGAAGCTTGGAGTTCTTCGGCTAATTTGGCGACTTGATGGCTAGACTGAGCCGTTTGATCTGCACCAATAGCGGTTTCTTCTGAAATTGCTGCAATATGCTCTAGTTTTTCAGAAACTTGCTGGCTTACTAAATTCTGTTCCTGCGCAGCATGGGCGATATGGGTGCCAGAATCATAGGCCTTATGCACAGATTGGCTAATGGTTTCGAGGGCAATGTTGGCTTGCTCCGTTTTTTCAACACAGGCGTTGGCTTGAGCGCGCCCCATATCCATGGCGGCAACGGCTTGCTCTGCACCTTGCTGCAACACTTCGATCATCTGTTGGATCTCTCGGGTCGACACTTGAGTGCGTGAGGCTAAACTACGCACTTCATCGGCAACTACCGCAAAACCACGACCTTGTTCACCCGCACGGGCGGCTTCAATAGCGGCGTTAAGGGCGAGTAGGTTAGTCTGCTCAGCAATACCACGGATTACATCCAAAATTGAGCCAATAGAGGCGCTGTCCGACTGCACTTTATTGATCACAACACCCGCTTTTGCCACTTCATCGGCTAAAGCCAAAATAGTCAGTTTGTTCTCTTGCGCAATGGCACGCATATGCTGTGTTTCTTGATCAGCCTGTTTGATTTGCTCAAGGGCTTGATTGGCACTTAAAGACACCTGCTGAGCACTAGAGCTAAGTTCAGTTGTTGCAGTAGCCACTTGGTCAACTTGGCTTTTTTGTTCTTGTATGCCTGAGGTGGTTTGTGCTGTGATTGCTGATGTTTGTTCGGCTGCCGCGGCAAGTTGATTTGACCTATCTAAAATACCTATGATTAAACTGCGTAAGCTATCGACGAGACGATTACAGTTTTTTGCTAGTTCGGCAAATTCATCGTGTCCAGAGTCATCTAGCTTATGGGTAAGGTTACCTGAGGCTAAGACGTTAAGGGCATTGTTCACTTGGCTGAGTGAGCGTTTTAACGGATTCACCACAGCAAAACTCACAATCACAGCGACAACGATTGCTATTAACACGACAATCATGGTTTGTATGCTGGCTGAGTCAATCTTGGCTATGGTGTCATTACTCATGTTTGCGGCAACAAGTTCGATGTTATCGCTGACATCATTCATGTTGGAATTAATGACTTTCACATCATTTTCGATAATGCCAAGTTTTATCACAGCTTCTTTGGAGTGGGAGAGCTGACTCGATTTTAGCTGCAACATAGATTGCGGACCGGTGACGAGCGCTAATACTTTTTCGATATCTTTAGTGACCGAGCTTAAGGTATCCGCTTCGACGATACCTTGACCGTGACGATTCACATATTCAAGTTTGTTCTTGGTTTCGCTGATAATGTAGTCAAGTTCCTTTGAGATCAGTTCGTGCTTACTGTCTTCGTCATTCGTTACTAAATCTGCAATAGTGGTGATGATATTTCCGAGACTAGTATCAATAGCGCTGGCTGATGCAGCAAGACTCTGCTCATCGGGATTCTGACTGCTTTCTAAATCAACAATATCGAGTAGTTCTGATGAGGCATCATCGGCGGCATTTTCGAGCTTTTTCTTTAGTTCAACTAGCTGTTCTTGCTTGCTCAATGAGGCCTCACGTTCGGCGATCATGGCAATACTATCTCGCTCAAAGGTAGCAAAGCTGCCGCTTAATTGGGCAATTAAAGAAGATAGATTCTGCTGGCTCTTGACTAACTGAGTGAGGGTGGCAATTTCGTTTTTGAACTGAGTCCCGTGGTCTTCAAACACTTTACGAATATTCGGGATATTTGCCGATCTAGGAGTGTTATAGGCAATCAGGATTTGTCTTTGTTGCTCACTCAATGCTTCACTAAGGTGGTTTGTCGATTTTAGCGCGGGCAAGCTTAATTCTTGCATCATAGCAGAGCTGGCTTTTAGGCTATTGTTGGTTAAATAAGATGTAAATCCTAGCAACACGAGTAAAAGTGTGACAATACCAAATCCGCCAATCACTCTGGTGGCTACATTAAATTTCATAGGATACTCCGATTTTTATTATATTTTTCCAAATGAAAACAGGGTGATATTCAGGGTTAGGCGGCTCAGTCTGTTATCGACTTTAAGCTGTTTTAGTTTAACTCTTTTTTAACTTTTTTTGCGTAATTTTTTGGTCTTTTTCAAGATGCCATAAGGTTAAGTGTTCACCCCAGCAACAGCCTGTATCTAAAGCCTTTAATTTAGTATCGTCGACCTTGCCCATCAACGCAGCCCAATGGCCAAATACTAAGGTATGACTCTGGCGCAGCGGCGAAGCAAACTCAAACCAAGGTTTGAGTTGTGGATTAGTACAGTTTTCAGGAGGTTGTTTGCAATCAAAATCAAGTCGGCCATCGACATAAAGATAGCGCATGCGTGTTAATGCATTGATGCAATAACGTAAGCGTTCTATGCCAATTGCACTTGGATCCCATTGCTCTGCGGTATCTGAATACATTTGGCTTATTAATGTCTCAAGATAATCATCGTGCTTGAGGGCGCGACTGACGAGTGCGGATTCTTCTCTTAATACCTCCAGCGACCACTGAGGTGGTACACCCGCATGACTCATAATGAGTTGGTGTTCAGGTAATTCACGCATAAGAGGTTGTTGTCTCAGCCAGTCAATTGAGGCTGAGATATCGGGGGATTCTAGAATTTCAGTGAGATTATCGCTGGGTTTAGCGCGCTTGAGCTTACCGTGTAATGCCATTAGATGGAGATCGTGGTTACCTAAAACCGTTTTAGCGGAATCACCTAAGGAGCGAAAAAAACGTAGCGTAGCTAAGGAGTCAGGTCCACGTGCAACAAGATCACCTACAGCCCAGAGTTCATCGCGGGAAGGATTAAAATCGACCTTAGCGAGTAATTTTTGTAACTCAGCGAAACAGCCTTGAATATCACCAACAAAATAATGCGCCACAGTACCCCTTTCCTAACGATATTAATGTAGTAAGCCTGGGGTCGCTAAACGGAAGGGACGGATTGTCGCCTGGAAACGCTCACCCGATTCGCTGACCATACCATAAGTGCCGTGCATTATGCCAAGTGGCGTATCGAGCACAGTACCACTGGTGTATTGATAGGCAGTATTCGGCGCAATGGTTGGCGTTTCACCGACAACACCGGCACCTTGGACTTCACTGGTGTTGCCATTGGCATCAGTGATTATCCAGTGACGAGTTTCAAGTTTAGCCGCTTGCTCACCTAAATTGATGATAGTGATGGTGTAACTGAAGAGGTACTTTTCATCCTCGGGCGAGGACTGCTGCTCTATATACTCAGTTTTGACTTCGACCCGAATGGAGGTGTCCAATGCGCTCATTCTTGTTCCTAGGCTCTGGTATAAGGGCACCTAAGTGCCCAGACATATTTATGCTTTCTTATCGCAAACCATGTTAGCCATAGCAACATACTGCTGCACGCTAATCTGTTCTGGGCGTTGACTTGAGTCAATCCCTAACTGCTCGAACTCATCGTCAGATAACATGTGCTTTAAGTTATTACGCAGAGTCTTACGACGCATGTTGAATGCGGTAGTACAAAGGTGGCGTAGTACGGTCACATCTTTACAAGGGAACGGCTTTACGGCGTATGGCAATAAGCGTACGACTGCTGAGTCTACTTTAGGCGCAGGGGTAAAGCTGTGGGGCGGCACTTCGAGAACCGGAACCACTTGGCAGAAGTATTGTGCCATGACCGTTAAACGGCCATAAGCTTTACAGCCTGGGCTTGCCGATAGACGCAGGACTACTTCTTTTTGTAGCATAAAGTGCATGGTTTCAATCTGTTCGGCAAATTCGAACAGGTGGAACATCAGCGGCGTTGAAATGTTGTAAGGTAAGTTACCAAACACTTTCATCTTTTTGCCTGGCACACTCAGTTGGCCAAAATCAAACTGCAGTGCATCACCTTGGTGAATGGTCAGTTTATCTTTAAGGACTGGGTGATGATGTAAGCGTTCAACTAGATCGCGGTCGAGTTCGACAACAGTCAGATTATCCACAGCATCGGCTACAGGTTCAGTTAAGGCACCAAGGCCAGGGCCGATTTCGACCATCACATGGTGATTATCGGGTGCAATTGCACCCACAATGCGGTCAATCACATTGCCGTCGGTAAGGAAGTTTTGTCCGAAACGCTTTCTGGCCGTGTGGCCTAAATGTACTTTGTTGCTCATTAATAATGTAATCGTTTAGTTCTTTGAGGATAACTCAATGGCTTTATTCAGAGCACAGACAAAACTGCCAATATCGGCCTTGCCTGTACCCGCGAGATCGAGCGCCGTACCGTGGTCAACCGAGGTACGAATATAAGGTAAACCTAAGGTGATGTTTACCGATTTGCCAAATCCTTGTGACTTGAGAACGGGAAGTCCTTGGTCATGGTACATGGCCAAGACGACATCGGCGTCCTGTAAATATTTAGGTTGGAACAGAGTATCGGCCGGTAATGGGCCGACAATATTCATCTGGAACTCTTCTCGCAACTCGTTGAGTGCAGGAATAATCACGTCGATTTCTTCACGCCCTAAATGGCCGTCTTCACCTGCGTGTGGATTGAGACCACAGACATAAATTTTCGGTGAAACTATGCCAAATTTGCTGATGAGATCGGCATGTAGAATCTTGATAATATGCTGTAAGCGTTGGCGTGTTATGGCTTTTGCAACATAGGCCAGAGGAATATGGGTGGTCACGAGTGCCACTTGCAAACCCGGCGTTGCCAGCATCATCACTACATCGGGGCAATTTGCTTGATGGGCAAAAAACTCAGTATGGCCACTAAAGGAAATACCTGCTTGATTGATAATGCCTTTATGCACTGGGCCTGTCACGACAGCATCAAACTCGCCGCTCATGTTTTTTTCGCCCGCATAACGCAAGGTTTCAACTACATAAGTGCTGTTTTGCTCATCGAGCTGACCACAAATCGATTCGCTCACTAACTTAAAGGGCGCTATGGTTAATGTGCCCGCTTCTTGCGGTTTAGGAGCTTGATTTGGCTGGTAAGGGCGGAAAGTCACTTGCAAACCGAGTCGTTTCGCGCGGCTCGCAAGTAATTCTGGATCCGCACAAACGACTAACTCAGCAGGCCAAGCCTGCTGAGCGAGTTGTACGACTAAATCGGGGCCAATACCTGCGGGTTCGCCTGGGGTAACGGCAATACGTTTAGTGCTCAATTAGAATTAACCTCGATTGGTCTCTGGCTGGAAGATTTCAATGTATGCGTCTGAACGCATTTCGTCTAGCCAGTTTTGCAGTTCTTCGTTAAATTTGCGACGGAAGATCAACTGGTGCGCACGGTTGCTATTGAACTGATCTGTGGCGTCGGTTTTTCTGCGTTCTTCTAATTGAGTGATATGCCAACCGTGAGTCGTACGGAATGGCTCACTAATTTGGTCATTTTTCAAACTATTGAGCGTTTGAGCAAACTCAGGTACGTAAATGCTTGGTTCTGCCCAACCTAATTCACCACCTTTTGTGGCCGAACCAGGATCTTCTGAGTACTGACGCGCTAGGTCTTCAAACTTAGCTTCACCTGAGCGGATTTGTTTCAGGAATTGCTCAAGCATGGCTTTAGCGCGGTCTTCTGACAGGATCGGCGATGGCTTGAGCAAAATGTGGCGCGCTCTAACTTCTTCAATTTCTTTGGTTTGTAGGCCGCGAGCATCCATGATCTTAATAATATGGAAACCTGCACCACTCTTAATCGGGCCGATAATGTCACCCATTTTCGCACCGTTAATCACTTCGGCGAACAGAGTTGGCATTTCGTTGATGTTCATATAATCCCAAATACCGCCTTCGAGTGCCTTAGGACCTGAAGAAGAAGCGATAGCGGTACGACGGAAATCCTCACCACTCTTCAAACGTTCTAATACGATATTGGCGCGTTTGCTTGATGCTTCGAGTTGTTCACTGGTGGGGTTATTAGGCACGTCAATCAGGATATGGCCAATTTGGTATTCCACATCTTTCATCCCTTGTTCTTGGATGAGTTTGACTAGGCTAGTAATTTCCTGTGGTGATACTTGAATACGGCGTTGTACTTGAATACGTTGAATTTCACCTAGAGTGATTTCTTCGCGCAATTGTTCGCGGTATTGGCTGAAACTTAAACCTTCGCTTTCAATTTTTTGTTGCATCTGCGCGACAGACATTTTTTGTTCACGCGCGATGTTTTCAATCGCTTGGTCTAGTTGTAAGTCACCAATATTCAGCCCTATACGACTGGCCATTTGCAATTGTAGGCGAGTTAAGATTAAACGCTCAATCACCTGAGTGCGCAGGGCACTGTCAGAAGGTAACGATTGGTTTGCTGCTTTGGCATTCGCTTTAACAGTGTCAATCATGTTAGTGATTTCACTTTCGAGCACTATGCCGTCGTTAATTTGGACTGCAACGCGGTCGAGCGGCTGGGGTGCGGCCAATGTAGGTTGGCTGATCGCGAGTGCAAATAAAGCAAAAATCAGATGTTTACTGGGTTTCATCCACAAAATCCTTGGCACGTTCTAAGGTCAGGTTCGACGGCTTAATTGAAATAACTTTACCATTTATATCGAAATTACAGTGAGTTGCCCTAATGTAATTTTTTGGCGACGCATTTGAGTGCAAGGTTAGACCTTAAGATCCGCTTTTATTCGCTTTAGCAAAAGGTGAACGGTAAAGCACTCATTAATCTGTTTGGACTCTGAGTCCTTGTTGAGGTTCAGCAATCTATCACAATTCTTTGCTAATTCCTCAGATAAAGCGGTTTTCTGTAGTTAAACAGGCCGTCATTGAGCATATCGGATACGCCTAATGGGCCAGAACCACCGAGTCCCTTAATGATTAAGTTCAGGTAGACACCACTATCAAACTGCTCACGAGGATCAATTGTGGCAGAACCTATATTGTCGTCATAGTTGGTTTTAATGCGGTAATGATAACTAAGTCTTACTGCGTAACAGCATGATTCGTACTGGATACCTGTGTAAGTTTCAATACTGCGACTTTCGTTAAGGTCATAATACCAATTACCAACAAAGTAGAGGTCATCACTGATTGGCCAAGCGCCACGAACGCCCGCTTGGGAGATGTTCACTGTATCATTGGTATTTGAGTTCAATAAATCTGGGACATAGCGATAGCTAAATTGCAGCAATTTATTCGCTTCAGGTCTGAAATCTAAGGTGACTTCGGATTTTTTATTGTCACTGGTGTTGGTATCGTACTGAATCGCAGCCCCCATATACCAATCATGGGACAAGCGGGTATCTAACTCTGCAGCAAGTACTGAAGTTGATTGATTAGACTCAAAAATACTGTCTTCGTAACCGACTTTACTGTCTTGCAGGTAAAAAATTTGTCCTAGGCTGAATTTAGTGGCTTCTTGGTTGTGACTATCAAACAGGCGTGTGGTAACTCCTAGAGTGACTTGATTTGCATCGGAAATCCGATCCAGACCCGAGAAGCGACGATCACGGAATAGACCAAAGTAGTCGTCCTGTAATTGAGCCGTATCATAAATGCCTATGTTGCGTTGGTCTTCGTAGCCGACATAAAGATATTGAAATTGTGGCTCGAGCGTTTGGCGGTAGTTTTGATCGAAAAGCTCAGTAAAACGTTCGAAGTTGATTTGACCATTAATCCGTACCTGCGGGATGGTGCGATTCACTGTGTCGTCAACAACTATGTCTGGATCTTCGTTATGCTGCCAATAATTGGTCTGCATCAACTTAACTTGACTGGTGAGCGAGCCTGAAGGCCCATGTATTGGCAGAGTTACGCTTGGTGACATGTACAAACGAGTCGCCGTATTAACATTGTTGTCCTGATGGGCAAAATTCGTTAGCTCCGAATTGAAACCAAAATCTAAATTGTTCCAAAAATCAGCAGCGCGATAGTTAAAGTTAACCTGAGGCATGACTTGATATGGTTTTTCATCCTCACCCAGTACTTTAATATCTTGTACTCGGGTGCTTAGATCCCAGTTACTTTCGAAGTAGCTGATTTCACCTATGCGTGATAACTGGTTATCGGTTGCACGGTTAACATCTGACTTTAAGTCATTGAAATAATTGTTATCTGATACATCGGTAAAATTCGCTAATACGCGCCAATTTTTGTCGATCGCCCCTTGATGCTGCCAGTTATATAAGTAGCGATTCGGGCTACCATCGATCAATTTGTCATTGCCTAGATATTCTAAATTGACTCGGCCATTTTGGGCCTCACCCGCCAGATAACCAAACTCTGTTTTAGTGAATAAACCACGGTTTGACATATAGCTAGGTGTAAATGTTAAATCGTACTCTGGGGCAATATTCCAATAATAGGGTGCGGAAATTTCGACACCATCAGTAGTGCTAGTGCTAAAACTAGGGTAGAGAAAGCCAGATTTACGTTTGTCTGAAACGGGGACTGTCATGTAGGGAATATAGAATACAGGTACACCGCCAATTCTTAGTTTGGCATTCCAAATTTCGCCCCATTCTTCTTCACTGTTGATCTTGATCTTTTCGGCCTCGAGTAGCCAAGACACATTGTCAGGAGGGCAAGTAGTGAAGTTGGTATTCGTTAAAATTAAATTGTTATTGATAGTAATTTGCAGTTTTTCGGCATCACCGTGAACTTGTTGGCCATGGATCCAATATTGTGCGCCTTTAAGGGTGGCACGGTTTGTCCGCATTTGAGCTTGTAAGGATTCGGCTGTAACGGTGAAGTTACTGTCTTGAAAGACTAAATTACCATTGGCATCAAACTGTTCAGTAGCTTGATCTAAAATCGCCTCATCGGCTGCTATGTGCCTATCGCCTTGGCTAAAAACCACATCGCCACGGAAAATCGCCTGCTTCCCCATTTCGGCATTGGTGTTATCAGACGCAATACGTATTTTGTTGAGTTCAGCCGCACTCATCCCTTGGGTTTGAGATACGATACGGGGTACTGGCGGTTCGATTAAGCATTGGGATGCCGAAGCGGTTAGAGAGTCGTCTGCCAGGACTAATTGCGGTAACAGGCTCAGGGCCAGAAGGTATCGGATCTGCATCTTTAGGTCAGTAATTATGATTTCTTATTCTGGACAAGTATGGATGGGGAAAGTTGCAATTGACAAACGCAACATCGCTTAATAAATCTCTCAATTTCTTAGCTGTTTCCAAATTCTATGCCAGCTATAATAAAGCAATTTTTCTTTAAGAGCCATGAAATGACTTTATCCGATCCGAGATTTCTTTCCCTTAATCAGTGGCTGAATGCTTATTTTTCCTGTGAGGTGATGCCTGTGTTGATTTCCGGAGACGCAAGTTTTAGGCGTTACTTTCGGATTTCGATGCCCGATGCCACCTTTATCGCCGCCGATTCACCGCCTCAGTTAGTGCCTATCGCCCCCTTTATTGCCCTGTCGAATGCTTATTCAGCCGTGGGACTGACAGTTCCAAAAGTAATCCACGCCGATGCCGATTTGGGTTTTATGTTGATGAGTGATTTGGGCGATACCCAACTCTTATCTGTATTGACGGTACAAAATGTGGAACGGTTTTACCGTCAGGCGCTCGATTTATTACCGCAAGTGGCCGCTGTGATTGAGTGCAAAAATCTTGATAGCGGTTTAGTTCAGGCATTACCTAACTACGATGAAGCCTTTGTGCGCCGTGAATTACACATTTTTACTGAGTGGCTGTTAGGAACACATCTTAATTTGTCTTTGGACGCGGCAGAGTTGCAATTGCTGAATGATACTTTTGATCGCCTCGTCGGCAATGCGCTATCTCAGCCTAGTGTGGGAATGCATAGGGATTTCCATAGCCGTAATCTTATGCTGCAAGCGGACAAGCTGTGCGTGATTGATTTTCAGGATGCTGTCGTTGGTCCCGTGACTTACGATGCGGTATCACTACTACGCGATTGTTATATTCGTTGGCCACAGCCGTTAGTCGCAGACTTGATGCGGTATCATTATCAGCAAGCATTAGCGCTTAGTTTTATTCCCGCACAGACTCCTTTTGAGCAATATCAAACTTGGTTTGATCTCATGGGCTTACAGCGCCACATTAAGGCGGTGGGGATTTTTGCACGATTAAACTATCGCGATAGTAAACCTGCTTATATGGCGGATATTCCACTGACATTAACGTATATTGTCGACATATCGCTGCAGTATCCCGAACTCGTGCCATTTGCACACTGGTTAACTCGTCGTGTGTTACCTGCGTTTAGTGTGAGTCAGTCTTCATCTGAGGTTAAGCAATGAAAGCCATGATCTTGGCCGCTGGACGAGGGGAAAGGTTACGGCCGTTAACGGATAGTTTGCCTAAACCTATGGTGCCAGTGTTAGGTAAGCCGCTGATTGTTTATCATATTGAAAAACTTGCCGCGATAGGCATAGTCGATATCGTCATCAACCATGCTTGGCTAGGGCATAAGTTAGTTGAAGCACTGGGCGATGGCAGCACTTTTGGGGTGCACATTCGGTATAGCGCCGAAGAGAGTGCGTTAGAAACCGGCGGCGGCATTAAACGCGCTTTGCCTTTATTGTGTGAGGACGGAAGCGACGAACCTTTTTTAGTGATTAATGGAGATGTGTTTATTGATGCATTACCGCCAATCACGCAACTGGCTGCGGATAGGCTCGCTCACTTATGGTTAGTGCCTAATCCTGAGCAGCATCCAAATGGCGATTTTGCTTTGAATGGTCATCAAGTGCAGGAACGTGGCGATGTTAAGTACACGTTTTCGGGCATGGGCATTTATCACCCTGCGCTATTTCATGACACGCCGCAGGGCGCCTTTGCACTGGGTCCGTTGTTGAGATCGCAAATGGCTCAAAACAGAGTTAGTGGTGCCTTGTTTAATGGATTTTGGTGTGATGTCGGTACCATTGCACGATTGCAAGCGCTTGAACTAAGGTTACAAAGTAACAAGTAAATTTCGGTGCTGGCATATCCATAGGATTAAGCTAGTGCATCAAATACATAATAGAAATCAGGAAATAAGATGCGGCTTTGGGGTAAGTTTTTTGGATTTGTCATTGGCTTTATGTTCGGCCGTATTTTTGGTGCACTGCTAGGTTTGTGGCTCGGTCATCTTTACGATAAGCGTGCAGCATCGGGCGTGGGTTTTCGACAGGTTCTAGGGCAGGCTAAGAATCGCCAAACCATTTTCTTTAATACCACATTTGCAGTAATGGGGCATGTGGCGAAAGCATCAGGACATGTTACCGAAACCGATATTCGCATTGCGACCTTATTAATGGATCAAATGCGTTTAACGGGGGAAGCCCGTAAAGAGGCGCAACAGGCATTTCGTGAGGGTAAATCGGCGGATTTTGATCTACGTAGCAGCTTACAAGCTTTCCGTGTTATTACGATGGGACGCAAAGAGTTAGTGCAGATGTTCATCGAAATCCAGATCCAAACGGCACTGTCTGATGGTGAATTGGATCCTGCTGAGCACGCTATCTTGATGACGATTGCTCAAGAGTTAGGTTATGGTCGAGCGCAGTTAGATGAATTACTTAAACGCTGGCAGGCGGAGTTTCGTTTCCATCAAACGTCGAGTGGCAATAAAACATCGATTACTGATGCCTACAGTTTACTTGGCATTACGAACGAAGCTAGCGACCAAGAAGTTAAACGGGCTTACCGTAAATTGATGAATGAACATCATCCCGATAAGTTAGTGGCGAAAGGGTTACCACCGGAAATGATGGAGCTCGCTAATCGTAAGGCTCAGGATATTCAAGCAGCCTATGACAGAGTCAAGTCTGAGCGCGGTATGCGTTAGCCTTGATAAAATTGGTTTTTGTAAAAGATAAGGAATTCATTATGAAAAACACTTACCGTTTGTTGCTGTTGGCGAGTTTGTTACCTGTGGCTATGTCTACGCAGGCCGAGGTGTTTATCGCTCCTTTTGGTGGTTATAGTCTGGGGGGCGGTCAATTTGATGTGAATCAATATGAGGTCAACACAGATCAAACGGGTGATAAGGCCGATGTGAAGGTTGAGGAGTCGAGTCATTACGGTTTGATGGTGGGTATTGGCACCAATGATCCCGGTAATATTTATCTTTTATATAGTCATCAAGCCTCTGAACTAAAAAGTGGCGGCTTGTTTACGCCAGACTTTCTTACCTCGTTAGATTTAGATTATATTCACTTGGGTGGCACTTTATATTTCCCCCGTGGCGATATCCAGCCCTATGTCACCGCCAGCGCGGGGATCACCCGCATGCTGCCTAGCGGTTGGTCGAGCGAAACGCGTTTCTCCATGGGGATTGGTGGCGGGGTAGAGTATCAAGTGACGCCACACTTTGGCCTGTTTGCGGATATTCGGGGTTATGCGACTTTTATCAACAGTGACACTTCGCTGTTTTGCAATGAAGATGAATGCCTATGGCATATTACGTCGGATGTGATGTGGCAGGCTCAGGCTAACCTTGGGCTCAAAGTCAGTTTTTAGATTTAACGCATCGTCTTAAAAGGAGATTTAGTGGCATGAAAATAGTCGTACTTGATGGTGAAACCTTAAATCCTGGCGATCTCAGCTGGCAATCCTTAAATGAATTAGGCGAGTTTGCGTGTTTTTCCCGCACAAGTGGCGCTGATATTGTCGCGCGAGCCCAAGGTGCTGAAGTCATTCTCACCAATAAAACGCCCTTGAATGCAAAGACGCTAGCGCAACTTCCTAGTCTCAAATACATAGGCGTATTGGCCACGGGCACGAACGTTGTCGATATCGCGGCAGCTAAAGCGCAAGGTATAGTGGTCACTAATGTGCCCGCTTATGCGCCTGATGCCGTTGCGCAAATGGTGTTTGCCCATATTCTGCATCACACCCAAGCCGTGGCCGCCCATCATCAAGCTGTGGTCGATGGCCAGTGGGTGAACTGCCAAGATTTTTGTTTTACTTTAATGCCGTTGCAATCTTTAAAAGGCAAGACTTTAGGCTTAATAGGTTATGGCGATATCGGTCAGCAGGTGGGAACGCTTGCCCTCGCATTCGGGATGAAAGTTCTTGTCAATACTCGTTCAATCATCAAGGATTTACCCCAAGGCGTGACGTGGGCGCAACGTGATACTGTGCTTAGCGAATCAGATATTATTTCGCTCCATTGTCCGCTTACTCCAGAAACTGAGCAATTTATCAATCAACAAACCCTCGCCTTGATGAAGCCTAATGCGCTGCTGATTAATACAGCGCGCGGTGGATTAATTGATGAAGCCGCGCTTGCTGCTGCGCTGGCTCAAGGCAAGTTATTTGCCGGCGTGGATGTGTTATCGACCGAGCCGCCCACTGCAGATAATCCCTTACTGCATGCGCCTAATATCAGCATCAGCCCGCATAATGCGTGGGCGACGAAGGAAGCAAGACAAAGTCTACTCAATATCGCAGTGGCGAATGTGCACGGTTATTTACAGGGTGAAGTGATTAACTGCGTGAACAAGTAAAGCGGTATGCGTCTTTCTCTCTTTTCATCATGTCGATGTTGAGAGAGAAAGACGTAAATGGTTATTTATTATTGAGTTTTTCTTCTACGCATCCACCACACACCCAATAAGCCTGTGAGGGCTAATACGCCAAATACGACGGGCTTTTTCAGCTTGTGGTACAGGGCGTTCCATTCTGCCATTTCATTCGCCTGCGCTCGTTTTACTGCACCGTCAAAATCGGGCGCTTCACACTGCAAACCAAAGTTCTCGGCCCAAGGCACAAAGGGGCCGTTGGCGACGTATTTTTTGTAGTAACGTAGGGCAAGTTCTTGATCTCGATACAAGACCCAACCTGTGGCTTGGCAGAGTAGCGCTGCATAGGCTTGGCTGTTGTGGGGTACATGATCCGATGCCTTGTTGGCTAGTTCTGCTGCCGTGTAGCGATAATGGAAGCGTTTATCGGGAATTGCTTGGCTGGCGCTGATCCGCAGTTGTTCTTTCTCAGCCAGTTTGCTCGGCTCATTCCAATCACTTAGATCGAACACACCTTGGTAAATAGTGTAATCTGGGGCTAATTCAAACCCTAAGAGTTCCATGCCTTGGTGGCGGGCAAGTTCGGCAACAGCCCAATAGGCTTTCGCGCTATCAATGCCTTTTGTTTTTTTCGCTGCATTCAGCTCTGTGCCGTAGGCAAGGGCGCTGGCATTCAGTTTAGGATTAGGGAAGTAAACCGGCGCTTCAGCTATCGCGCCTTCGCGTAATAGCCTGCGACCTAACAAGTAGCGCAAGCGGTTGTTAATTGGCTCAATATTATCGTACCAGTCGCTGTCTTTAGGGTATTCAAAGGCGATAAATGGCACATGTTCGTCGACAAATAACTTAAGTTCAGCCGTGGTGAGCACGCGCTCCGCCACATAGGCGATGTCTTGCCAGTACTCATCACCGCTGGCGAGTAAGTGATTGAGCGCATCGACATATTCGCCACGCTCTAGTGACAACACTCCTTGCTCGGCACGAATACGACAGTAAGTGGCTGTATCTTCATCGGCATTAATGGCTTGTTGCTGAGTTTCTTTAGCGTCAACTGTGGTCGAGATCTTATTGAGTTGCTCAGGGAAGTGACGCGCTGCCTGAGCATAGGCCTTGGCAGCTTCTGCTTGATCGCCCTTTTGTAGCATTAATTTTGCGTTGAGCCACCAAGTGAGGCCGCTCGGTTTCGCTAGCGTTAATAGGCGCTCAGCACTGGCATAATCCCCTAACTGGTAATAAATCGCCGCTAATTTATCGCCATGGTTGAGCTGTAAGCCATCGGTTGGAAATACTTTAAGGAGCTCAGCAACCTTTAATCCCATTTCCGAAAGCTGGCCATTATAGGCGAATTCATTAGTGCTGCTTTGCCAATAGGCAATCAATAACTGCTGCACGCTCGCCTGTTGCAGTAGCGGCTGAAGTTCAGCAATCTCTTTACTCATCAAAGTGCGGCTTAACATCAATAAGGAATCATAACCGCCGCTATCGCCCTGTACCGATTGGGTGGCATAGAGCTCAATAGCTTTATTCAGTGCATCAAGGGTGAGAGCCATTTGCAGCTCTGACTCAGTTTCACCTGTAGCTTGATTGGTCAATTGCGGGAGCGGCTGGCCTTGGTGTAGCAGGATATAGGCTTGTTCACCTAAGCTCGCTAAACTCAAACGCAGGGGATCGGCTGCGCCTTGTGCGACTTCGGTTTGTAATTGTGTTAGGTAAGCATTAGCACGATTAAAATGTTCAGGATCAGCCGAAGTCTTGCTTAAGATAAGCTCAATACGCGACAGCGAATAGAGTGCCCACAGGCTACGAGATGCGCGTTCACTTTGTGGTAATTTAATGATTTTGCTGAAATAGTTACTCGCCCTCTCATAATCTTTTGCTTCAAACGCTACGGCACCTAAGGTGTACCAAGTTAGCGCTTGTGGTAGATCTTTGTCTAACTTAGCGGCCATTTGCTCGGCTTCAATGGGGCCCGTTGCATCCCGCAAAGTGTTCACTAAGGCTAAATGGGCGTCACTTAACTCGCTGTTTTCAAAGGCGCGAGTTTGTGAAAGATAACGGCTATGCACTTCATCCCAGAGATATTCCTGTGCAGCGGGTGCATCTTGATACTGCCAAGGTAAAGGCTTGGCGAGGGCGGTGAGCTGTTGGCTAAAGGAGGTTTGCGGTAAATAACTGAGATTGCTCTGCCTATCCTGAGTGAGTTGCAAAGGAAAATCGGGGCCGCAGGCCAATAGCATAGGGGAAAATAAGCTTAAACAAATGAGCGTGGTCTTTTTAAGCATAAAAGCCCGATTGGGTGTTGCCATGGTAAACGATAGTTTTGGCTTATGGCGCATAAATTCCCTGTAAATATAATGACTCACAACGTGCCCAGCCTATCACTTTTTGGCCGCCAGGGTTGAGCATGTGTGTTTGAATGTCTCTGTTTGATTGCGGCATAGGCATGATTGCAGTGCGTGAAACTGTTTTGGTTGGTGTCAACGCTGCTGTATTCTCAGCTCGCCATTGCCACGTTAACAGCCCATCTTTTTGTATTACGCTATAGCCATTTTGCGCATCATACCCGCTGCAAGCTTGTCCCGCTAGCGACAAAAGAGGAGGAATTTCACCTGCAATATTACCGTGATTCATTAAGCTCAGTTGGAATAGCTGTGGCTTGCGGATTTCCAGATTTTTTGGCTTATTTTCAGCGGCTAATATCGTTTGGGCTGTGGCCTTGTTATCGCTTGATATCACTAATTCAATCTTGGCGGCAAGTTCACCTTGCTGTGCAACGGCGATTAAGGTGTTGAGTGGCCAAACCCTTTTATCCCCTTCCAGCGGCAGCCGAAACCAGATAATGCCTCTGAGTTTGGCATCTTTTTGAGTGTGTAGTTTTTGCACAAAGGCTTGTAATACTAGAGGATCGGCCATCAGTTCCTGTACTGCATTGGCTGATTTGAGTTGATCGCGCAGCGGTGTTTCACTTTCAACTTGATAACCTGAAGCTGTACTGATGACCGCCGAACCATAGGCGGGGAGCGCAATAAGGTAAGGCACAGTGCTGATATTTGAGAGTTGCTGCACCCACTGCCAACCTTGAGTCGCATCGAATAGTCCGAGGCGTGGATCGCTTACGCTGTGAATTTGTAGCACCAGTTCATCAATACTGGTGAGTAACACGGGAAAATCGGCGCTACTGAGCCAAGCGGGCAGTGCAGTAATGCTGAGTTTGAGTTCTGCGGGTAACTGCGCTTTAAGCTTTTTAAGAAAATCTCGATAGGCTGGCAGTTTACTGTTGGCACTGTCGTGGTCGATTTCAACCCCCGCGATGTGCGTGCCTTTTGCCTGCCAATTTGCTAGTACTTGGCTGATTTTATTGATCACTTGTTCATCATTTAAATGCGCGAACTGACCATCTAAGCGAATCACGGCAATTTTTGGCCTAGGATCTGCCTGCAACCAAGCATGATTGACCGCAACTTCAAACCAAATGTCTGTGCCATTGGGTTTTGGATGCGCTTGCAATGCTAAAATACGTAATCCTTGGAATGCACCTTGGCTTTGCGCTAATGCCGTTTGATTGGCAGGGCGCCATTGGCGCTGCCAGATATAGACTTCCTGCGCGAGTGGCGCTCGAAGCGTTGTTGCTTCTGTAGCGGCTTTTACTGCGACACTGGTATTTGGGCTAGCCGTGATTTCATTGGGGTTTGATGCCGGCTGGCAGGCGCTCATAAATACGGTGGCGCTCAACAAAGCAAATAAGAACCATTGATTTCGGCTTATGTTTTTAACCAGATTGCCTATGCCCATACTACCGCTGTCGATTCCGTTTTGAGTGAGGCACTACTATGCCCGAAAAATGCCACTTATACATCGCGGTCAAACTTCTGATAATGCCCACTAAGCTTGGTTTTCCTTTTGGTGCCTTGTTAATCAATATCAGAACTCAGATCTCAAAAATCAGGATCGACTTGAAAGCGCATCTGTTCACGGGTGACGGGATGTTGAAGTATCAATAAATCTGCATGCAGATGCAGGCGATTGGCACGAGTGCCGTACAGATCGTCACCCAAAATGGGCGTATTTAGCCCTTCTGAGTGGGCGCAGTGAACTCTGAGTTGATGGGTTCGGCCCGTTTTTGGGGATAGATATACGCGGGCTGTACGTGCCATTTCATCGATATGGCTCAATTCCCAATAGGTTTGGGCCGCTTTGCCAAACTCATGGCAAACGAGTTGCCTCGGTCTATCGTCTAAATCGCCACGTAGGGGTAAAGAGATTTGTCCGGCTGCCTGCTTATCTGCCATTGCTGTAGGGATCCCTGCTAAAAGTGCCATATAACGTTTAGTCACTGTGCGCTGGATAAACTGTTTTTGCAGTTGTTTATGGGCGTCTTTTGTCAATGCGATCACCATTAATCCCGAGGTTGACATATCGAGCCTGTGGACGATAAGTGGTCCAGTGGCATTGGGAAACGTTTGCCGTATGCGCGAATAAACTGAGTCTTCAATCTCTTTGCCAGGCACTGATAAAAACTCGGCGGGTTTGTTCACAATCGCCATCGCCTCGTCTTGGTAGAGGATGCTTAAGGTTTTGCCTTCGGCGGGGTTCGTCAGCAGCGGATTATCATCGACAACAAGCCCTTCGAGCATATGCCCCAAGATAGGCTGGCATTTGCGCAGACAGGCAGGATAAAACTGCTGATGTTGGCGAATTTCTGATTTTGGCGGCGCCCCCCACCAAAATTCGGCAATCGCCAATGGTTTAAGACCGTGTTTAAAGGCGTAATGTAGCAACTTAGGGGCGGCACATTCCCCTGAGCCTGCGGGCGGTGTTAACTCAACCGTCCCGTTAAATATGCCGTTAAGGCTTTTTTCTGCGCCGCGAATATTCAAAAAACGATACTGCTCAAACAGCTTTTGCTGCAGCGCCGCCGAGAGCTGTTTACGCTGTAGTCTTAACGCGTCACGCTTATCAGTGAGCAGAGTTAACGCTTGGCTGATGGCATGGATACGTTCATCCCAATAGCGTTTAATATCTCTTAACTGATTCTTTTCGTTAATGCTTTCTTGGCTGAGTTTGGCTTCGATTACAGTATTTTCACGTAAAGTCTCATCAGTTGGATTGGCTGCCCATTGCACTGCGAGTTGATTGCGCTGCGTCTTGCGGGATTGACGGCCGTCGATCATCACTTGCCTGTGGGCGGCAAGCTTGGCTTGTGCTTGAGCTTGCTCAGTGTTGAGTTCGCTCGATAGCCGAGGAATATCGGGGTGATTTTCTACTGCAAGTAGCTGCTCGTTAATTTGGTTGATTTGTAGATTTTCGGCGTGGAAAAAATTGTCCTTAGCCAGCATATCAAACACAGGTGGAACGAAGCGTGGCCAATGGTTTTGCTCAGCTAACTTGCCCGAAAATGCCGACAAATAGCCCACTTCTCCCTGCGGATCTTGCACTAAAAGCACACCAAACATTTTACCAATGGCACCCGTTAACTCCCCCGTGAGGCCAAAGTTATGTTGCCAATCGTTTTGAGTCTCTAGGTGGCGTTGTAATTCGTTGGCAGCGATCACGCACAGTGGGTGCGGTTCGTAATAGAAAGGAAAGGTAAAACGCTGCGGCAGGACATAGGCATCAATGGCTTGTGTGAAAGAGGTAAAGCAAGAAGGCTGAAGATGCATATTGGGGTCTACTGTTGGTTTTACTTATCAGGGTTAATTATCTGGGTTAAGCCACAACTTAGGATTTACCTAAATGCAAGCTGAGGGCTGGCAAGAAAGGGCGCTAGTTTACTCCGCCTATTGGAGACGGTCACTTTTTATTGGTGCGGCTCTGTGTTGAAAAAGGGAAATGGCATTAAAGCGCATTTCCCTTTGATGTGTAGCTTGTACTTAAAGCCAATTTTAAACGGTTAAACCCGCTTAAAAGATGACTTTCACTTTACTGGCGCTATCGAGTGCTTTGCTGATTGCGCTGTCGATATCGATATCACGGGCAAGCGCGACACCTAAACGGCGGCGACCATCAATATCGGGTTTGGCGAATAATCTAAGCTGAGTGTTGACCGCTTCTAATGCCGCACCAATCCCTTGATAGCGGATATTGCTTGAGGTGCCTTCGGCCAAAATCACCGCCGAGGCACTTGGACCATGCTGATGGATATTGGGAATAGGCAGGCCGAGAATCGCTCTAACATGCAGGGCAAATTCCGATAAATCTTGGCTGATGAGTGTGACTAAGCCTGTGTCATGTGGTCTTGGCGAGACTTCAGAGAAATACACTTCATTGCCTTTAACAAACAGTTCTACGCCAAATAGTCCATAACCGCCAAGGGCTTCGACGACTTTGCTCGCAATCGCTTGGGATTTTGCTAACACTTCATCGGACATGGCTTGTGGCTGCCATGACTCGCGATAATCGCCATCTTCTTGCCTGTGGCCAATGGGCGCACAAAAATGAATGCCGTTGACTGCGCTTATGGTTAACAGGGTGATTTCATAATCGAAGGGAATAAAGCCTTCGACTATCACGCGACCGCCGCCGGCGCGTCCGCCTTCTTGGGCGTATTGCCATGCTTTATGGCTGAGGGCGATATCGCGAATAACGCTTTGGCCTTTGCCCGAGGAACTCATGACTGGCTTCACCACACAGGGCACGCCAATTTCACTAATCGCTTGATTAAATTCGGTTTCGGTATCACAGAAAAAATATGGCGAGGTTGGTAAACCTAAGGTTTCAGCGGCGAGGCGACGAATACCTTCCCTGTCCATAGTGAGCTTTGTTGCCCGAGCTGTTGGGATAATATTTACCCCTTCGGCTTCCATGTCCACTAAGGTTTGGGTGGCGATGGCTTCAATCTCTGGGATGACTAAGTGCGGTTTTTCTAACTCGATAACCGCACGCAGGGCGTTGGCATCGAGCATATTGATCACATGGGAGCGATGCGCGACTTGCATGGCGGGGGCGTTGGCGTAACGGTCAACGCCAATCACTTCAACGCCTAAGCGTTGCAGTTCAATGGCGACTTCTTTGCCAAGTTCACCGCAGCCGAGCAACATGGCGCGTCGTGCGCCCTCAGTGTAGGGAGTGCCTATCATGTGTGGGTACCTTTGAGATTGTAGGGATGATGAGTTTTATGCTTGCGTTCTATGCCGCAATGATGTGCCTAGTTTAGCCTGAACAGGCTTTAGGATCATGGAGTAAATTGACAAGTGTGTCCCGGATCACTGGGGGCAAAAACGAAACAGCATATCTTTGGTTAATATTGGGGCTGAGGTTGAGAGTAAACTCAAATGTTAATGTCATGTTAGTAGCATGTTTGGGGACCATCCACTAATCTTTGGGATGGAATACATATTATTAATACAAGGAGATGCGGATGTTCTTAGATTACTTTGCGTTAGGTATTTTGTTTTTCGTCATCATTATCATGTTTTATGGTGTCATTGCCATTCATGATATCCCCTATGAAATAGCCAAAAAGCGTAATCATCCTCAGCAAGATGCATTGCATATCGCCGGGTGGGTGAGTCTATTCACCCTACATGCAATTTGGCCATTTTTATGGATCTGGGCGACTTTATACCGTGAAGATCGCGGTTGGGGGTTCAATACTGTAATGAAGCGAGAATTAGTTTTAGAGGAGGATGTGAATTCATTGCGCGAGACGGTCAGAGGGCTTCAGACTCGGCTTGAACAGTTAGAGCAAATAACCCCCATGAATATAGCGCCTGCTGTGGATGCGATAAAAACAGACAAAGTTGAGGTATAACATGGATTTATTACTCATACTCACCTATGCGGCCGTGTGTATTGCTATCTTTAAAGTCTTTAAAATTCCGATGAATAAATGGACTGTTCCCACCGCAGTGCTGGGTGGGGTGTTCATTATTGGTACCTTATTGCTCGTGATGAATTACAACCATCCTTATTCTCGTTTTGCCCGTGAATATTTTGTCACTATCCCTATCACCCCCGCAGTAAAAGGCTTAGTGACTTCGGTGGAAGTGCAGCCTAATATGCCTGTTAAACAAGGGGATGTGTTATTTCGTCTCGATCCTATTCCCTTCGAGGCCGTTGTTAAACGTAAACGCGCAGCTTTGATGGAAGCTGAGCTCCAAGTGCCACAACTTGCCGCGGCGTGGGAGTCGGCTAAGGCTAATGTAGAGCGCGCTAGGGCCGATAAAGACCGTAATAAATCTGCCTTCGAGCGTTATGAGTTAGGCCGCAAGAAAGGGGGCGCGAATTCGCCTTTTACTGAACTGGAACTCGATAATAGGCGTCAATTGTACTTAGCCTCAGAGGCACAACTGACCGTTGCGAATGCTGAAGAACTGCGTGTCAAGCTGGCCTATGAATCTAATATTGATGGTGTCAATACTAAAGTAGCTGGCTTGCAAGCTGATTTAGCCAGTGCACTCTACGATTTAGAACAGACAGTCGTGCGGGCACCCTCAGATGGTGTGGTGACGCAAATGGCGCTTCGTGCGGGAGCGATGGCAGTGCCTTTACCATTACGTCCCGTAATGAGCTTTATTCCCGACGAGCAGCGCTACTTTGCGGGGGCATTCTGGCAAAACTCGTTAATGCGTTTGCAGGAAGGTGATGAAGCTGAAGTGATATTGGATGCCGCTCCAGGACAAATCTTTAAGGGGAAAGTGGCGAAAATATTACCCGCTATGGCTGAAGGTGAAGTTCAAATGGGCGGCGCGCTGCAGTCATCGGCTCGTTTATTTCAAAATGGTCGCGTTATTGTGCTGATTGATATCGAAGATGATGCTATCCGTACGCAATTTCCTGCGGGTGTTTCTGGGCAGGTTGCAATTTATACTGAACATTTTCATCATGTCGCTGTGATGCGTAAAGTATTGCTGAGGATGCAAGGTTGGCTGAATTACTTGTTTTTTGATGGACATTAACCCTTAATCGGTTAACTTTTGTCTGTTGTATCAAGTCCAGTTCGCTGGACTTTTTTGTGACACATTTTTGGGTGAATAAAAAGGAATTTGAAAGCATGCAAGATATTCACGATTTAACCTCAGTGCTGCGCTCCAATACGCCAATCGTAGTGATTGAAACCTATGAAGAATATCGCGTGGTTGAGTTGCTTAAGCGGGTCGCCAGTGTGCTCTATCAACCTGTGTTTACATGGAGCATTACCCAAGGCCTAGCACGGGTCGATAAGCCCTTGGCGGCGCAAAAGTTTAATAGCGAACCTACAGATTTGCTCGGGCAAATTAAATCAACCTCGCAGCAGGGAATTTATGTGCTGTGCGACTTCCATCCCTTTGTGATTGATGCACCTAAGAATGTCCGTTTGCTTAAAGAAATCGCCCTTGAGTACGAGACGCTGCAACACACATTAGTGCTGGTGAGCCATGCCTTTGAAATCCCGCCTGAAATCAAACGTTATTGCGCTTATTTTCACTTAACTTTGCCAAGTACTGTGCAATTGCAAAATCTGATTTATCTTGAAGTTGATAAAATTCGTCACCAAGGTACGCCGCTACAGGTCGATGATGCGGCTGTGGTCAAATTAGCCGATAATCTGCGGGGCGTGACTTTAGACGATGCCCGTCGTCTCGTACGCAAAGCCATAGTCAATGATGGTGCTATTACCTTGTCTGATATTGATGCCATCAATAAAGCCAAGTTTCAGCTACTCGATCTTAATGGTGTGCTGCAATTTGAATACGACACCAGTGATTTTTCACAGGTTGCAGGACTGCATAATCTAAAAAAATGGCTCAAGCAGCGCTCGCCCATAGTGGCTGTCAGCGTCATTGACCAAGACGGCCAGCCGACTCCAGTTCAGCACGTCAAAGCGCTCGATGCGCCCAAGGGGATTTTATTGCTGGGCGTTCAGGGCAGTGGTAAGAGCCTCGCGGCTAAGGCGGTTGCGGGCGTTTGGCAACGACCTTTGCTTAGGCTCGATATGGCAGCCTTATATAACAAATACATAGGCGAAACCGAGAAGAACCTGCGTAATGCACTGGATCTGGCTGACATGATGTCGCCCTGTGTGCTTTGGATAGATGAAATTGAAAAAGGCTTAAGCGGGAGTAGCAGTGATGAGGGAACATCGACGCGGATACTCGGCACCTTACTCACTTGGATGGCGGAGCGTAAATCTGAAGTGTTTGTGGTGGCTACCGCTAATGATATTCAAGTTCTGCCGCCAGAGTTGATGCGAAAGGGCAGGATGGATGAAATCTTTTTTGTCGATTTACCCGACGAAGCCATACGCAAAGCTATCTTCTTAATCCACTGTAAGCGCCGTGGAATCGATGTGGCGAGCTTAGATCTCGCCCAGTTATCGGCGCGTAGCCAAGGATTTTCCGGCGCCGAAATCGAACAAGTCGTTATTGCTGCCATGTATACCGCAAGAAGTGTCGAGTGCAGTGTCGACCAAGTGCTATTACTTGAAGAACTTAGTAAGACACGGCCTTTATCTGTGGTCATGAGCGATAAAATCAATGCGCTACGACAATGGGCAGCAGGCCGAACCGTGAATGCCCATGAGTAAGATTTCTCTCTCAAGAGATATTGTTTTAAATTGTCACCATATTAAAAACTATAAAATAAGTACTTAAATCATTACGGCGTGGAAATAGACGCTTTAGATTTATAAAATTCAGTGTAACTCGAAGTTAAATGAAAGCTATGTGATATGTTTTTACTATTTTTCTAGATTTGAAACTATATGAGCGGAGTTGTATTTTCATGACGAAATCACTTCTATAAGGCTATTAGCTAACATTGCTTAGATAATAAGTTTCTCTAAGGTTTGTATACCGTTCGATGCTATCTATGTGGAGGTTTTATTTGAAATCTTGGCTTAAAAACTATCAGATTAAAGAGCAAGAAATTAACTCAAGATAGAGGTTTGCTAACTTAAATTGGCCGATTGTTTGTGATGATCTTTTGTTATTCCTTAAATCCATATTTAAGGATAATCCTCAAGTGTTTCGTGATTTCTCAATATCTAAGACCAATGGTGATTGTGGAAATACTGGCTTTTGGGGTTTTGATTCGTTACAAATCATTCAAAATGACAAGTTTACTGGGACTGGTAGATGGACAATAAATAATGGGAAGAAGACATTGCAGCACGAAAAAGATTATGGAGTTTGCCTAGATATAAATCATTCGATTATAGGTACATTTCACGTATTCCTCAAACGACCAAAATGCGACATTTCAACGCGAAAAAATCCTGATTTATTACTTTTTTATACAGATGGCCCTCTGGAACTTACGAATAAAAAGGTTCTTGGATTCATAAAAACAATGCTTTTCTATGTTCATGCAACTAGTATCCGTCGAAAACTTTCGGTTTTAGATCGGTTGAAATTAGCATCGTTGGAATTAAGGAGCCATATAAGGCGGAAAAGCATGTCTAGTTACATGTATGAACTTATATCAAATAGCTTTTTAGCTTTCACTGCTGTAATTATAGGTGCAATATCTCTATATGTTGCTTATCTAACACTGTTAGCAACTATTAGTGCTATTAGCGGATGAAATATATACATAATATTCCATAGTTCAACTCCGAAGTGCGGCACTCTTCAATTAAGCCGCTAGTTGATTAATTATTTCTTCGGAGGGGACAGCGCCAAGATCTAGCTGACGTTTTTGGAGGTATCTTGGGCTTTCTCGTTACCGCTTGCATCAAAAATCAAAGCTGTCGCTATCACCAAAAGTTGTCGCGGCAATGCCTAATGAGTGCTTTAGTGTTTGGCGTGACAATATCTCTCTAAATGGTTTGAATCTTAGCGGTATCCACTCCCTGTGGTACCGCTATTCCTATTATGATGACATTAGATATCAAAGGCGAGACTGCCCGGAGTCAGGAATGGCCAACTTAGACGCGTCGGTGAACTCTCACCCTGCGCACCAAAGAAGTAAGCTGTTCTTGGGGTAGCGTAAACTACACTGCCTTTTTGCAACCCGAGTTCCTGCAGATTATGGTGGGTGAATTTGGCTTCCCACAGTTCTTCGCTATGCCAGCCGTGTGGGGCTAATTCCAATCTAACTTCGGCGCCAATGGGGGTAATGGCGACAATATTGAACGGCAAATTGGCCTGACTATTGGGCTTATTTGACAGTGCTAATTCGTGACTGCGTACATAGAGAACACCATCTTGCTGCAGTGTTTGCTGTTCTGGAGGTGTTAAAAATGCTTGACCATTTTCCCAACGTTTTTGTTGCCAACTGGCTTCAAAGACATTGACGTTACCAAGAAAATCAAACACAAAGCGACTATTGGGATGTGAGTATAGCTCAGCAGGTGTATTAATCTGCTCTATATGACCATTGCTCATCACTACCACTCTATCTGAGAGCTCAAGCGCTTCATCCTGATCGTGGGTCACAAACACGCTGGTGAATTTCAATTCATCATGCAGGCTGCGTAGCCAGCGGCGTAGTTCTTTACGCACTTTAGCATCCAAGGCGCCAAAGGGTTCATCCAGTAGCAAGACTTCTGGTTGGGTCGCGAGTGCGCGGGCCAATGCAATGCGCTGTTTTTGTCCACCCGAGAGTTGTTCAGGATAGCGCTGTGCGAGATGGCCTAGTTGTACTGTTTCTAGCAGTTGTGTCACTCGCTTATGAATTTCTGCCGCCGAAGGCCTTTGTTTTTTCGGCATGACTTCGAGTCCAAAAGCGACGTTATCGGCGACCGTCATATGACGAAACAGCGCATAGTTTTGAAACACAAAACCTACGCGTCTTTCACGCACATGCACTTGGGTGACATCTCGGTTGCCGAATTGAATTTGGCCGCTATCGGCTCCTTCAAGACCGGCAATAATCCGCAGCAGTGTGGTTTTGCCTGAACCTGATGGTCCCAGCAGACCAATCATTTCCCCTTCTTGAATATCGAGATTAAGTGGGGAAAGCGCCTGAAATTGGCCAAATTTCTTGGAAATATTAGTAAGACGAATACTCATAGTTGGCTCTGCTCTTTATTGTCATTGGCGGTTAAACTGCGTTGTTGCCGCCATTCCACTACGGCTTTTAACATTAGGGTAAATAGGGCGATCAGGGCCAGTAATGACGCGCTCGCGAAGGCGGCTTCGGCCTGATAATCTTCATACAATAATTGCACATGTAAAGGTAAGGTATTGGTTTCGCCGCGAATGTTGCCAGACACGACAGCAACGGCACCAAATTCGCCCACGGCTCTGGCATTGGTGAGGATCACACCGTAAATCAGTGCCCATTTGATGTTGGGTAGGGTCACGCGGCGAAAGAGTTGCCACCATGAAGCCCCGAGGATCACTGCGGCTTCTTCTTCAGATGCGCCCTGTTGTTGCATCAATGGGATCAGTTCTCTGGCCACAAAGGGGCAAGTGACAAAAATGGTCACTAATAGTATTCCCGGCCAAGCAAACATGATCTGCAGATCGTGCTCATATAGCCATTCGCCCAGCCAACCACTGTTGCCATAGAGCAGCAAATAGAGCAAACCTGCGACGACAGGGGAGACCGCAAATGGAATATCAATTAGCGTGATCAGTAATTTGCGACCGGGGAATTCAAAACGAGTCACGCTCCACGCCAGCATGATTCCGAACACTAAATTGATGGGGACAGTGAGTGCTGCCACCATCAGTGTTAAACCAATCGCATGCAGCGAATCCGGTTGAGTTAGGTGCCCAATATAACGCTCCCAACCTCCGACAAACGCCTGCTGAAAAATACTCACCAACGGCAATAGCAACAATAGCAAGCCTAAGAGCACGGCGAGGGTAATAAGGCTCCATTTGATCAGGGGCGCTTCACCGACTCTTAAGGGTTTAAATGAGTTCATATTCGTTCCTTATCGACCATGAATGCGGCGCAGATAACGCGCCTGCCACAGGTTTATCAGCAGTAATAGCAGTAACGAGGTCATCAGAACCACTGAGGCAATGGCGCTGGCACCTGCAAAATCAAATTCTTGCAGGCGGACAAAGATCATTAACGAAGTGATTTCACTGATATAAGGCATATTGCCAGCGATAAAGATCACTGCACCAAACTCACCCAGACTGCGGGTAAAAGACAGTGCCGTTCCAATCATTAATGCTGGCCAAAGAGAGGGCAAAATAACCCGCCAGAATACCGAACGATCCGAGGCGCCAAGCGTCATTCCCGCTTCTTCTTCCTCGTGGGATAACTCTTCGAGAACGGGTTGTACCGTACGAACCACAAAGGGAATACTGGTGAAAATCATCGCGACCACTATGCCTAGCGGGGTGTAGGCGACTTTTATGCCCCATTCAGCTAATAGACTACCGATTTGGCCGTTTTCCGCATAAAGGGTGGCTAAGGTGATACCGGCAACGGCGGTCGGCAAGGCAAAGGGTAAATCTACCAAGGCATCTAAAATGCGTTTGCCGGGAAATTCATAACGCACGAGTACCCATGCGAGTAATAATCCGAAAAGGCAGTTAAATAATGATGCCGCGAGCGCCGATAGTATGGTGACTCGGTAACTGGCAACCACTCTGGGATCGGCAATCACGCCCCAGTATTCGGACCAGCTCATTGAACTGGTCTGCATGATTAGGCCTGTGGTCGGCAATAATAGGATTAGGCTGACAAACAGTAGTGACACACCTAAGCTGATGGTAAAACCGGGAAGAACCCGCTTATGGCGTAAACGCCCGTTATTAAAAATCACAGAATAATCACCCGATCAGGTTAATTGCGTTAAACCAATACTATTTATACGGTTCGCTCGTTGTTGGCTCAAGCCATTTGTTGGATGCAATCTTTACGGCTAACACTGATTGATAAATGCCAATTAGCGATAAACCCGAGACTTTGCTCGGGTTCAATGTTGATATCTTACTACATTAAGGACGATATCAGCGCTTTAATAGCTCATCGAGTTTTGCACCGTTAGCAAACTGCGTTTTCATGGCATTATCCCAACCACCGATGATTTGCTCAACAGTCAGCAGGTCAACGGTAGGGAACTGCTTAGCAAACTCAGCTTTTACCTTTTCGTTGTGTACACGATAGCTGAATCCTGCCAGTAGACGTTGCGCTTCTTCGCTGTAGAGATAATTCAAATACTCAGTTGCGAGTTCCTGTGTACCGTTACGCTTAGCATTTTTTTCAACTACAGCGACGGGGAACTCTGCCAGAATCGAGGTTTTTGGTACAACCACTTGGTAATCGTCCGTACCATACTGCTGGCGGATATTGTTCACTTCCGATTCAAAGGTAATTAATACATCACCGATCCCACGTTCAACAAAGGAGGTGGTCGCACCGCGGCCGCCGGTATCGAATACTGCGACATTACCGAGGAATTTTTTCAGGAATTGATCCAGTTTAGCCTGATTATCCTTACCATAGTTTTTCTGAGCATAACCTAATGCGGCTAAATAAGTGTAGCGAGCATTACCAGAGGTTTTTGGGTTAGGAAAGACCAGTTTAACGTCATCTCTCGCTAAATCGCCCCAGTCGCTGATCTGCTTTGGGTTACCTTTGCGTACCAAAAATGCAATGGTGGAATAGTAAGGTGAACTGGCGTTAGGCAGTAATTGTTGCCAATTTTCTGGGATCAATTTACCGCGATCGTGCAGAACTTGTACGTCTGTCACTTGATTAAAGGTCACCACATCTGCGGGTAATCCCTGCAGAATAGAGCGTGCCTGTGCAGATGAGCCTGCATGGGATTGTTTAATTTCGACGGTTTTACCTGTTTTCTCTTCCCAATGTTTGGCAAAAACGGGGTTGTAGGCATTGAATAATTCCCGTGCGATATCATAAGAGGAATTAAGCAGGGTTTGATCTGCGGCAGTCACATTGAGTGAGGTTCCCAGAATGAGGGTTCCTAGCAGGGCCTTTATCAATTTTACGGACATTTTTAACTCCTTAATCTGGCAATTTTGTCAGCGTTATGGCACCTAGAGTAATAGAATTAATTGTTTATAAAAAGCCAGTTGAATAGAACTTTTTTGAATAACTATGAGCGATTTATTTTATGTTATAAGCAGTATTCACCGTGTTTGTCAGTGGTAACCGACTTAGAATAGGCTATCGCTTAGTTGTTTTTATCAAGTAAAGGATAATCCTAGTGTCTGACTTTCCGACAATTGAAGCCTGCATCGGGCAAACTCCGCTGGTTCGCTTGCAGCGGCTTAACTGTGGTACTTCCACTGTACTATTAAAATTGGAAGGCAATAACCCCGCGGGTTCAGTAAAAGATCGTCCTGCACTCAATATGATTATTCAGGCCGAACTTCGCCAAGAAATAAGCCCTGGTGATACGCTTATTGAGGCAACGAGTGGCAATACTGGGATTGCGCTGGCGATGGCGGCGGCAATCAAAGGATACAAGATGATCCTGATTATGCCGAATAATTCGACTCAAGAGCGTAAGGATGCGATGCAAGCCTATGGCGCAGAGCTCATGCTAGTGGATAACATGGAGACTGCGCGGGATTTGGCGCTGCAGTTACAAAGCGAAGGCAAAGGTAAGGTGCTGGATCAATTTAATAACCAAGATAACGCTAATGCCCATTTCCTCACGACAGGCCCTGAGATCTGGCAACAGAGTCTAGGCAAAATTACCCACTTTGTGTCAAGTATGGGGACGACAGGTACCATAATGGGTGTGTCCAAATACCTTAAAACTTGTAATCCCGACATCACTATCGTCGGTCTTCAGCCCGCCGATGGCAGTGCTATTCCAGGGATTCGGCGTTGGCCGCAGGCATATTTGCCTGGTATTTTTGATGCTTCTTGGGTTGATTTAGTTATGGATATTGAAGAGCAAGATGCAAAAGCCATGGCGAGAACCTTAGCGCGAGAGGAAGGGATTTGTGCTGGAGTCAGTTCGGGCGGTGCCGTGTTTGCTGCGCTGGAGATTGCTAAACAATATCCGGGTTCTGTGGTCGTGGCGATTGTCTGTGATAGGGGCGATCGTTACCTTTCGTCAGGGCTTTTTTCCTGAGTCCTAGATTTTTACTCTAAGCATATTGAGCGATATGAATGTTTGATGGGTGAAAATGGGCGAGACGCGCCCATTTTTACCCTTTAAAACGTGATCATTTTTTCGGTGGGAATTGCGTCAAAATTCGGTTGACGGCTTTGGCGGTATCTTGGGCTTTCTCGTTACCGCCTGCATCGAAATCATAGCTGTCGCTGCCACGCCAAATAAGAGCTTTGGTCTTAGGATCGACAATATCTATCTGAATGGTTTGAATTTTAGCGGTATCACTCCCCAGCGGCACGCCAACACTGGTGCCTATGCCAATCCCGCCCGAATTTCCGAATGTGCCTGTGCCTAATCCAATGGATAGCCCTGAATCTTTGGGCTTATCTTGGGTGAGTAAGGCGTAGGCGACGTTAAAGTCGGGCGACGCTGTATTTTCTACAAACCCTTTTTGAGTCAATTGGTTGTTAATTTCTACTTGAATACGCTGGGCGCTTAACGGGTCATCCGTCGGCTGTGGTGTTAACTGGGTAAAGCTGCGTAGTGCGGTGAAGTCGTAATTGAGATCATAATCGTTTTTCGGTTTACTGCTGCAAGCGCTTAATAAGGCAACAGCGACGAGCAGACTGGCAAAGTGACGGTATCCCATGATAGTGCTCCAAGTTGTACAAACTCTGTTCAATGTGCCTTGATTAAGGTTGTTTCTGCAAGTACTTTAGATAAGTGTGTTGTATTTGAATCGCTTTGAATGCAATCCAACGGTATCTTTTTTAGCGCGGGTCGTTTTGAGTATGGTTCATTTTTAGATAGGAATAGCGGCGGGTTATGGAACAGTTAGCCTTTTTTGATATCCCGAGTCCTTGTATCGGTGTGTGTGTTACCGATGCGCGTGGTTACTGTAATGGTTGCCTGCGAAGCCGTGACGAAAGATTCAATTGGTTAACGTTTTCAGATGCGCAAAAGTATGATGTCATTCGCCTGTGTACTCAACGTAAACGTCGTCGCCAGTTAGCGATGATGAAAGCAAGGCAAGCACAAATAGAGCAAGAAAGGGCAGCGTTAAATCCACAGTTGAATTTTGAGCCTGAGCCCGAAGCCGATCTGGATTTTGGGGACATCGAGCTAGACTAATAGGTTGAATTAGCTTGTTTAACTTGCTTTTTACATTTGCGAGTGAGATGCATGAGTGACTTTTGTTTATCTAATCCTAATGCTTATCACTGCTTACGTTTCTTTGGCCAGATTAAACTAAAGCGGGTATGTTGCGTATCGCTGACGACGCTCACATTCCCTTGATGTCGTTGCATAATCCGTTTGATGATCGCAAGGCCTAAACCATGTCCTTTATTGCCATTCTGTACCGATTGGCTGCGATAAAATGGCTCGAACACTTTCGGTAAATCCACCGCTGGGATAGGTTCGCCGTCGTTACTCACACTTAAATTGACCCTGTGCTGGGTCTGCTTAACTTCAATGATGATTTCAGTGCGGGCAAAGCGTTGCGCATTGGTCAGTAGATTTTGTAGCGCCCTTTCGATTAATGCGGGTTCTCCGAATAAGGGCAGTTTTTCGACTTCGGCTTTGAGCGTTATAGGCGTTGGACTTAAGGTTTCTAGGCGCTTAATACTTTGATTGATGAGATTAATTAAATCGTACTCATCCAACTGGATACCTTCTCGCTGTGACTCTAAGCTGGCGTAGGTTAGCAGTTCTTGAAGTAAGTCTTCCATTTCTTTGATGTCGAGCTGCATTTCATCGAGAAAGTCTTGTCGCTTCTGTTCGTCCGAATCTGGCTGACAATACATAGGCATAAGTGCAAGAGCAAATTTGAGCCTCGCCAGTGGCGTGCGGATCTCATGGGATACCGCATTAGAAAGGTGTTTCTGGTTCTCAATCAAGGCGCTGATATGTCGCGCCATTTCGTTAAACGTATTGGCTAAGGGCTTAACTTGGGAGCGATTTGACAGGGTAATCCGCGTGTCCCATTTGGCTTCGCCAAATTCTTTGGTGGCCTTACGCAGTATGCTCAAATCCCGTGAAAGCGGGCCGACCCAAATTAGCGCAACAAGGGCGAGTGATAAATAAAAGAACAGGGTGAACAGGCTGCGAAGGTTGGCTCTGGGATCTATGTCCAGCGGCCCCGCCATTAAGACTTGATCGTCTACTCGAATAAACTGCAGCAAGCTATCATCATTGGCCGTGGTGGTGAACACCTTGCTTGTGCTTAACGCTTGATTATCTGCCAGCGCGACTTGATCTGCATTGAGTAATTGCAGTGGCATCACAGGGTTCGCTGGGATCGCCTCCAGATACCGTTGGCGGGCATCGGGAGGTAATTCCGCTAATAATTGCGCCAATGCCACTAACGGCGCATCGAGGGCATTATTGTCATCAACATTCTTCTGCCACAGGCTGTCGAGTGTCCAGCCAATCCCAAGCACGCTGAGACTGAGTAGCAAATATAAACTGATAAAGAGACGTTTCACTGTATTTGTGCTTAGTTATTCCAAGCTTCAGGAGCAAAGAGATAACCTTGTCCCCAAACGGTTTTAATTCTGAAAGGTGTCTCAATATTATCGTTGAGTTTTTTACGTAATCTAGAGATCCGCACGTCAATTTTTCGATCTTTACCATCAAAATCAATATTGAGTAACAACTGATAAATATACTGACGGCTGAGCACTTGGCCTGCTTGCGAGGCCAGTAACCACAGCAATTCGAATTCATGGCTGGTGAGATCAATTTCAGTTTCATTAAGACGAATCGCATGGGTATGCGGGTCGATACTCAATTTACCGAAGGTTAGACAGTGTGATTCTGCCTGTGGTGGCTGATTCTGACGGCGAAGTAAGTTGTTGATCCGCGCAACTAACAGAGCAGGATCGACGGGCTTGACCACGTAATCATCGGCACCGAGTTCTAGTCCTTTGATTTGATCTTCACTTGAGCCAAGTGCGCTCATCAATAGAATTGGACCTGCGAAATAATCGGGCAGTTTCTCACACAGAGTGAGGCCATCCATGCCCGGTAGCATAATGTCTAACAGTATGATATCTGGCTTGTAATTGATTAATCGTGTTAGCACTGTATCGCCACGGCGTTCAACTTCAACATGCATACCATGGGATTTTAGGTAATCTACAATCAAGTTTGCTAGGCGAACGTCGTCTTCAACCAATAATACTCTGTGGTTCGATTGTGGGCTTGTCATTAAAATAAACTCCAAGGGTTGCGGTAACGTCTGCGAACCTGAGGTTGTGATGCAGAAGTGATTTTAAGTTTGGCACCAGCCAAAGTTTGGTTACTGTCTTTACTCACCATGACAAATTGAATATCCGTCATAGTGTGGATTTTCATGCTTAACGTATGGGTTGAAACTGAATCACTGCACCATTTGGGATAGGCGGCGTTGTCGGACAAGATACAGATAAGCTCATCTTTAGCGAGTTCCCACTGTAGTTCTATATAGACGTCACAGGCCTCAGTTTCTGAACTTGTGATGCAAATTTCGGGTGTGAGTTTGAGTGCCGAGTCGCGAGTTTTGGCTTGTGCTGAACTTTGGCCCATCAAGCCGAGGCTTAGACCTATAAAGCAAAGCAAGCTTAACTGAGGCAGTGTCACTAACGTTAGAACCTATAGGCAGCGCCGATAAAGTAGGTGCTGCTATAGTCTTGGTCTAACAAGGGACTGGCGGCAATCTCATCGGCAATTAGAGTGTAACGAACTGCCAACAGTAGATCCCAATTGTCAGTTAATATGTAACGGGCCGTCATTTCCGCACCTTTATCCCAACCTGATTTTGCTTGATATTTTTCGCTCCAATAGGCGTTTTCACTGGGTCTAACGCTGTAATAATAATCCACTACGGCTTGGCTCTTCCAATCAAATACCAGCGCAAACTCAAAAATGAAACGATCGTAATCCCAGCCATAGGTCCATTTTATTTGTGCTTCTGAACCTTGATGCACATTAAACATATCATGAGTGTACGCCAATCTAATAATACCGAGCCGCGTATAGATGAATGCTTCGGCACCGCCAAGTAAGGTGAAGTTCCGAGTCTCTAAGGAATTAAACTCAGGCTCGGGCTCAGTCGACAAAGCCATACTATTTATGGCTTTGGCTTCAACTTGAGTGCCACGATTCAAAAAGATATTTGATGGGTCCCATTGATAGAAGTAGGCTCTATCTAAGCTATAACTTGTTACTAAGTTAATTGTAAAGCTTTCTTGCTCGGCTAAGGTATAACCTAAATTACCATTGTCGAAGAACCAGTGTTCGCCGTAATAGGCCACTGTTGGAATAAAGAACAATGGAATATCGTCAAAATCCCTGAGTGGATTGCTTTTTTGTCCCCAGCCTATGGCGATGCCTAGATCCCAGTTGTTCATCTCAATACATTGATTTTCTGGTGCACAGGCTTCTTTCGCCATTCCGATTGCAGGCAAAATACTTAAACTTGTAATGAGGACAAAAAGAATACGATACATGATTTAACGATTAAGGGCTGAGGTTAACAATACAGGAAAACAGATTAGCATTTTATGCTCAATTCAACAGTGGTTTCATTCACGGAGATGCAAAATGATACAGCTATCAATTAAATAATAAATTTATGGATTGCACAATATGTTGATAGTCATGCTAAAAGCTTATCTTGGCAGCTTTCGTACGGTTAATTGTGGATGTTAAATTTTGTGTTTTATAAGTTTCGAGTGTAACTGAAATGATGTTAATTATGATGTAAAAGCTGTGTTGCTTGGAAATAATAATGCCATTCGCAAGTGTGAATGGCACAGACTGAAGCCGAATAACCTACTTTGCGGTAATAACACAGAGATTAGAATGAAGATTAATTGACCTCAGTAACTGACTTGTAGCCCATTTCTGTCAATTGATCGTTTACACAATCAAGCACATATTGTTTTAGCTCAGCATTTTCGACTTGATCTTCAGAGGCCATCTGCTGGCACACTTCTTTCAGCTGAGCGAGATCGGCTGCTGGTGCAGGCGGTAAAGAGGAGTCGTCAGCAAAGGAAGTGAAACTTACTAATGCCAATAGAGTAAAAACAGCTGATAACTTATTCATTTTATTTCCTTTAGTTATGTATTGCCAACCACAGATTAAGAAGCATTCTCTTAATACCACTGTGCCAACATCAGCAATTTATCACTGCTATTCTGTTTTAGATATAAATAATTTTCACCTTTCTTGATTAAGGTTTTTTACCTTGTTTTCCCTTGATTCGCTTCAAGTAAATGGGCTGGCTGAGTGTACTTTATTTGCTCTAGTTTGATTCATTCTTAGCAGCCTTTTGGCTGCTTTAGATAGGTTCACAACCCTCCCTCTGAACTCATGTGTGCTAAGTTGGCTCTTCTGAACTTGTGCTTGAAATTAATCGATGAAACTCTGCAGATAAACTTATGTGCTTAACTTATGCGCTTAATTGTGTGTACTGTAGAACTTAGATTTCTTTCAAAAGTGCTGCTTACATCACTTTAAGGACTTATTTGCGATAAAGTGCATTATTATCACTGTTTATGGTCGATTTTTAATGAAGGTTTACTCGCCGCTGTTAACTGAATTATGCGGTAGTTATAAGAAGTTATATAAAATGAGATATGACGCATGTTGTAGGCCGTTTTTTTCTAGAATATTGAATTAAAAAGAATTAATTTTTATGTGTTTTATAGTTTAAATTTTATTTTACGGTTTATTATTTTAACTTTATGTTTTTATTATTTATTTTTATGTGTTCGTTTGTTTTTGATGATTACATTGCTAAGATTGTAGCTATCCTCTAGAATGCGCCGCTCTCGCAGGTGCGCGTGCATAAGATTAATGGCAAATGCTATTGATTTTTATTGAATTATTGATTTTTCTCTAGGGGAACTCTGTGTCTACAAAACTGGCTAATCCAGCGCCATTAGGTTTAATGGGCTTTGGTATGACAACAATTTTGTTAAACATTCATAATGCGGGATATTTCCCTATTGATTCTATGATCTTAGCCATGGGGATTTTTTACGGCGGCATTGGTCAAGTGATTGTGGGGATTATGTGTTTCATGCGCGGCGATACTTTCGGTACGACGGCATTTACCTCTTACGGTTTGTTTTGGTTAACGCTAGTGGGCCTCATTTTAATGCCTAATGCTGGCATTGCGGCGAGTCCAACGTATTTTATGGGCTGGTATTTAACGCTTTGGGGCATATTCACGGCATTTATGTTTGTGGGTTCTTTGCGTTATCCAAGAGCCAAACAGTTTGTGTTTGCTTCTTTAACTATTTTATTTTTCCTGCTGGCGGCGCGTGATTTTACGGGTAGCGCCTTGATTGGCACTATTGCGGGCTTTGAAGGGATACTTTGCGGTGCGAGTGCGATTTATTTTGCGATGGCGCAGGTGCTTAATAATGAGTATGGCCGTACGATTTTACCGGTTGGTGAATTGAAAAAGTAACGATTCAGCAATGCAGAGTTGTAAAAAAGGCTGATGAAGATCAGCCTTTTTATGGGTGTTAGCTGTACTAGATTTTAGTTTTAATATAGGCCACAGCTGCTTCATCTAAGCTACGGAGAGAAACATAACTCGTGCCTGCTTTGTGGGTGATCAAGAAGCCTTTTTCAGTTTCTTTAATCCGGTAAATGTCGGTCCATAAAATTTGGCTGGTCACAGACATGGATTGAGTATGAATCCCTTGCCCATCAATAGTGAGTGTGACCTCATTGCTGGCCGCTTTACTCATCATCTGACGCATCAACCACCATGCTTTGTGATACTTCACATTGAGCGCTTCGATAACACCTAACCCAACAAAAAAGTAAGCTAAATAAAGGCTAATATCGGTGAAAATAAGCGCGATACCTATCAGTGTTAATCCAATGGCTTTGTAGTAAGGTTTGAGCGTGGGATCTGGTACCACTGATTGCGTATAGCATTCATCGAAATGGGCTTTATCTAAAATATACGTTGTGGAGTATGAATAGGGCGTTGGCATCATGTCATCTAATTGAGGTGGCACTTAATGCGGGCTAGTGTAGCGATTACAGTGATGAAAGTAACTAACCTTGCTATTGCAAGCATGAATGAGCACTTTGGTGTTTTCAAATTCGACGTTCAAACCCGCTCGTTTATACAGGTCAAGATATGAGTTGGACAGAAATACGGCAACGGCTATATTAGTCTTGCCGTAAGCATTGTTCGATTTTCGTGATTTGACACAAGGAGTGCAAAACATCATGGCCTTAGTCCCCAAAGATTTTGTAAATTACAAATCAACGCCGGTTTTCAACCATGACAACGTCCCTAAAATGTTGCTGCACATGCACAATACTAAGGCTGGCGTATATGGGCAAATCCAAGTGTTAACGGGCAGCTTAAAGTTTTATGGCTATACGGGTAGCAGGGGCGAGTTAGATAAAGAAATTATTATTCGCGCAGGTGAAACCGCCATTTCACATCCTGAATATTGGCATAAAGTGGAGCTACTGACCGAAGATACTCAGTTTAGACTCCACTTTTATGCCCATAAGGATTCGGCCATTGTGGCGCAGCAACAATCCGAGCGAAGCGAATAGTGTCTAGTACCTAGCTCCTACACCCTATTCACTACATGCGGTTCTTGGCTACTTCTTTTTAATAACGATTTACGCTAGCTAATAGCTAATAGCTAATAGCTAATAGCGATTTCGTTCCGTTGGAATATCAGTTAAATACTCCACAAATTCCACTTCAAAGCCATGGGCATCGAAGAAGTAAATATTGCGTCGATAGGGATCTTCCATACCATCTTTTGCAATAGGGAAACCTGCCTGGGTCAGTCTTGCTATCACAGCATCTAAGTTGTCGGTCACAAAGGCAAAATGTGCCAGTCCAATTTGATGACCTGCCAAATCGCGGTTTTCACCTTCACCATTGTCACTAAAAGCAATGTATTGATAATCATCACCAAAATGAATCCAATTACGGGGTTTGCCGTACCAAGTGCCTTTATCACCACCACGAACACGCCAATGGGGGAAAGCCGCTTGATAAAAGCGCAGTGTTGCGGGGATGTCGTCTACCACTAAATTGATATGCTCTAAATGAATCATAATGCGTTCCTTGTAATGATTTTAGTCTGTTGCTGGTGGTTAAAATCTCAAGCCGCTTACATACCGTAACAGTATTCCTGCTGTTTTGGGTACGCTTGATTGGCATGTTGTTCACGAATGGGGGCTAATGCTTGGGCGTATTGATGCAGCATATATAAGCTGTATTGCACTCTTTCCCTAAGCGCGATATCGCGGGCACTCTCAGGGATTGCATTGAGTACATGGCTGACATTTCGGATGATTAAGTGATCGGGTATGGGCACTAATTTATTGTTTTTAAGGGCATTCATCTTCACTTCAACGATAGGATAGGTACCGCTAATACCGTCCGATATTGAGACTAATAAGGCGGGTTTATGGGCGGTTTCTTCGCGAGTACACATCAACAAAAAGTTCTTCAGTAATGGTGATGCCATGCCGCCCCATTCTGGGGTGATCAGCACTAGCGCATCGGCTTCATCGACTCTGTGCTCTATTTCGGGCCAGTGTTCACCTTTGTTGTCTTCTTCTCCGTCCCAAAAGGGCAGATTAAACAGGCATAGTTCTAAGTGATGTATCGTGTCGTAACCCATGTTGTGGGGAGATGAGAAACTGCTTTCCGCGATATAACGACCGACTTTAGCACTTTGTGAATCGGGTCTTTGGCTGGTGCTGATGATGAGTAATTCCATTAAGTAAACCTATTTGTTTATAAATTATTTGTAAGGTAATTGCTTTACTTAATCTTGTAAAGGATAAAGTAAATAAAAAAGTTTATTTAATCTGTTAAAGCTACGGAGATTGGGAGATAATGCTTCGGCTGAAATCGGGGAGACTCAATGAAAACTACTGATAAGATTATTCAATTACTCAAGTTGCATGGCCCGCTTACTGCTAAAACCTTAGCGGAGGAATTGGCGTTAACGACTATGGGAGTGCGTCAACATCTTCAGGCTTTGGAAGATATGGGTGATGTGGATATTGAGGATCGAGTTGAAGGCCGCGGTCGCCCAACACGTTACTGGGGATTGACCGAACAAAGCCGTACTCACTTTGCCGATCGCCATGAGGAATTGACGGTACAGCTAATTGACTCGGTAAAAATGATCTTTGGCGACCAAGGCTTGGATAAGCTTATCGGTCACAGGGAGCAAAGTGCGTTAGTCCAATATCGTGCGGCAATGGAAGGGGCTACTGATATTCCGACACGTCTGGCCATACTTGCAAAATTACGCTCGAACGAAGGTTATATGGCGACCATGGAACACATCGATGGCGTGTATTTTTTACTCGAAAATCATTGTCCAATCTGCGCCGCAGCGACTAAGTGTTTGAACTTTTGCCGCTCTGAGTTGCAACTTTTCCAGCAGTTATTCGCTGATATTGCCGTGGTGAGCCGCGAAGAGCATATCATCGAAGGTGCTCGCCGCTGTGCATATAAGATTGCGGTAATTAAAGTTGCGACGATAGCCTAGTAGTGCACTTAAGTTGTTTGCTTGAGGCGTTTTATCTGTGGGATAAAACGTCACTGAAAGCTAACGCTACATATTAAGCATTCGTTCTGGGCTTAAACTTAGGAGCTTAGGGCTTATCAGGTTCGTGATAGGCCAATAAGGTTTCGAAACGAGGATGCCCTTTAAGTTGTGAGAAATCAGCTTCATCCAACGCTAGCTCTTTGAAGGATGCGCTGTTATGGATTGCACGTTCCAAATCAGAAATTGCCCTATCTTCAACACCTAAACACGCAAAGGCGCAGGCTCCTTGATAAAAAGCATGGGCGTTAGTTGGGTCAACTTCCAAAACACGATTACATAGGCTTTGTGCCCAATTAAATTCGCGCATTTCCATTGCGGCATCGGCCTTGTAGGTCAGCGCTTCCAAGTCTCCAGGTCGAATCGTGAGGATTTCATCGTAGACTTCAATTTTTTGTTCGGGTGTCTGGGCACTTTGGGCGCGTAGCCACAGATTATGAATTTCATTAATCACTTCTATTTCACGATTATTGTCTGTGATAGTACGACTCTTATGCTTGAGTTCTTGCTCGAGTAATTTGAACTTTTCTTCGTATTGTTCGGCAATACTCTGTAGCTGATTCGCGGCCAGTTTGGCGGTATGTGTCTTGATTTCCCGTAGGGATTGCCAGCCGATAAAGGCGACTAAAGAGGCGACGCCGGCGATCATATAAAAGAAGTAAGTGACAGTGACATTGGCGTAATTCATCGACTTGTCGGCAACGGCCAGTTCGCGATCTGTGATATCTATGGTGAGGCGCCGCTCAAGATCCTGTTGATCGTATCTGAGAGATTTGAGTTCATCGAAGACGTAGCGCTCTATCAGCGGTTTATCATGGATGGCGAAAGGTTGAGGCGCTTCAGGGGGATTTTCTGCATCGCTCGCTTGAGTGAAGAATGAGCTCGCGAGTATCACTAAAAACAAGGCTAAAAATAGCAGGTTCGAACGTATCATAACGGGACTTGCAGATAAGTTTTTGATGCGGTAACCACTCACAATAAGATGAATTGAACGCCTAGCTTAACAAATTTTGCCTAGTTTGATCTAATTTTGCTCTAAATAAGCTCTGTGATGCTTACAGTATTGGCTCGCTATGACCTGAACTCGCATCCTGCTAGAATGGCTATCCCATTCATATTTCGTCATTTGTGGTGTTATGCAGTCTAAGCGCGGCCGACTCGATCGTTATCTCTGTACCCAGTTACACACTCACCGTAAAGCGGTACGTGAACTGTTACTCTTGGGCCGAGTACGCGTTGATGGATTGATAGTGAAGGACATGGATAGGCAAGTGGATGAGTTTTCTCACATCCAACTCGATGGGCAAATATTACAGGCCAACACGCCAGTTTATTTGATGTTGCATAAGCCGATTGGCGTGGTGAGCGCGACTAAAGATACTCAGCATAAAACCGTGATTGATTTGCTCGATTGCGAAGCCCGTGATGAGTTACATATCGCGGGTAGACTAGATTTAAATTCTTCGGGTTTGTTATTACTGACCAATGACAGCCGCTGGTCTGATGCACTAATGTCACCAACGCATAAGGTCGATAAAGTGTATCGCGTTACCTTAGCTAATCCATTAACTGAAGAATATATCGCCGCATTTGCCGAAGGTATGTATTTCAGCTTTGAAGATATAATAACTCAGCCTGCTAAATTGGTGATCCTTGCTGATCATGTTGCTGAAGTGACTTTAAAGGAAGGTAAGTACCATCAAATTAAGCGGATGTTTGGTCGCTTTCGAAACCCAGTTGTTGGTCTACATAGATTATCAATAGGTGATATTGTGTTGGATGAAGCTCTGGCGTCGGGCAAAAGTCGTGTGCTGACTGCCGCAGAAGTGGCTTCTATCCGCTGTAAACCGGTAGCTTAGAGACATAGAGCACTTCAATTTATTAGCCATTATTCTGCGGATTCTAAATATAAAAATGGACTTGAGAGTCAAGTGTCCCAAGCCCGTGACATGGGATTAGAGATCGGCGTGGGGGCCGAATACTTCATAGTGCATGTTTTCAGTTGATACACCCAGAACGAGTAATTGTTGCTTGATGGCTGACATGAATCCAATAGGCCCGCAGAAATAGTAACGTGCATGGGGAAGCAGTTGATCTGCGACTTTGCTTAATTCCATTTGTCCTTCAAAATCATAATCTGTACCTACCACATCGGTTGAACTCGGCTTGCGATACCAAACATGGCTCTTCAGATTATGATGTTGCTGGCGCTTGGTGTGAATAGCCTGTTTGAAACCATGTACATCACCTTGCTCACAGGCATGTAGCCAAGTAATAGCACTTGGATGTTGCAACTTGATCAATTGATTCAACATGCTTTTCATCGGTGTTTGACCCACTCCTGCTGAAATGAGCACTACGGGGATGTCCGCCTCGACTTCTAAGATAAAATCTCCCGCCGGCGGCATAATTGCAATTTTGTCACCGATATGCATGGTATCGTGTAGCAGATTAGACACTTGACCACCTAATTCACGTTTCACACTGATGCGGTAACTGTTGCCATTCGGCGCATCGGATAGGGAATATTGGCGGATTTCTTCATATGCTAAATTGGGATGTTTTAGTTTCAAACTTAAGTACTGGCCGGGAATGAAATCTTTAACTGGCTTACCATCTTCGGGCGTCAATATGAAGGAGGTAATGACTGTGGACTCAGTCTTTTTCGCGCTAATGATAAACTGACGCTCACCCACCCAACCGCCATCTTGTTCTGCATGTTCCTGATAAATTTGAGCTTCTCGTTGAATAAATATATCTGCTAAAAATCCATAGGCCTGGGCCCAAGCTTCTAATACTTCTTCTGTTACTGCATCACCGCCTAACTCTTTAAGGGTGGCCAATAAGTGGCTGCCGACGATCGCATATTGCTCAGGCTTGATCAGAAAGCCTGTATGTTTTTGGGCAATGCGCTCGACAGTCGAACTTAGCACCGTTAAGTTTTCAATATTTTTAGCATAAGCCGCGACGGCGTTGAACAGGGCAACAGGCTGGCCACCAGAATGCTGGTGTGCCAAGTTAAATACATCTTTTAGTTCAGGATTATGTTTGAACATACGTTCATAAAAATGGGTCGTCAGCGCAGGGCCTGCGGATTCGAGTAAGGGGATAGTGCTCTTGATAACTTGGATTGTACGGCTGTCCAACATAGAAAATCCTTAACATGTAAATATTATGAATGTTAAATAAGTTTAAAGATCTATTTGATTTAGATCAATAGTGATGATCGCAATTCGTGCTACCGATAAGCGTGATTGAGGTCATTTGAAGTGCTTTATCAAAGCGGGTATGAGATAGGGAAATGATAAATAAATATATTATTTCAATGTATTACAGAGGTAATGGGGGAGGTTAACTGCAACAGCAAAGCTTATTGCAGTCATAGTGTGGTTTTTTGACTTAGAGTTTAAATGCACTCACTTGATTGCGCATACTGTTGGCGAGTTTAGTTAAATTAACCACAGATTCACTTAATTCAGCCGCCGATGCGGTGGAATGTTCGGCAATATCGCTGATGGCAATAATACTGCGATTAATGCTTTCGGCAACGCTACTTTGTTCTTCGGCAGCGGTCGCAATATGAGTATTAAGTTCTGTGATGCTGTCTACTGAGGAGACGATTTCTTTCAATGCTTGGCCTGATTGATTGGCTTTATTATTAGCATCATCTACTTGATTTATACCAATTTCCATAGCGTTAACTGCTTCTTTAACGCCTTGTTGTAGTGTGGCAATCATGGCCTCAATTTCTTGGGTAGACTTTTGGGTGCGCTGCGCAAGGGTCCGTACTTCATCCGCAACGACTGCAAAGCCGCGGCCTTGTTCTCCCGCACGGGCCGCTTCAATGGCGGCATTTAATGCCAATAGATTGGTTTGCTCGGCAATGCTTTTTATCACATCGAGTACACGGCCGATATTTTGGCTTTCATTAGACAGAAATCCAATGACTTGTGCCGTTTTTTGAATTTGATCAGATAATTGCGACATACTGCTAATCGATTGCATCACAATATTATTGCCATTGGCGGCATAGGTATCGGCATCTTTGGCTGAATCTGCCGCTGCAGATGCGCTTTGGGCGACTTCTGCGACCGTTGCCGTCATCTCATTCATGGCCGTTGCAGTTTGCTCCGTTTCAGCTTGCTGCTGTTGCATACGTTTATTGGTTGCCTGCGTGAAGCTGCTTAACTCATTTGCTGAACTATTAACGGTATTTGCCGCTTCGGCAATCGAATGAAGAATGCCCCGCAAGTGTTCAATAACTTGGGTGAGGCTAGTGGATATTTGTCCTAGCTCATCGTGATTAAAAGTAGTGAATTTGACGGTAAGATCTGAGTCTTGATGGATCAGCTTCAGTTTACTGAAAATGTCATTAATAGGATTCATCACGCTGCGATTGACCCAGAGCCCAATCACAATACTGATAATCATGGCGGCACAGGCTAATGCTACAAAAATAGTGATTGAAGATTGGTAAATGGCATTCACACGATCTTTTTCTTCGCCTGCCACGCGAATTTGCAGTGCAATCAGTTCAGATATTTGGTTACTGATGGGGTCTATTACTTGGTAAAGCGGCAAGATATTGGCCGATAATTGGCTTGATACATCACCATTTAATCCTCTTAAGCGTGAGACCAGAGTGTCAATCTGTTGATTCGCGGGTGAGAACAGTACTTCGGCTTGTTTTACGAGTCGGGATTCTTCTGAGGTAAGTTCAGTGGCTAAGTATTTTTGCCAATGCTGGGTAATGGTAGATTTGGCACTGTCTAGCGCTTCAGCTGCTTGAGAGGCGGTGAAACCACCCGCGTTCGCCTTATTGACCGCATCGATAACATCGACCGCGTACTTATCAGCAATCACTTTTAAATCGTCTAGTGGCACAACTCTATCGCCATAGATACGTTCAACACCCGATTCAATTTTACCCATCATATTAATGGCGAGAAAGCCAATCGTCATTAGCATTACAAGGGGAACCAGAATGCCGATAAACATTTTTTGTTTTATTTGTAGACCGTTCATATGGATAGCCTCAGTGAACTAAAGAGTCCTTTAGGCAGAACTCTATCTATCCCTATGATGAGTCTGTAACAATAGGTATAGCAAATCTGAGGAAAGAGGGGAGAGTTACAGAAAATTTATTTTGCTTTAGATACAAAAAAACCTCGCTTGGCGAGGTTTAAATGTTGGTACAGATGAGAGGACTTGAACCTCCACGCCCTTGCGAGCACCAGCACCTGAAGCTGGCGTGTCTACCAATTCCACCACATCTGCATGGCTATTCGATATTTCATCGAATTGACAATCTTAACACTGTGAATCTTAACTTTTGAACTGCAATTTGGTACAGGTGAGAGGACTTGAACCTCCACGCCCTTGCGAGCACCAGCACCTGAAGCTGGCGTGTCTACCAATTCCACCACACCTGCACTGTACCTATCGCAGTTCTCTAACATAAGTCGCTATCGCAACACATTTAAAGATGGTGCCCGAACCCGGAATCGAACCAGGGACACGAGGATTTTCAATCCTCTGCTCTACCGACTGAGCTATTCGGGCGACGGGCGCAATTTAAAGGCTTTTCGGGTTTTGAGTCAATAGATTTTTACTAAATAACGGAAAAAGTGACTCAGTTGGATAAGATTTACACGAAAGTGTCATTTGTGTTGGTATTGAGGATGTAAAAATAGCCAAACCACTATCCACACTGAGAACTTAGCGTTATCTATTTATGGCTTATCTAGGGTCACCAAGCAAAAAATGCCCCTATTAAAGGGGCATTCTCGGTTAGTTTGATAAGATTTCATTGTTTGGGAAGTTAGCTTGCATTACCATGAGCACGTTTTGCTTCAGCTTGCTCTGACCTAATTCGCCATAAGCTTCTATCATTATCTCTAATGCCCGTTCATTTGAAGGGGTGCCAGGGTATGTTTCCATTACAGATTGTGCTCGGATTGCTGCGGCGCTCCATGCATTCATCTTGAGATAATACTCGGCAACTTGAATTGAATATTTTGCTAAGCGATTCTTCAACGCTAACATGCGTTTTTGCGCATCGGCGGCATATTTGCTGTTAGGGTAGGTTTTGATAAGACGATCAAAATCTTTGAAAGCATCTTGAGCATTTTTAGGGTCACGATCGGTTCGGTCGATATTAAGCATGTCGTGGAACATGTAATTGTCGGCTTGCATGTTCACTAAACCGCGCATATAGAACACATAGTCTACATCTGGATGAGTTGGATTAAGACGGATAAATCTGTCTATGTTCGCAATACCAGAAGCGACATCGTCCATTTTATAGTAAGCATATATCAGGTCTAACTGGACTTGAGTTTTGTGAGGTCCGAAGGGGAAGCGTGAGTCTAACGCTTCCAAAGAACGGACAGCTTTAGAGTAATTGCCAAGCTCCATAGAGGTTCTTGCCTGAGTATAAAGTACATCAGGTGACGTTTTGGCGGCAATATCGTTATCATCAGGGCTGCTGCTACAGGCTGATAACGCTAGTGAAAATAGGACTAAGGTAACGCCTTTGGAAAATTTATACATACTTGAATTCAATTCTTTTTAAGTTGTAGTTAAGAATTTTTCCATTTCACTATAAAATAGAAAACATCCGATTGTAACAGATAGCACACATTTTTTGACCCCTAAATGGGGATACGGTTCCTATGACACAAGAGATTAATCTAAAAAGCGAGATTTCGGCAACACAAACTGGACTGAGATTAGATCAGGCCCTAGCAGAGTTGTTCCCAGATTACTCGCGCACGCGCATCAAGGAATGGATCCTATCTGATGCAGTTTATGTTGACGGCGTTGTCGTTAATAAGCCCCGAGAGAAAGTTTATGAGCTGCAACAGATACTCATAGATGCCACTCTTGAAGAAGAAGTTCACGCAGCGGCACAGGCCATTGATCTGGATATCGTCTATGAAGATGACGACATTATTGTGATCAATAAGCAAGCGGGACTCGTGGTTCACCCTGGTGCTGGCAATGCCGATGGCACTTTGATGAATGCACTATTGCACCATTGTCCCGATATTGAGCATGTACCACGTGCTGGTATTGTGCACCGTCTGGACAAGGATACTACAGGTTTAATGGTTGTAGCCAAAACCGTTGAAGCGCAAACCCATTTAGTGGCCGCCTTGCAGGCCCGTGAAATCACTCGTGAATACGAAGCGATTGTGATGGGGACTATGACAGGTGGCGGTACTGTGGATGAGCCGATTGGTCGTCATCCAACGAAACGTACTCATATGGCGGTGCATCACTCAGGTAAACCAGCTGTGACGCATTATCGTGTGGCGGAAAAATTCCGTAATCACACTCGTCTAAGATTGCGCCTTGAATCTGGTCGTACTCACCAAATTCGTGTGCACATGGAATACATAGGCCACGTATTAGTGGGCGATCCTGTGTATGGTGGTCGTCCAAAACCGCCGAAATGGGCCAGCCCAGAGTTTTTTGATATTCTGAAAAACTTCAAGCGCCAAGCTCTGCACGCTGTGCGTCTTGAATTAGCCCATCCTGTGAGTTGTGAAATCATGAGCTGGCACGCGCCAATTCCTGAAGACATGGTGATTTTGACGAAAGCACTGCGTCAAGACACGGTCGAGCATCCGATCGAGTATTTGTAAGTGTTTAATCACGATTGGCCTGTTCCCGCTAATGTTGGCATCGCTATGACAAATCGTCATGGCGGTGTGAGTGTGCATCCCTATGACAGTTTGAATCTTGGACTGCACGTCGGTGATGCGCCTGAGCTGGTGATGGCTAATCGTGAATTACTCTGCAAACAATTAGCGTTAACCGCCGAGCCTGTCTGGCTCGAGCAAGTGCATGGTACTCATGTGCTTAATTTAGATGCGCTGAGCTTAGCTCCTGCTGTGGATACACAGATTGCCGATGCCAGTTACAGCCGAACGGCTAGCCAAGTTTGCGCTATAATGACTGCCGATTGTTTACCTGTGTTGTTGTGTAATCAAGCGGGAACCGAAGTGGCTGCAGCCCATGCCGGTTGGCGTGGTTTATGTGATGGCGTGATTGAGGCCACCGCGGCGCAGTTTAGTTCACCTATGGATGAGTTGATTGCCTACCTCGGTCCGGCTATTGGTCCACAAAAATTTGAAGTCGGTGTTGAAGTACAGCAAGCCTTTTGTACTTTACATCCGCAGTCGGCAGCGTGTTTTATTCCAAGTGGTAACAAGTATCTTGCCGATATTATTGGCTTGGCTAAATTACGCTTGAGTTTACTCGGTATAAACCATATTTATAGCGCAGATATCTGCACAGTCAGCGACACGGATTACTTCTCTTATCGTCGCGATAAGGTGACGGGACGCATGGCTTCATTGATCTGGCTTAAGTCTTAAGCCAATTCCCCTACAGTTTGTATTTATTTGCGCGTTATTCTCTTGAATTTGGCTAAATAGCCCCCATCTTTTAACTAACGAAATGTAATACCAATCCTATTTAGATCTCTCCATTAGCGGTACTGATTTTAAAGCCACTAAATTGGCAAGATGTCTTATGGATTGGCATATCTCTACTATATGAGTGTTAGGAGGCTGTATGCGACTCGATCGTATGACCAATAAATTTCAGCTTGCCATCTCTGATGCCCAGTCACTCGCACTTGGGCGTGATCATCAGTTTATTGAACCGCTGCATTTGATGATGGCATTGTTGAACCAAGATTCAGGTTCAATCCATCCCTTATTGACCCAAGCTGGCATTCGAGTGAGTGCGCTGCGATCGCTCTTGAGTCAAGAGCTGGAACGCTTACCTCAAGTTGAAGGGACTGGCGGCGATGTACAATTATCCCAAGGTTTAATCCGTTTATTAAATCTGTGCGATAAATTGGCGCAAAAGCGTAAAGATAAATATATCTCTAGCGAATTATTTGTATTAGCTGCGTTAGAAGGTGCCGATGCTCTTGCACAAGCGTTGAAAAAAGCCGGCGCGACCAAAGAGTTGATGGAACAAACCATTGAACAAATGCGCGGCGGCCAAAAAGTGGATGATCCGAACGCTGAAGATCAACGCCAAGCGTTGAAGAAGTTTACTATCGATCTCACCGAGCGAGCCGAACAAGGCAAGTTAGATCCTGTGATCGGCCGTGACGATGAAATTCGCCGTACGATCCAAGTGTTACAACGTCGCAGTAAAAATAACCCCGTCCTTATCGGTGAACCGGGTGTGGGTAAAACGGCGATTGTTGAAGGACTTGCCCAGCGTATCGTTAATGGTGAAGTCCCCGAGGGCATTAAAAATAAGCGCGTTTTATCCCTCGATATGGGCTCATTGATTGCGGGCGCTAAATATCGCGGTGAGTTCGAAGAACGTTTAAAAGCGGTACTTAATGAGTTATCACAGGAAGAAGGTCAAGTGATCCTCTTCATCGACGAGCTGCATACTATGGTCGGCGCCGGTAAAGGTGAAGGCGCAATGGATGCGGGTAACATGCTCAAACCTGCGTTAGCGCGTGGTGACTTGCACTGTGTGGGTGCGACAACGCTCGATGAGTATCGTCAGTATATTGAAAAAGATGCGGCGCTTGAACGACGTTTCCAAAAAGTGTTGGTGGATGAACCAAGCGTTGAAGACACCATTGCTATTTTGCGTGGACTGAAAGAACGTTACGAGCTGCATCACCATGTGGAAATTACCGATCCGGCGATTGTGGCGGCAGCGACCATGTCGCACCGTTATGTGTCGGACCGTAAGTTACCCGATAAAGCGATCGATTTGATCGATGAAGCGGCATCGAGTATCCGTATGCAAATGGACTCAAAACCTGAGTCACTCGACAGGCTCGAACGTCGTGCTATCCAGCTCAAACTGGAGGAGCAAGCGTTAGCCAAAGAAAATGATGAGGCGAGTCGTCGCAGGCTTGACCATCTGCAAGAGGAATTACGTGATGTTGAAGCGAAAGCTTCAGAGTTGAACGAAATCTGGCGTACTGAAAAAGCCGCATTAGCGGGCACTCAGCACATAAAAGCCGATCTCGAACAGGCTCGAATGGACTTAGAAGTAGCGCGTCGTGCGGGTGATTTAACTCGGATGTCTGAGCTGCAATACGGTCGTATTCCTGAGCTTGAAAAACAGCTCGATTTGGCATCGCAAGCCGAAATGCAGGACATGACGTTATTGCGTAACAAGGTTACTGAGTTCGAAATCGCCGAAGTATTGTCGAAAGCGACGGGAATACCCGTATCGAAAATGCTTGAAGGCGAGCGCGAAAAATTACTGCAAATGGAAGTGGCGCTGCATGAACGAGTGATCGGCCAAAACGAAGCCGTCGATGCGGTCGCGAATGCGATTCGTCGTAGCCGCGCGGGTCTGGCGGATCCAAATCGCCCGATTGGCTCGTTCCTGTTCTTAGGCCCAACGGGTGTAGGTAAAACTGAGCTTTGTAAATCACTGGCGAGGTTCTTATTTGATACCGAATCGGCCTTAGTGCGCATTGATATGTCTGAGTTTATGGAGAAACACTCAGTATCGCGTTTAGTGGGTGCGCCTCCAGGATACGTAGGTTATGAAGAGGGCGGTAACTTAACGGAAGCCGTTCGTCGTAAACCTTATTCGGTGATATTGCTCGACGAAGTCGAGAAAGCGCATCCCGATGTGTTTAACATTTTACTGCAAGTGCTTGATGATGGACGCTTAACCGATGGTCAAGGTCGTACTGTCGATTTTAGAAATACAGTGATCATTATGACCTCGAACTTAGGCTCCGACATTATCCAAGAAGGATTTGGTCAAGTGACCTATGCAGAGATGAAAGCGGCGGTAATGAATGTCGTCACTCACAGTTTCAGACCCGAGTTCTTAAACCGTATCGATGAATCTGTGGTGTTCCATCCATTGGATGCTGCCAATATCAAACGTATTGCTTCGATACAAATTGCTTCCTTACGCCAACGTTTGGCTGAAAAGGACTATACATTGGAGATCACCGACGACGCATTATCACTGATTGCGGAAATTGGTTTCGATCCTGTGTATGGTGCAAGACCGTTGAAACGGGCATTGCAGCAAGAAGTCGAAAACCCGCTGGCGCAGAAATTACTGCGTGGCGACTTGTTACCGGGTAAACCGATCAAGGTCAGCTGTGCGGGTGGCGAGTTAGTGTTCGAGCAATAACCTGTGACCAGTAGCTAGTCACTTAGTGTGTTTTTTGAATGCGATACGTTAACAGCAAGCTTGAAGTTGGATAGGTTGAAATAGGCGAACTGCAATAAGCGTTCTTGAATGAACGAGCTTGAAATAAACTATCTCGCAATAAGAGATAGCGCTTTCTTAGTCAGTATCGCTCCCGCTTCACGCGCTAAAACGAAAGGAGCCGAGTTTTTAACTCGGCTCCTTTTTTATTGCATCAGCTTAATCGTTGTTCATTAATGTAGTGGCATAGTGAATTTGGCTACTTCTTATCACAGAAGAGTTTGATTCTTTCCTGCTGTTGGGCAATAGAGGCTTGGCGATCCTCCTCAGTCATAGCGACAGATTCACCCGAATCGGAAGTTTGGCGGATAAGCTTAGTGTGCGTTGTGAGTATTTCTAAATTGTGTTTTGCACTCTCACAAATGGAGTTAGCCTGTTTGGCGTCTTTTTCTTTAATCAGTGCCGCTGACTTTTCTAATTCATTGGCTTTAGAAGTTGGCTCAACTTTCTTTATCGGCGCGATAAAACCGACTTTCGCCTGCTCTAAATCTTCACTGTAGAGTTTTGATGTTTTGATGCTTTCTTGTTGTGGGGCTTGCTGGCTGTAATGTGTCACCCCATTTTCATCGACCCAAGTATAGATAACGCCCGCAGAAACGGGGCCAATGAAAAGGCTGAGCCAGAGCCATCGATACAGTATTGTTCTGAACATGTTCACTTTTAACATCGAAATTATCCCTAACTGGTCTCTCATCGACATGATAATAAAATATGTTATCTTGAAAGCTAACTTCTCTTCACTGAACTAGCGTAATAAGTGTATGCAAAATTCTTCAAATCAAACAGTAAAGAATAAAGGTATCTATTTACTGCCTAATCTTTTTACGACAGCAGGATTGTTTTCTGGCTTTTATGCTGTGATTGCTTCCATGAATGCTAACTTTGAAGCTGCTGCAATAGCCATTTTTATAGCCATGATCTGTGATGGTCTCGATGGTCGAGTGGCAAGACTGACTAATACTCAAAGTGATTTTGGTGCCGAATACGACAGTATGGCGGATATGGTGTCCTTCGGAATGGCACCAGCACTACTCGCCTACAATTGGGCATTAGCCGACTTAGGTAAAATTGGTTGGTTGGCGGCATTTATTTATTGTGCAGGTGCGGCACTCAGGCTCGCTCGATTTAATACGCAAGTTGGCGTCGCCGATAAGCGTTACTTTCAAGGTCTCGCCAGCCCGGCAGCCGCAGCTGTTATTGCCGGCAGTATTTGGCTTGGTAATCAATATAGTCTCGATGGAAGAAACATCAGTTGGATTGCGGCCCTTGTTACTGCGGCAACCGGTTTACTGATGGTCAGCAATTTCCGCTATCACTCCTTTAAAGAAATTGACTGGCGTGGCAAGGTTAACTTTATCGTGATCTTACTGGTCGTCGGTGTATTTGTGGTGGTGTCAGTTCAACCTGCATTGATCTTATGTGTCGGCTTCTACTTATATGCGATTTCAGGCCCAATCATTACGATTCGAACCGTGAGAAAACTCAAAGTCGCTCATATTGTCGGTGATGATACGGTAGCGAATGTCGAGACGAACTCCTCAGTCCAAGCTGCTGCACAAACTCAAGTCGTTACAGATCTCGAGAAAGAGAAACAAGAAGAGCATAAACCTTAGGGCTCGTGCTTTTGATCATTGCTTATCATTAGCTAGGTGCAAACAAGAGTAAGGCATCACACTAGGCATAACGTTTTTAGAGGTTTGCTGATAGATATAGCGAGAAATAGCTATCAACTTCCGTTTATGCCCATTCAATCTATTAAAACCCCAGCAATAGGCGATTTTTTCTGCCAGACTTATCAACCCAAACAGCGATATTGCTCAGTGTTGCAGTATATTTCTGCAGTTTGATGGTTATTTATTCGCTTGGCGGAGATTGTTAAAAAAGCCCTTGCACAAAATCCTCTGCTGCCTATAATGCGCATCCACTGACACGGCAGACAGCGTTAAGCAGCCTGATGTGACAGTTCATCGATGAGTTTACTGATTGATGAGTGTTGAGAAAGTTTGCAAAAACTCCTTGACGCGAAACGGGAAATGCGTAGAATACGCAGCCCTAGCCAACTGGAAGCGTTCGGCGCTCAGTGTGGTACTCAAGTTCTCTTACGAATATTGAGTTGCTCTTTAACAAGATAAAACA
>NZ_JAKKRN010000091.1:0-770 GCF_025654245.1 Shewanella sp. SM29
CGTCGCGCAGGCGTTGGCAATGAGCACCGGATCGGGTGTGTTACTCGTGCCTGTGCTTAAGGTCAGTGTTACGCCGCTAAACTCAGTGGCAGTATCAATCGTGATATAACGCCAGCCACGATTGGCGCTGAAGCTAAGCGATTCTTGATTTCCTGCTTGAGCGCTCTTTGCATCGGCATTATCTGCGTCGGCCCACTGACTGGCATTGAAGTAAATATTGGCATCCCCAGAGCCGCCCTTAGTGGTGACAGTGAACTGGGTATTATCTTCCTCAACCCAGAAGTAGAAGCTGTTACGCCCGCCACTGATGCACTCATTTTTGCCTAGGGTGAGCTTACCGTAATCTAAGGTCACTGCGCCACAATTGGCTGGTGGCTCAGGATCCACGCCGCCATCCCCCAGTTCGGGGTCGATTTCAGCAAATAGCTCAGTGGTGCTGACTTGCATATCGACGCCGCCAAAGTCCCCCGATAAGGTAATGTAGTGCCAATACTCGTTAGGGTTTAACTGCACCTTAATCACTTGATAATTACCATTACCGATACCAGCCCCTTGGTTTTGCTCAGGGCTTGCCCAGCCTCTAGAATCGAAATAAATGTCGGCATCTCCCCAACCACCGCCAATCTTGATCCAAAGCTCTTGGGCTGTGCGATTGGTATTGGTGAAGCTGAAACTGGCGCGGCCGAGTTTTGAATCGATACATTCCATCGGCACATCAATTTTCAGGCTGGCCGATTCAGTGTAACGGTAGGCTTCGTTCGTCACTTGGC
>NZ_JAKKRN010000092.1:0-767 GCF_025654245.1 Shewanella sp. SM29
ACGCTGGGAAAAGCTATTTCATTTAATGAAAAGCACAGGCCGTGTTTATGACAAACCTGAACATAGACAAACATTCGAAGGTATTCTTTACCGCCTTAGAACAGGTATCCCTTGGCGAGATTTACCTAAAGAGTTCGGTCATTGGAGCACGGTCTTTAGACGGTTTCATTTATGGTCTAAGAAAGGCGTTCTAGCACATTTATTCAAGGCCTTAGCCAACCTTGCTGATATAGAATGGGTCTTTATTGATGGCTCGATAGTGCGGGCTCACCAGCACAGTGCAGGTGCAGCGACGCTAAGTAATGAGAGTATTGGTAAAAGTCGAGGCGGTAATTCAACCAAAATTCACTTAGCTGTCGACAGCGGAGGATTACCGATTTATTTCGAATTATCAGAAGGCCAAAAACACGATATTACACACGCCCCCAGCTTAATTGAGCACCTGAAGCAGGTTGATACCGTCATTGCAGATAAAGGTTATGACAGCGATGCTTTTCGTGAACTTATCGCCAATAAAGGCGGGAAATCTGTCATTCCAAGGCGCCGCTATAAGAATACACCTCAAGAAAGAGTCGATTGGTGCTTATATCGGTATCGACATTTAGTGGAGAATGCTTTTGGAAGAATTAAGCACTATCGAGCAATATCAACAAGATATGACAAGCTAGCAAGAAATTACGCCAGTATGGTGTCACTGGCGTTTATGTTAATGTGGCTGCCGATGTATTGCTGAACAACATTTGTACAGCAAAGATCAACAGACCCTA
>NZ_JAKKRN010000093.1:0-696 GCF_025654245.1 Shewanella sp. SM29
GTTCGTTCCCCCATTCGGACATCGTTAGCTCAAATGCTTGTTACTAGCTCGCCAACGCTTTTCGCAAGTTACTACGTCCTTCATCGCCTCTGACTGCCAAGGCATCCACCGTATACGCTTAGTCGCTTAACCATACAACCCAAATGAGTTTCACTCATCTGCGCCGCATTGCGACCAGCTTGGTTTTACTTGTCTCACTTCTGACCAAAGAAGTGGACGCGCCTTAGACGTAAACTATTCAGCAAAGAATAATTTACTTTTGAATATTCAAGACACTTAATAAAGTGTTTGAGAACTCATGTTCAATGCTTGCGCATTAAACGTTTTGTAATTAATCACATGACAGACTCATGYAATTAAATACTATCAGCTTTCCAAATTGTTAAAGAACAATGCGTACCGGCTCGCGGCGCATTTAGCTCTGACTTCTCCTAAGAGAAGCTAAACAAGCAATCTGTGTGAACACTCAACAAACATTAAGTTAGTCGTATAGGTAAGGAGGTGATCCAGCCCCAGGTTCCCCTAGGGCTACCTTGTTACGACTTCACCCCAGTCATGAACCACAAAGTGGTGAGCGCCCCCCCGAAGGTTAAGCTACCCACTTCTTTTGCAGCCCACTCCCATGGTGTGACGGGCGGTGTGTACAAGGCCCGGGAACGTATTCACCGTGGCATTCTGATCCACGATTACTAGCGA
>NZ_JAKKRN010000094.1:0-615 GCF_025654245.1 Shewanella sp. SM29
TGAGTGGAAAGTGAAGAAACATGGCACAGATGTAAAGCGCCGAGTGTGGCGCAAACTGCATATTGCCGTAGATACACATAGCCATGAAATTATTGCCGCAGAACTCAGTTTATCAGGTGTAACAGACGCAGAAGTGATGCCCAATTTACTTAAGCAAACCCATCGAAAAATCCGCAATATCTCGGGTGATGGTGCTTACGACACAAAAGCCTGTCACGAAGCCGTTCGTCGAAAACGCGCTTTAGTGCTCATTCCACCTAGGGAAGGTGCTGCACTATGGGAACAAGGACATCCACGAAACTTAGCCGTCAGTTGGCAACAGCTTCATGGCTCAAATAAGCAATGGAAAAAACGGTATGGTTATCATTGTTCTGGTCTAATCCCATCGGACACTTAATTTTGAGACAGTATGGTCAATAAATTAAGAGGTCTATATGAGTCTGAAGAAATCACATAAGAGTTATCCCCAGGCATTTAAAGATGAAGCTGTCTTGATGGTGCTAGAACAAGGTTATAGCGTTGCCGATGCGGCAAAGTCTCTTGGAGTTAGCACGAGCCTGCTTTACAACTGGAAGGAAAAACACGAAGCCCTGCAACAAGGCATCACCTTAGAAG
>NZ_JAKKRN010000095.1:0-606 GCF_025654245.1 Shewanella sp. SM29
TGCATATGCCTTATTACTTTGCAATAAAGTCAGAATAAGGTGTAAATGGTGGAGCTATGCGGGATCGAACCGCAGACCTCCTGCGTGCAAGGCAGGCGCTCTCCCAGCTGAGCTATAGCCCCATTTACATGCAGTGCGAGTAAGTAAGATGTTCCAAACCTCTAAAAGGATTGGTTTGCCAAATCGAGTTATCCGCGGCAAATTAACGCGACGTTTAGTTCACTAAACGAGTGTTAATTTAACAAAGGAGAACGARGATTTGGTGGGTCAGAGTGGACTTGAACCACCGACCTCACCCTTATCAGGGGTGCGCTCTAACCAGCTGAGCTACAGACCCATCTTTGATAAACCTATTTGACTAGGTCCATCTTTTACTCTTTCTTCTATCAAGCAAATCTGTGTGAACACTCAACAAACATTAAGTTAGTCGTATAGGTAAGGAGGTGATCCAGCCCCAGGTTCCCCTAGGGCTACCTTGTTACGACTTCACCCCAGTCATGAACCACAAAGTGGTGAGCGCCCCCCCGAAGGTTAAGCTACCCACTTCTTTTGCAGCCCACTCCCATGGTGTGACGGGCGGTGTGTACAAGGCCCGGGAACGTATTC
>NZ_JAKKRN010000096.1:0-605 GCF_025654245.1 Shewanella sp. SM29
TAATGCCGATCAGTTAAGACAGATCGCTTGACGATCTCGCTGAAAAGATCAAAATCCGATGACCTCATGTCATCGGATTTTTTTATGCAACTCTCAGAAGCACTCGCCCGTACTCATATTACCCGCCTAACCGAATTCACCTGCTTAGCAGATGTGTTAGAACCTGAGTTAATTCAATCTTGCCTAGACTCTCAGGGCGTTGCGACGTTAAGACGGCGTAAATTGCCGATGGACGCGATGATTTGGGCCGTTATCGGAATGGCTTTGTTCCGAGGGGAATCTGTTCGGTCACTCATCAACAAACTCGACATTGTTTTGCCGCAAGAGATTGATTATGTTGCACGCAGCGCCGTGACTCAGGCGCGTAAACGATTGGGCAGTGAGGTTATTAGAGAAGTATTTAGTCGCAGCGCCAATACCTGGCACGCGAGAGCTGAACATCCTCATTGGTGCGGCCTTAACTTGTATGGTGTTGACGGTGTAGTGTGGCGGACACCCGATAGTGTCCAAAATCAAGCCGCCTTTGCGCGTACCGCAAACGCTTCAGGCGAAGCTGCTTATCCGCAAATTCGCATGGTTTGCTTGATGGAATTAAGCAGCCATTT
>NZ_JAKKRN010000097.1:0-605 GCF_025654245.1 Shewanella sp. SM29
CCTTCATCGCCTCTGACTGCCAAGGCATCCACCGTATACGCTTAGTCGCTTAACCATACAACCCAAATGAGTTTCACTCACCTGCGTCGCATTGCGACCAGCTTGGTTTTACTTGTCTCACTTCTGACCAAAGAAGTGGACGCGCCTTAGACGTAAACTATGCAACTAAGCATAATTTACTATTGAATATTCAAGACACTTAATAAAGTGTTTGAGAACTCATGTTCAATGCTTGCGCATTAAACGTTTTGTAATTAATCACATGACAGACTCATGCAATTAAATACTATCAGCTTTCCAAATTGTTAAAGAGCGGGCTTAAAAAAGCCAAAGATAATTTTTAAGTTTATCTTTGGCATCTCTATCCATAATGCATATGCCTTATTACTTTGCAATAAAGTCAGAATAAGGTGTAAATGGTGGAGCTATGCGGGATCGAACCGCAGACCTCCTGCGTGCAAGGCAGGCGCTCTCCCAGCTGAGCTATAGCCCCATTTACATGCAGTGCGAGTAAGTAAGATGTTCCAAACCTCTAAAAGGATTGGTTTGCCAAATCGAGTTATCCGCGGCAAATTAACGCGACGTTTAGTTCACTAAACGAGTGT
>NZ_JAKKRN010000098.1:0-597 GCF_025654245.1 Shewanella sp. SM29
GTGATGTCAGCGGGATCGTTCGCGCCGACAATGGTGATGGTCACGGTGTGGCTGGCGGTGCCATCGGCACTGGTGACCGTGATGTCACGGGTCAGGGTTTCACCCGCCTTGAGTGACTGCACGTCGCTGTGGCTGTTGTTTAAGGTGTAGGTCCAGTTACCGTCGGCATCAATGCTGAAGAAACCGTAGTTGCCATCGGCGACATTGGTTTGCACTTGGAATACCGCTTCGCCGTTGTCGACGTCGGTGACGGTTAAGGTGCCRGCCACCGTTTGTACTGTGCCTGGCAGGGTGTCGGAATCGCCGTCTTCGGTGACGGTGCCAGCATCGCTGTCGCCGTTACCGASCGTGATGTCAGCGGGATCGTTCGCGCCGACAATGGTGATGGTCACGGTGTGGCTGGCGGTGCCATCGGCACTGGTGACCGTGATGTCACGGGTCAGGGTTTCACCCGCCTTGAGTGACTGCACGTCGCTGTGGCTGTTGTTTAAGGTGTAGGTCCAGTTACCGTCGGCATCAATGCTGAAGAAACCGTAGTTGCCATCGGCGACATTGGTTTGCACTTGGAATACCGCTTCGCCGTTGTCGACGTCGGTG
>NZ_JAKKRN010000099.1:0-568 GCF_025654245.1 Shewanella sp. SM29
CCTAGGTTCATCCAATCGCGGAAGGCCCGAAGGTCCCCTCCTTTCCCCCGTAGGGCGTATGCGGTATTAGCAGTCGTTTCCAACTGTTATCCCCCTCGACTGGGCAGATCCCTAGGCATTACTCACCCGTCCGCCGCTCGCCACCTCAGRAGTAAACTCCCTTGTGCTGCCGCTCGACTTGCATGTGTTAGGCCTGCCGCCAGCGTTCAATCTGAGCCATGATCAAACTCTTCAATTAAAGTTTTGTTGTTTGACTTWCGTCAAACGGCTCAATGAATTCTGATTTTTTGTTTCTMGCACTCCCTATAAAAGAAGGGTTGAAACAAACTGTACATATTACTATGAACACTCATTGTTACATTGATTTAAATTTTTGACTGCCAACCCGAAGGYTAAGCAGTTTCGATTAACTCAACACCTGTGAGTGCCCACACAGATTTCTTGTTTTATCTTGTTAAAGAGCAACTCAATATTCGTAAGAGAACTTGAGTACCACACTGAGCGCCGAACGCTTCCAGTTGGCTAGGGCTGCGTATTCTACGCATTTCCCGTTTCGCGTCAAGGAGTT
>NZ_JAKKRN010000100.1:0-559 GCF_025654245.1 Shewanella sp. SM29
GAACCGCTCCCACTGCTTGTACGTATACGGTTTCAGGTTCTATTTCACTCCCCTCACAGGGGTTCTTTTCGCCTTTCCCTCACGGTACTGGTTCACTATCGGTCAGTCAGGAGTATTTAGCCTTGGAGGATGGTCCCCCCATATTCAAACAGGATGTCACGTGTCCCGCCTTACTCGTTTTCATCAATGGTTAGTTTTCATGTACGGGGCTATCACCCTGTGCCGCTGCGCTTTCCAACGCATTCCACTAACACCCCACTGACTTAAGGGCTAATCCCCGTTCGCTCGCCGCTACTAGGGGAATCTCGGTTGATTTCTTTTCCTAAGGGTACTTAGATGTTTCAGTTCCCCTCGTTCGCCTCGCAACACTATGTATTCATGTTGCGATAACAGCTTATGCTGCTGGGTTCCCCCATTCGGACATCGTTAGCTCAAATGCTTGTTACTAGCTCGCCAACGCTTTTCGCAAGTTACTACGTCCTTCATCGCCTCTGACTGCCAAGGCATCCACCGTATACGCTTAGTCGCTTAACCATACAACCCAAATGAGTTTCACTCA